>NZ_CP195161.1:3102532-3412786 GCF_051200835.1 Janibacter sp. GS2
CTGGGCCGGGCGTTGGACGCGGTTGGCACGGACACCGCCTTGTCGAAGACAATGCGTTCTCAGGGGATCGTGCGCGCTCGGACGTACGACTGGGACACCATCGGTCGGGAGTACGTGGCGATGTACGAGCAGGTGGCCAAGCGCGAGCAACAGGCCCCGGACCGTGGCCCCGAGATCATCGTCGTGGCCTACCACAGCCACGAGCTGCTCCGCGAGACGCTGGCACCGGTCTCGCATCTGCCGGTGACCGTCGTCGACAACTCGTCGGACCCCGTGGTTCGTGCCGTCTGCGAGGACGTGGGGGTGCGCTACGTCGACCCAGGGGGCAACGGCGGCTTTGCGGCGGGCGTCAACCACGGTCTTGCACAACGCCAGCTGCCGGGCGCCGACGTCCTCCTCCTCAATCCCGACGCGGTCATCGACGAGGTCGGCATACGGGAGCTGCACGCGGCACTTCTCGACGACCCGGGCCTGGCCAGCGTCGCCCCCGCTCAGGTGGACGGCGCAGGGGTGGCAGGACGCGTCGCCTGGCCCTACCCCAGTCCGTGGGGCGCCGTCGTGGAGGCGATCGGTCTGGGCGGCCTTCGACATGACGACTACGTCATCGGGTCAGTGCTTATGTTGCGCGGCGAAGCCCTGAGGCAGGTCGGGGATCTGGACGAGTCCTTCTTCCTGTACGCGGAAGAGACCGACTGGGCCCGCCGGGCCGGTCTCCTCGGGTGGCGCCATCGTCTCGTCACCGAGGTCACGGCGCGACACCTCGGCGCTGCGACGAGCCCGGACCCCGAACAGCGGGAGGCCCACTTCCACGCCTCGCAGGAGCGGTACCACCGCAAGCACTACGGGCCCCTCGGGTGGCAGGTCACACGAGGGGCGACGATCGTCGGCTCTGCCGCGCGCGCTCTGGTCCTACCCGGCAGTCGGGCTGCCGTGGCCAGGGACCGGGTGCGCCGCTACCTTCGTGGGCCGGTGGCCGTCCAGGCAGCCCTACGCGCCGGGAGCCCCAGTTGACTTTGCACGAGAGGATGACACCGGGCGCGCTCGCCCTCGGGGCCGTTGTGGCTGCGGTGGCCCTGGGCTGGCTCGCCCCCCAGCACCCCGCCCTGGCTCTGGGGGGTGGCGCAGCGGTGCTCATCCTCGGGGTCACATCACTCGATTCAGGACTTGTCCCCCTGCTGTGCCTGCCGATGCTGTACGTGACGCAGCGGATCGGTGCCGGTGGGGTCGACCTATCCGTGTCGGACGCAGCACTTGCTCTCGGGACCCTGCTCGCCGTCTCCTTCGGCAGCCACGCCTACTCCCCACCGCTACGAGCTCTGCTCTGGCTCACCGCGGCCTACCAGGCGGCCACCCTCTTCACCGTCATCGCCAATCCCTACCCGGCAAACACCATCGAGTGGTTCCACGCGTGGTTCCTGACCGGCGGGGCACTGATCCTGGGCTGGGCCGTCGGACGTGGGCGTCATGGGCGCACTGCGCTTCGCCTCATGCTCCTCGCGGCCTGCGTCCTCTCCGGGTGGGTCCTGCTCCACGCAGGGATCAACCTGACCAACGGCTCCACCGAGCCCGTCTACCTCCCATACGGGTTGCACAAGAACTTCCTCGGCACGGTCATCGGAACAACCGCGCTCATCGCATACGTCCGACCCGTGTGGTTGGGAATCCACCGGCCTTTCGGAGCGGCGATCTTCTGGTGGCTGGCCCTCGGGCTCGCGGCCACGCAGTCACGACAGGCCATCATCGCGCTCGCCGTGACGCTCCTCGTCCTCGTCTTCCGCTCGCACACCGAGCGCCGACGGTCCAAGAGCATCCTGCTCGTGATCATCCCCTCCATGGCCATCGTGCTCACGCTCGTACGTGAGCAGATCGCCAGCGGCAACGAGTTCAATTCCTACTTCACCCGACTCACGTGGTTGCGCGACTCCATGGACATCTGGTCAACGAATCCGATCGTCGGCCATGGCCTCCGTTGGTGGTTCGCGCCCGAATTCATCGGCAACATCCAACCGCCCAACGCAGAGATCGAGGTCCTCACCTCTGCTGGTCTCCTCGGGCTGCTCGGTTTCCTCGTGCTCATGGTCGGTTCGATCATGGTCCTTCGGACGGTCCCCCCCACGTACGGGACCTTGGCCATGCTGGTCCTGCTCTCGCGTTTCGTCCAGAGCCAGTTCGATGCCTTCTGGACCGCAGGGCAGGTATCCATCCCCTTCGTCATCGCCGGCGTCTGTCTGGGGGTCCACGCTCTCCGTGAGGCAGACGGGATCGCCACGGGGGCACCGGTCCTCGCTGGGGAGAAGCAGGATCGTCACGACCTTGACGCCGAGGTCGCGGTATGAGGATCGTCCATCTCGTCTGCACTGCCCACTTCGCGGGGGTGGAACGTCACATCGCCGTCCTCGCGGCGGCCCAGTACGACCGAGGGCACGAGGTGACCGTTCTGGGCGGGGACGTGCCTCAGATGCGCGCCGCCATCGGCCGCCCCGGCGTCCGGGTGATTCCGGTGCTCAGTGTCTTCCACGCCGTACGTCTGCTCACCGGTCCGCTGGCCCTGTCTGTGGACGTCGTGGCCACCCACATGACGGCTGCCGACCTCGCCGCGGCCTCTGCGCCGGCGCTGTACGGGACTGCGGTGGTGAGCACCCGACACTTCGCTGCTCAACGCGGATCCACACCTCACACCAGAGCCGCCGTGACGGCAGCTTCCGGCCGGATCACGGCCGAGATCGCGGTCAGTCGGTACATCGCCGACGCGACCGGCCACGACACCAGTGTCGTCCTTCCGGGAATTCCTCACCGCCCCGCCGGTCCACCTGCCGCCGAGCGCACCCGAACCGTGCTGGTCGTCCAACGGCTCGAGACGGAGAAGGACACCGACATCGCCGTCCGGGCCTTCGCCGCGTCGGGTCTGGTCGAGCAGGGGTGGCGCCTTGCGATCGCCGGCGACGGTGCCGAACGGTCCTCGCTCGAGGAACTGGCCCGTGATCTCGGCGTCCATGCGGCGACCGACTTCCTCGGACACCGCACGGACGTGGAAGAGATGATGACGCGGGCGGGGCTCCTGGTGGCGCCCTGCCCCAGCGAGGGCCTCGGCATGTCCGTGCTCGAGGCCATGGCCTCGGGCCTGCCGGTGGTCGCCAGCGGCGCCGGGGGGCACCTCGAGAGCGTCGGTCCGACGCCGGGTGCCTCCCTGTTTCCGCCCCGAGATGCCGCCGCAGCCGCTGCTCAGGTGGCGAGCCTGGCGCGCGATCCGCAGCGACGGGACCGGTACGGATCCGATCTGCGCGAGCGCCAACAGTCCGTGTTCTCCATCGCTACGCAGGCCACGGCGACCGACGAGGTGTACCAGCACGCCTTGGCCGCGATCCGTCCCCGGCCCAACCATCCCGCTGAACGGAACATGGTCGTCATTTCCCTCGAACCCTGGGATCGGATCTGGCGTCGCAACCAGCACCTCATCGCCGGCCTGCTCCAGAGCGACCCCGGACTCCGGGTGCTCTTCGTCGAGCCCGCCACTGACCCCCTTCACACCGTCCGTGGCGGTGCTCTACCCCGAACTGGTCGGGGTCTGCGGCGGGGGCCTCACCTGCCGGGTATCGATCCGGACGGGCTCTGGTTGCTCGAGCCGACCAAACTTCTGCCGCGCAGGATCGACGGCCGCCAAGACGCACGCTGGGCGGGGACCGTGCACCGCGCAGCCCGCAAACTCGCGATGCCGACCTCCGTGCTGTGGGTCAATGACCCCCACGGCGCCGAAGTGATGACCCTTACCGGTTGGCCCACCTTGTACGACATCACCGACGACTGGCTGGAAGCGCATCGCGACCAGATCACCCTGTCCCGGCTGGAGCGGTATGAGCGCCTGCTCATGGACCACGCCGTGGAGGTCGTCGTCTGCTCCCCCGGGCTTGAGCGCTCCAAGGCCCACCACCGCTCGCTGACCCTCCTGCGCAATGCCGTCGACCCCGCAACCACGCGAGCGACGCCTCGACCCGCGGACCTGCCGGCGGGCGCGACTGCTGTGTATGTCGGGACCCTGCACTCCGACCGGCTGGACATCGACCTGTGTGTCGCCACCGCCACCGCGACCGCCGATCGCGGTCGTCTCGTCCTCGTCGGCCCGGACGCACTGGCCCCCGATGAGCGTGACCGGCTGACGGCCGCGGGCGCGACGCTCCTCGGGGACAAGGACCACCGTGATGTCCCCGGCTATCTCCAGCACGCCGACGTCCTGCTCGTGCCCCACGTCGTGGACGACTTCACCGAGAGTCTCGACCCGATCAAGCTGTACGAGTACCGAGCCGTCGGCCGACCGGTCGTGAGTACGCCCGTCTCAGGATTCCGGGAGGCTGCCGACCATCGACTGGTGGTCGTCGACCCGGCGGATTTCGCCTCAACGGTTCGTCAGGCACTCCCAGCCATCGACCGCTTCCCGACGGGGGCGAGCACGGACGTGCCCACGTGGGCGGGGCGGGTCGCGGAGATGCGCGGCGTCATCGATCGAGTTCGCTCCCGGGATGGGGCCCCCGCGCCCACCTACCCTGTCCCTCTGGACGTCAGACTGCGGTTCGGGCACGCGGCGGTCCAGCAGATCGCCGACGAGCACCTGTTCGACATCCTGCACATCAAGGGCCACAGCCTCGACGAGCGACTGATCCAGCCGAACCGGTCCACCAGTGATGTCGACGTCCTGGTGCGGCCGGAGCACGTCGAGGGGCTGGTGCGCGCGTGCACGGACAACGGTTACCACGTCATCGGTCGCTTCGCGACGAGCTCTCCCTTCGAGCACGCGACGACCTTGTGGCACACGGCCTGGGGCTACCTCGATGTCCACCGGCTCTATCCCGGCATCGGGCTGTCTCCCGGCGATGCCTTCGCCGAGCTCTGGCGGACCAGGGGCTCGCGAACCATCGCCACGGTGGACTGCCCGTGCCCCGACGTGGCTGCCCAGATCGTCATCCTCGTCCTGCATGCCGCACGCGACATCAGCGGCGGCCGATCAGCTCAGGACGTCGAGCACGTCTGGCACGCTGTGGATCCCCGTTCTCGTGATGCCGTGATGGAACGCGTGGAGGACCTGCTGGCACACGTGGCCTTCACCATAGGTATCGGTGAGTTGGAGCGAGTACCACCGAGCGCCGAACGTGAACTCTGGACTGCGGTGACTCGCAACAGCCGCCTCGACGAATGGCGGGCGCGGATCGCAGCAGCGCCCGGTCTGGAGGCACGGGTGAGACTCATCGCTCGCCTCCCCCTGGTCAACACCGACCACATCGCGATGCAGCTCGGGCGTCGCCCCACGCCGGTGGAGATCGCTTCCGCCTTCGTTGACCGCGCGGTTCGAGCCGTCGCCGAGTACCGATCGCGCGGCTTGTGATGACGAGCTACCGCATCCCCACCGGAATCGCCTGGCTCGAGAACTCCACCGACCCCTCCGAGGTTTTCGTCGCCATGCTGCCTCGCGGACCAGTTCAGGTGCTGCAGGGAACCGCCGCCCTGATCTGGTCGGCTGCGATCGATGGTGAGGCCGTCACCCTTCCCGAGAGGGTTGCAGCGGCTGCCGAGCTGCCCGTCGACGAGGTCCGCGTCGAGGTGGAGCGCTTCATCAGTGAACTGATGGCCGCCGGACTGCTGAGTCCGCCGTGAGTGGAGACCACTTCGGCGGTGATCCGGTGCTCGGTCTCATCGGTGACCGTCCGCGGACCGTGTGACGAAGGGCCGCGAACTCCACGTCCCGGGTGGGTCCGTGACGCCCCTGGCACTCTCGCTCGTCGCGCAGCGTCAGTAGGCCCCCCGTTGTCCCTTCACCGCGGCGGCCGTGCGCCACAGGATGATCAGGTCCTGGGTGATCGACCAGTTGTCCACGTAGTACAGGTCGAACCGGACCGCCTCCTCCCACGAGAGGTCGCTGCGACCGTTGATCTGCCACAGACCGGTCATCCCCGGCTTGACGAGGAGACGGCGGTGGACGTCGTGCCCGTACTGCAGGACCTCCGAGGGCAGGGGCGGGCGGGGGCCGACGAGACTCATCCTCCCGGCGAGCACGTCGAAGAGCTGCGGCAGCTCGTCGATCGAGTAGCGGCGCATCCACCGCCCGAAGGGGGTCACGCGCGGGTCGTCCTCCATCTTGAACAGGACCCCCCGGTCAACTCCAGCCACGGCCGGTCCGTCCCCGGCCATCTGCATCTGCCTCTGACGCACCTCGACCAACCGGGCCTCAGCGTCGACGGCCATGGAGCGAAACTTCGTCATCTGGAAGGTGCGCTCGCCCAGCCCCACACGCTCCTGCCGGAAGAAGACCGGCCCGCCGTCCTGGAGCTTGATGATCACCGCGACCACGAGGAGCAGCGGAGAAAAGGCGACCACGAGAGCGAGGGCGCCGAACCAGTCGAAGGCCGACTTCAGCGCCCACTTGGGCCCGGAGAAGGTCGGTGGCTCCACGTGCAGCAGCGGCAGCCCGGCCACCGGGCGGGTCAGGATGCGCGGACCCGCGACCTCCGTCAGTCCGGGAGCGACGACGAGCTGGGTGGAACTGCCCTCGAACGCCCAGCCGAGGCGGCGCAGATCATGGGTGCCGAGGTGGGAGACGGTGCAGGCGACGATGTCGACACCGAGCTCGATGGCCACCTTCGCCGCATCGTGCTCGCTGCCCAGCCGGGGTACGCCCCCGACCTGCCAGTCGTCGTCGGTGGTGCACACCCCCACCACCTGGTACCCGGCCTCGGGCACGCTCGCGAACACGTCCAGAAGTGCACGCACGTGGGTGGGGTCCCCGACGACGAGGACGTCGCTGTTCAGCTCCCCGGCCTGACGACGCCGCCCGAGCCACAGGCGCCACATCCGACGGGAGACGAACAGCGCGAGCAGGCCCGCCGGCAGCGCCAGGAGGATGTACCCACGCGCCACGTGGATCTGCAGCGCGAAGCTCACGAGGGCGACGGCCGCGAAGACGCGCAGGGTCCCGGTGGCGAGCAGCCGGTACTCGGCAGCTCCGTGACCGAGGATGTTCGCCGCGTAGACCCCGTGGAAGCGCAGGCTGAGCCACCACACGAGCGCCAACGTGATGCTGAAGGTCGTGTAGCTCAGCGTGGAGCCCCCGATGCTGGCGGCGACGTTCGTGTCGCCGTCGACACCGAAGCGCACGACCTGCGCGCCGAGCACGGCCCAGAAGATGACGCCCGCATCACTGATCGCCAGCCAGACCTGCACCTGCCGCATCCCCAGACGTCCGTCTGCCCACTTCCCCGCCTCATCGGGCACCGGTTGGACCATGGTCAGGAACGATGCTGTTGGAGCGCCGGTGGGGAGGTCGCGCCCTCGGCGAGACGCAGGGCCTCAGCCATCCGACCCCGGGTGGCCCCGTGGCCGGGTGCGCGCTGTGCGCGCAGCTCCTCCAGCCGCAGCGCCGCGTCGAACGGGCGCGCCACGGGGGCGCGCCGTGCCCGCAACCGGACCCCCACGACCGTCATCCCGTAGATCGCCAGCGGCACCGCCAACCAGCCCACGAGCAAAGTCACATCGAACTGCATCCCCCAGTCCCCTCCCCGGAAACCTTCATCCGTTAACCTCGAGATTCGAGGCTACTGACGGGAAACTTTACCAACCCCTTACCCTCTTTACCAGACCCTGACGAAACTTTTCCCGAAGCCTGACGATGGCCTGTGTCCCGTGGTCCAAGCGCTCCGCAGGGGTGGCGTCAGTGGCCCCGATCACGCGCACGCGCGGCCCGTGGGAGGATCGCGGTGACGAAACCCATACGCCCCCACGGAGGGACACCCATGACCGCGAAGATCATCTGGACCAAGATCGACGAGGCCCCCGCGCTGGCCACGTACTCCTTCCTCCCGATCGTCCAGGCCTTCACCTCGGGGACGGGCGTCGAGCTCGAGACGAGCGACATCTCGCTCGCCGGCCGCATCCTCGCCCAGTTCCCGGACCGCCTCACCGATGAGCAGCGCGTCGAGGACCACCTGGCCCGGCTGGGCGAGCTGGCCACCCGGCCCGAGGCGAACATCATCAAGCTGCCCAACGTCTCCGCCTCCGTGCCGCAGCTCAAGGCGGCCATCGCCGAGCTGCAGAGTCAGGGCTACGACCTGCCGGACTACCCGGGCTCCCCCAGCACCGACGAGGAGCGGCAGGTCGCCGCGGCCTACGCCACGGTCCTCGGCTCCGCGGTGAACCCGGTGCTGCGAGAGGGCAACTCGGACCGACGCGCCCCCTTGGCGGTGAAGAACTTCACGAAGAAGCACCCGCATCGACTGGGCCCGTGGACCGCGGACAACAAGGCCCGCGTCGTCTCGATGCCCTCCGGCGACTTCTACGGCAACGAGAAGTCCGTCGTCATGCCTGCCGACGACGCCCTGACGATCACCCTGACGACCACCGAGGGCGCCCACACCGTCCTCAAGGACGCCCTCCCGGTGATGAAGGGGGAGATCGTCGACGCGACCTTCATGTCGGCCACCGCGCTGCGCGCGTTCTACGCCGAGCAGATCGAGGTCGCGCGCTCCGAGGGTCTGCTGCTCTCCCTGCACCTCAAGTCGACGATGATGAAGGTCTCCGACCCGATCATCTTCGGTCACGCGGTCGCCGAGTGGCTCGGCGAGGTCGTCGACAAGCACGCCGAGGCCCTCGCCGAGGCCGACGTCGACCTGCGCTACGGCCTGGCCTCGCTCTACACGCAGATCGAGTCCCTCCCCGCGGCGAAGCGGGACGAGATCCGCGCCGACATCGATGCACTCACCGCGCAGCGCCCCGCGCTGGCGATGGTCGACTCCGACAAGGGCATCACCAACCTCCACGTGCCGAGCGACGTCATCATCGACGCCTCGATGCCGGTCGTCATCCGTGACTCCGGCCAGATGTGGAACGCCGACAACGGCCAGTCCGAGACGCTCGCGCTCGTGCCCGACCGCTCCTACGGCCCGATGTACGCCGCGGTCGTCGAGGAGCACAAGAAGAACGGCGCCCTCGACCCCGCGACCATCGGCACCGTGCCGAATGTCGGTCTCATGGCGCAGAAGGCCGAGGAGTACGGCTCGCACCCGACGACCTTCGAGATCGCGCAGACCGGCACCGTCACGGTGACCACCTCCGCGGGCGAGACGATCCTCGAGCACGCCGTCGAGCGAGGCGACATCTGGCGCATGAGCCGGGTCAAGGACATCCCCGTGCAGGACTGGGTCAAGCTCGCGGTGACCCGCGCACGCGCCACCGGCGCCCCCGCCGTCTTCTTCCTCGACGAGCAGCGCGCGCACGACGCTCAGATCATCGCCAAGGTGAGCGAGTACCTCCCCCAGCACGACACCGAGGGCCTCGACATCCGCATCCTCCCGCCCGTGGAGGCCGTGACCTTCTGCCTGGCGCAGATCCGCGCCGGCAAGGACGCCATCTCCGTCACCGGCAATGTGCTGCGCGACTACCTCACCGACCTCTTCCCGATCCTCGAGCTGGGCACGAGCGCGAAGATGCTCTCGATCGTCCCGCTGCTCGCCGGCGGTGGGCTCTTCGAGACGGGTGCCGGTGGTTCCGCGCCGAAGCACGTGCAGCAGTTCGTCAAGGAGAACTACCTCCGCTGGGACTCCCTCGGCGAGTTCTCCGCGCTCGGTGCGTCCCTGGAGCACTTCGCGCAGACCCACGACAACCCCCAGGCACAGGTCCTCGCGGACACCCTGGACACGGCGATCGCCTCCTTCCTCGAGGAGAACAAGTCGCCGGCCCGCAAGATCGGGCAGATCGACAACCGGGGCAGCCACTTCTACCTCGCGCTGTACTGGGCCCAGGCGCTGGCCGCCCAGGACACCGACGGGGACCTGAAGGAGCGCTTCACCACGGTCGCCGACCAGCTCGCGACGCACGAGGCGACGATCAACGAGGAGCTCATCGGTGCCCAGGGATCACCGGTCGACCTCGGTGGCCACTACAAGCCGGACGCGGACAAGGCCTCCGCGGCGATGCGTCCGAGCGCGACGCTCAACGGGATCCTCGACCGCATGTGATCCCTCGGCCCACCCTGGCCCAGGACGAAGGGGGCGATCCGCCGGTCCGGCGCGTCGCCCCCTTCGTCCTTTCCCGGGTCGAGGGCGGCGAGCCCCATGGACGACTCCCCCGATGATCGGCATGATCAGCGCATGATCCACGTGCGCGGCACCCGGCTCGCACACTGCTGCTGAGGAGAGAGCCGTGCCCCCACCCCTTCCCCACCGACTCGGCGCCGAGTTCATGGGCACCTTCTGGCTCGTCTTCGGCGGGTGCGGCAGCGCGATCTTCGCCGCGCAGCACCTGAGCGACGGCAAGGACACCGGCCTGGGCATCGGCTTCCTCGGGGTGGCCCTCGCCTTCGGTCTGACCGTGCTGACGATGGTCTACGCGGTCGGGCACGTTTCCGGCGGCCACTTCAACCCCGCCGTCACCCTCGGACTGGCCGCTGGCCGCCGCTTCGAGTGGAAGGACGTGCCGGCCTACGTCGGCACCCAGGTCATCGCCGGACTCGTCGCCGGTGGTGTGCTCTACGTCATCGCCAACGGCAAGGACGGGTTCGACGCGTCCGCGGGCTTCGCGGCCAACGGGTACGCCGACCACTCCCCGGGGGGCTACAGCCTCGCGGCCGTCCTCATCGCCGAGGTCGTGCTCACCGCCTTCTTCCTCTACATCATCCTCGGCGCGACCGACGAGCGCGCCCCGGTGGGCTTCGCCCCGATCGCGATCGGCCTGGGCCTGACGCTCATCCACCTCGTCTCCATCCCGATCAGCAACACCTCGGTCAACCCGGCCCGCTCGACAGGAGTGGCCTTCTTCCAGGAGGGCGCGGCCGGCCAGCTGTGGGCCTTCTGGTTGGCCCCGATCGTCGGCGCCCTCATCGCCGGCCTCACCTATGCGGTGATCACCGGCGTGAACCGGCAACACCTCGACGTCGACGGCGCCGACGTCTGACCCATCCGAGCCGGCCCCTGGCCACGAACACCGAGCATGAAGGCACGCATCCTGCCCGCAGCCGCCTGCGGGGTGGTCGCGGCCGCACTCGGCACCGCCACGGCACACCTCGTCGCGGCACTCGTCTCGCCCCAGGCCTCACCGGTGCTCGCCGTGGGGAGCCAGGTCATCGACCTCACGCCGACACCCGTCAAGGAGTGGGCCGTCTCCACCTTCGGCACGGCGGACAAGCCCATCCTCATCGGGTCCGTGGCCGTCGTCACCCTGCTGCTCGCCGCGGTCGCCGGGATCCTGCGACTGCGTTCCCGTGCCGCCGCGACGACGATGATCCTCGCCCTGACCGCACTGGCCGGCGCGGCTGCCGTGCTCCGCCCGAGCACCGGCTCGTTCGCCTGGCTCCCCGCACTGACGGCCGCGGTCATCGCCGTGATCACCCTCGAGCTGCTCGCGGCCCGCCCCGGCCTCCTTCGCCCCGACGGACATGCTCGCCCCGGACACCCGAGCCGACGCGGGCTGATCGCCCTCGGTGGCGCCGGTCTCGGCGCCGCCGCCCTCGGCGCCGGCGGCCAGGCCCTCATCGCGCGGCGCGCACCCCTGGTGCTCGAGCTGCCCACCGTGCCCGAGCCGCTCCCCGCACTGGCCAAGGGGGTGGACCTCGGCAAGAAGGGGATCCCCCCCTTCATCACACCGAACGAGCAGTTCTACCGCATCGACACCGCCCTCGTCGTCCCTCGGGTCGAGGCCGGCGACTGGTCGCTGACCATCGACGGCGATGTCCCGACGAAGATCACCCTGGACATGGACCAGCTGCTCGACCTGCCGATGGTCGAGCGCGACATCACCCTCAACTGCGTCTCCAACGAGGTCGGCGGGTCCCTCATCGGCACCGCGCGGTGGGTGGGCGTGCCCACCCGTGAGCTCTTCGCCCGCGCGGGCCTCGAGAGTGACCCCGGCGACCCCGACCTGCAGGTGCTGTCCACCTCGACGGACGGGATGACGATCTCCACCCCCCTCTCGGCGCTCCTGGACGACCGCGATGCCCTCGTGGCCGTCGGGATGAACGGCTCAGCTCTGCCACAGGACCACGGCTTCCCCGCCCGCCTCGTCACTCCCGGGCTCTACGGATTCGTCGGCGCGACGAAGTGGCTGACGCGGATGACCGTGACCACGTACGACGCGCAGCCCGCCTACTGGACCGACCGGGACTGGGCCACCCACGGCACCGTCAAGACCCAGGCGCGGATCGACACCCCTTCGCCGTCGGCCGGCATCGAGGCCGGGCGCACCGTCATCGGTGGTGTCGCGTGGGCGCAGGGCCGCGGCATCGATCGCGTCGAGGTCCGCCTCGACGATGGCCCGTGGCGTCGCGCCACGCTCGGCACGGAGGCCAATGTCGACTGCTGGCGCCAGTGGTTCCTGCCCTGGGAGGCCACTGCGGGACGACACGAGATCACGGTCCGGGCGACCGACGGCGACGGCTCCGTCCAGACGACGAAAACGGCCAGTCCCTTTCCCTCCGGCGCGAGCGGCCTGCACAGTATCGCGGTCGACGTCGGCTGACCCATCCGGCACGGCCACCGCTCCGAACCACCAGTGCACGCACCCACGGTTCCCCACAACGCCCCTGGAGGCAGACATGGACCGCAGCACGACACCCACGCGGTGGGCTTCATCACCGTCCGCGGCACCCTCGAGACCGCCCACGCGCTCGTCCGCTTGATCGACGCTGTGTTGCTGCCCACAGCCACCTGAGTGAGCAGGCATGATGGACCCGTGCCTCACCCCCCAGCTCGTGACTCGAACGACGCCAGCGGCGTCGCCCCGGAGCGTGCACGGGAGGCCGACACGGATCCTGACCGCCTCACCCCCGCGCTGCTGGCCGTGGCACAGGGAGACGAAGCCGCCTTCGCTTCCCTGTACGATGCGACGTCGCGGAGGGTCTACGGTCTCGTGCTGCGCGTCCTGCGCAATCCGAGCCAGTCGGAGGAAGTCACCCAAGAGATCTACCTCGAGGTGTGGCGGCACGCGGGCAAGTACGACCCGGACCGCGGCTCTCCGCTCGGCTGGTTGATGACCCTGGCACACCGCCGTGCCGTCGATCGGGTGCGCAGCAGCCAAGCCGCAACGGTGCGGGACGAGTCCTACGAGGCCCGCACGCGAGAGGTCCACTTCGACACCACTGCCGAGGCCGCGACCGCACAGCTCGAGGCCCACCGGGTCCGCCAGGCGCTCGACCGCATCAGCGAGGTCCAGCGCGAGGCGGTGAGCCTGGCCTACCTCGACGGCTACACCCACCGTGAGGTGGCCGCCCGGCTCGACCTGCCGCTGGGCACGGCAAAGACACGTATCCGCGACGGACTGATCCGTCTGAGAGACCAGTTGGGAGTGACACCATGACCGATGAACCGCACGAGCTCTCCGGGGCCTATGTCGTGGACGCCCTGGCTGGACCGGAGCGCCAGGAGTTCGAGAGCCACCTCGAGCACTGCGCGGCCTGCCGCGCGGAGGTCGCCTCGCTGCGTGAGACGCTCCCGCACCTGACGCAGACCCTGGCCGTCGAGCCGCCACCGTCCCTGCGGGACGACCTCCTGGCGCTGGTCCGGCAGACGCCCCAGGAGCCGGCTCCGGACGCCCACGAGCCCGTGCACGACACGAGCCCGCACGAAACCACTCCGCAGGACACCAGGCGGTCGGCGACGGTCCACTCCCTTCGCCCTCGGTGGCGCTCCCGCGGCACCGCTCTCGCGGCCGCGGCCGCTCTGGTCGTCGGCGGTGGCATCACCTGGCAGGTCGTCGACCAGGTGACCACGAGCGTCAGCGACGAGGTGCTCGCCGCTGACGACGCCCGGACCTGGGAGACCACCACCGCGGAGGGTGGACGTGTCGAGGTGACCCGCAGCGCGGACCTGGGGCGAGCCGTCCTGCAGGTCGAGGGAGTGCCCGACCCCGCCGAGGGCCGGACCTACCAGGCCTGGTTGCGGGACGACGACGGGGCGATGATCTCCGCCGGTCTCATGACCTCGACGGACTCCCCGATGGTCCTCAAGGGTGATGTCGACGCGGCCACCGGTGTCGGGGTGACCGTGGAGCCCGCCGGCGGGTCGCCCGAGCCGACGAGCGACCCGGTCGCCCTCGTCGAGTTCAGCAGCTGAGCGCTCCCGCTCCGCCACCTCGGGCCGCCCGGCTGACGAACCTGCCTCCCGCGTGTGCGGCCCGCGCTGCTAGCGTCGCTGGGGACAGCACATTCCCTCATCACGATCGAAGGGGCATCCTCAGTGAGCACCACTCCCGTCAAGGTCGCCGTCACCGGCGCCGCCGGTCAGATCGGCTACAGCCTTCTCTTCCGCATCGCCAGCGGCTCCCTCTTCGGGCCGAACACCCCCGTCGAGCTGCGCCTGCTCGAGATCACCCCGGCCCTGAAGGCCCTCGAGGGTGTCGTCATGGAGCTCGACGACTGCGCCTTCCCGACGCTGGCCGGCGTCGAGATCGGTGACGACCCGGAGAAGGTCTTCGACGGCGTCAACCACGCCCTGCTCGTCGGCGCGCGCCCGCGCGGCCCGGGCATGGAGCGCGGTGACCTCCTCGAGGCCAACGGTGGCATCTTCGCCCCGCAGGGCGCGGCCCTGAACAAGGTCGCCGCCGATGACGTCCACGTGACGATCACCGGCAACCCGGCGAACACCAACGCGCTCATCGCGATGAACAATGCGCCCGACATCCCGAACGAGCAGTTCTCCGCGCTGACGCGCCTCGACCACAACCGCGCGATCAGCCAGCTCTCCTCGAAGCTCGACGTGCCGGTCACCGACATCACGAAGATGACCATCTGGGGCAACCACTCCGCCACCCAGTACCCGGACCTCTTCCACGCCCAGGTCGCGGGCAGGAACGCCGCCGAGGCCGTGGGCGACCAGGACTGGCTGGAGAACACCTTCATCCCGACCGTCGCCAAGCGCGGCGCGGCGATCATCGAGGCCCGGGGCGCGTCCTCGGCCGCCTCCGCGGCGTCCGCGACGGTCGACCACGCCCGTGACTGGGCGCACGGCACCGCCGACGGCGACTGGACCTCGATGTCCGTGGTCTCCGACGGCTCCTACGGCGTCCCCGAGGGCCTGATCTCCTCCTTCCCCGTGACCGTCAAGGACGGCGCGTGGACGATCGTCCAGGGGCTGGAGATCGACGAGTTCTCCCGCGGCAGGATCGACGCGACCGTCGCCGAGCTCGCCGAGGAGCGCGAGGCCGTGACCAAGCTCGGCCTGATCACCGGCTGAGCGTCATCACGACGAAGGGGGCCGCACCAGATGGTGCGGCCCCTTCGTCGTGCGCGGTGGCTCAGCGGGCGGTCAGATCCAGGGAGAACCCGGAGGCCAGGACGGCCAGAGCGAGGACGACGAGCGTCACGGTGTCGACGAGCGGGCCGCGCACGGCGATGCCGCCGGCCTTCGACCCCGGTAGGGCCAGGCGCAGCACCGCGGCGAGGAGCAGGGTCGCGGCGCAGGTGACGGTCGCCCGCAGGACGTGATCGGTGAGCAGGAAGAGCATCCCCACGACGATGCCGGCCGCGATCAGCCACCACGCGGCCAGCGGCCGCACCTGGAGCGCCGGTCGGGTCGGGCCCGGGTCCTCCTCGTCCGCGCCCTGCCCACCCGGGTCCCGCGCGTCGCCAGCCACGTCACTCATCTCAGGCCGCGCTCCGCGGCCTCCACGACATTGTTCAGCAGCATGGCGCGGGTCATCGGTCCGACGCCACCGGGGTTGGGGCTGACCCAGCCGGCCACCTCGGCCACGTCATCGGCGACGTCCCCGGCGATGCGGCTCCTGCCGTCCTCCCCCAGCACGCGACTCACCCCGACGTCGAGCACCGCGGCGCCCGGCTTGACCATGTCAGCGGTGATGATCCCCGGCTTGCCGGCGGCGGCGATGACGATGTCCGCCCGGCGCACCTCGGCCGCCAGGTCACGGGTCCCGGTGTGGCACAGGACGGGCGTCGCATTCTCGCTGCGTCGGGTGAGGATCAGGCCGAGGGGACGACCGACGGTGAGTCCCCGGCCGACGATCGCCACTCGGGCGCCGTCGATCGGCACGTCGTGGCGACGCAACAGGTCGAGGCAGCCCATCGGCGTGCACGGCAGCGGCGCCGTGCGGCCCAGGACCAGCCAGCCGAGGTTGACCGGGTGCAGGCCGTCGACGTCCTTGCTCGGGTCGACGGCGGAGAGGATCGCGTTCTCGTCCAGTCCGGTCGGCTGCTGCACGAGGAACCCGGTGCACTCCGGGTCCTCGTTGAGCCCACGGACGACGGCGAGGACCTCCTCGAGGCTCGAGTCGCCGGGCAGGTCCCGGCGGATGCTCGTGACGCCGATCTCGGCGCAATCCTTGTGCTTGGCGCCGACGTACCAGCGGCTGCCGGGGTCGTCACCGACGAGGACCGTGCCCAGGCCGGGGGTGATGCCCTGCTCCTTCAGCGCGGACACGCGGACCTTCAGCTCGTCCTTGATCGACGCGAGCGCCGCCTTGCCGTCGAGGATCTGTGCAGTCACGTGGTCATCCTTCCAGTACCGGGTGCGGGATCAGTGGGCAAAGTGCCGCGTGCCGGTGAAGTACATCGTGATCCCCGCCGCCTGCGCCGCCGCGACGACCTCGTCGTCGCGGACCGACCCGCCGGGGGCGACCACCGCCCGCACTCCCGCGTCGAGGAGGACCTGCAGGCCGTCGGCGAAGGGGAAGAAGGCGTCCGAGGCCGCAACGGCCCCTGTCGCACGCTCTGCACCGGCCCGGTTCACGGCGAGGTGGCAGGAGTCGACGCGGTTGACCTGCCCCATGCCGATCCCGACCGAGCCGTGATCCTTGGCCAGGAGGATCGCATTGGACTTCGTGGCACGGACCGCGCGCCAGGCGAAGGCGAGGTCGGCAAGGGTCTGCTCGTCCGTGGCGTCGCCGGCCACCAGGTTCCACAGGGCCGGGTCGTCACCACGCCCTCCCCGGCCCCGGGTCGGCGTCTCGTCGTCCGTCACCTCGACGACCGCGTCGATGGCGTCGCGCTGCTGCACGAGCAGACCGCCGGAGACCGGTCGGGTCTCGATGCCGCCGGGCGTCGGGGCCGCGACCGCGAGCAGGCGGCGGTTCTTCTTCTCCTTGAGGATCGCCAACGCGTCCGCGTCGAAGTCCGGGGCGATGACGACCTCGGAGAAGGTGTCGTTGAGTGCCGTGGCCATGGCCGCGGTGATCGGGCGATTGCTCGCGACGATGCCACCGTAGGCGGAGACCGGGTCGCAGGCGTGGGCACGCTCGTAGGCGGCCTCGATGCTCTCGCCGACGGCGATGCCGCAGGGGTTGGCGTGCTTGATGATCGCGACCGTCGGCTGCTCACCGTGGTCGTGGGCGGCACGCAGCGCGGCGTCGGCGTCGATGTAGTTGTTGTACGACATCTCCTTGCCGTGCAGCTGCTCGGCCTGGGCCAGACCGGCAGCGCCCTCGGTGACGTAGAGGGCGGCGGCCTGGTGCGGGTTCTCGCCGTAGCGCAGGCCGGACTTCTTGGCCCAGGTGCCCCCGATCCAGTGCGGGAAGGGCGACTCATCGCGCGCGCTGACGACCGAACCCATCCACGAGGCGACCGCGACGTCGTAGGTCGCGGTGTGCACGAAGGCCTCGGTCGCGAGACGCTCCCGCTGGGCGAGGGTGAAGCCACCGCCGCGGACGGACTCGAGGACCTCGCCGTAGCTCGTCGGGTCGGTGACGATCGCGACCGAGGCGTGGTTCTTCGCGGCGGCGCGGACCATCGTCGGGCCGCCGATGTCGATCTTCTCGATGCAGTCCTGCACGGAGGCACCGGAGGCGACGGTCTCGGCGAAGGGGTAGAGGTTGACGACGACGAGATCGAAGGGAGCGACGTCCAGGTCCTCGAGCTGGCGCACGTGGTCGTCGAGACGGGTGTCGGCGAGGATCCCGGCGTGCACGCGCGGGTGGAGGGTCTTCACCCGGCCGTCGAGGCACTCGGGGAAGCCGGTGAGGTCCTCGACCTGGGTCACGGGCAGACCGAGGCCCTCGATCACGGCGGCGGAGCCACCGGTGGAGACGAGCTCGACTCCGGCCTCGGAGAGGCCGCGGACGAGGTCCGACAGGCCGGTCTTGTCGAAGACGGAGACGAGGGCGCGGCGGACGGGACGGGGATCGGACACGGGTACTCCTGGTGGGTCGGCTTGCGATGAGCGCACCCAGGCGGGCGATGCACCTCGACCTTTCACTCCCCGGTGGTGATCCACCTTCGCCAGTCGTGTGGGCCCGAGTCTACGGCGACCGAGGAGGACTCAGCCAACCGCTCCACCGACGCGGACGCGGCGGCCCTCGACCTGCCAACCACCGGTCGCCATGGCCGTGACGACGTCGACGAGCATCTCCCGCTCCACCGCCTTGATCCGCTCGTGGAGGGTCGCCTCGGTGTCGTCGTCGGCGATCGCGACGACACGCTGCTCGATGATCGGGCCGGTGTCGACACCGGCGTCGACGAGGTGGGCGGTCGACCCGGTCACCCGGACGCCGTACGCCAGGGCGTCGCGCACCCCGTGGGCGCCGGGGAAGGACGGCAGGAGCGCCGGATGGGTGTTGAGGACGGTCCACCGGCCGAGCAGCCGTGGCCCGAGGATCTTCATGAACCCCGCGGTGATGACGAGGTCGGGCGCGTGCTCCCCCACCCGGTCGGCCAGCGCCCGGTCCCACGTGGCGCGGTCGGCGTGGGCCGAGACGGGCTCGACGAAGGTGGGCACCCCCGCGGCCGAGGCCCGCTCCAGGCCGGTGGTCCCCTCGCGGTCGGCGCCCACCGCGACGACCTGCGCGGCGAGGGACCCGGCCGCCTCCGCGTCGATCAGGGCCTGCAGCAGGCTCCCGGCGCCGGAGACGAGGACGAGGAGACGAAGGGGGGCGCGCACGCGGGAGAGTCTAGGTCCCCGTGGGCGCCTTCCCCCGACCCGGTGGGGCTGCCCAGCGGGTCAGCGACGCAGGACCCACCACTCCCGGGCCAGGACCGCCATGGCCCCGGCCCCCAGCTCGAGCAGGAGCACCGGAGCCAACGTCAGGGCCGGTGCCCCGAGGTCGCTCAGGCGGTCGGCGCCGAGCGAACCACCCGCCAGGGCGTCGAGCAGCACGACCCCCAGGGTCGTGACGGCGACGGTGACCGCGATGACGGCGAGCTTGCTCTGGGTCGTCGCGAGCCGGGGCACCCGCATCAGCGCCTCACGGCCCAGCCACACCCCGAGCGCCACGGGGACGAGCACGAGGAGGTGGGTCACCCACGGCAGGCCGCCGGGTTGCGGCTGGACGGCGAGCGCCGGGACCATCGGCAGCACACCCGCCTCCGCGGACGACCACGTGGTCATCGCCCCACCCGCGGTCGAGAAGCCGGGGCCGGCCGTGAAGGACATCGCCCAGATCCCGAGATTGGGCAGCAGCGCCAGCTGCAGCAGGACGAGGAGCAGCCCGCCGAAGAACCCGGCCTCGAGCTCGCCGTGCACGTGCAGGACGCGGCCGAGGTGCACCATCGTGGCCACGAGCACGAGCAGCGAGCCCGCGACGACGGTGACGAGCGCCCCCTTCGCCCCGGGGACGAGGCCCCGGTGGAGGGCGACGGGCGCCCGCGCCCACACCCCGGCGAGACGATCGGGCAGGCCGTGCGCCCAGGCCAGACCGAGTGCGGGCACGGCGAGCAGGGGCAGGAGAAGGGAGAGGACCGCGGGCGCCACGGGGGTGAGCAGGCCCACGAGGGCGGCCAGGACGCCCACACCTGCGTAGCCACCGAGCCATGCCGCCCGGAGTGCTGGTTCGGGAGCCTGCGGGAGCCCACGGCGGGCACCCGAGCGGGCGAGGAGGACGAGGAGGAGCACTCCGACGAGCGGGGTCAGGGCGAGCGTGCCCTCGCCCACGTCGAGGCGCGCCCCTCCGAGGACGAGCCACAGCAGGGCTCCGGACCCGAGGGCATCGCCCACCCCGGCGGAGGCCCTGGGCACCGCCAGTGCGCCGAGGACCGTCAGGAGGAGGGGCACGACGAGGCCGACGGCGGCGGTCGCGGCTCCCGTCCCGGCGGCCAGCAGCTCGGGCCGTCGACGGGACCCGTCGTCGACGGTCGTCGCCGATCTGAGCAGCTCCAGCACGGTCACGGGTCCATGGTCGCCCACAAAGGGCGACGGACACCGCCGACAAGCCGTACCCGTCGAAAAGAAAGCATGTGGCGCTGGTGCCCACGGTCGCGCCGCCGGTGAAAAAGACAACGCCGACCCGGGAGCAGGGGGGATCGACCGGGTCGGCGCTGCACTGCCAAGGTTAAGCCCGCTCAGCCCGCCGTGCCACCCTCCGGGGGCGATGTTTCGGTGCCCTGCGTCATGCGGGCACCTCGTGCCCCCGCGGCCGGTCGCAGCCCCCGCAGCAGCAGTGCCGTGGCGACCGCCGCCTCGGCAGCCTCCCGCCCCTTGCTCTCCGAGGAGTCGGGCAGTCCGGCACGGTCCAGGGCCTGGGCCTCGTCGTCACACGTGAGGAGCCCGAAGCCGATCGGTGTGCCGGTCTCGAGCGCGACCCGGGAGAGGCCGTCGGTGGCTGCCGCGCACACGTACTCGAAGTGCGGGGTCCCCCCGCGGATGACGACGCCGAGGGCGACGACCGCGTCGTGGGTCGCGGCGGCGGCGGAGGCGAGGACCGGCAGCTCGAAGCTGCCCGGCGCCCGGACCACCTCGGGGGTGATGCCGGCATCGGCGAGCGCCGATCGTGCCCCGGCGAGGAGTCCATCCATGACGACCGTGTGCCAGCTCGAGGCGATGACGGCGACCCGCAGGTCCCCGGCCTCGCTGATGTCGATGCGCGGCGCGCCGTGCCCACTCATGTCGTGCTCCCTTCGTCGATGCCCTCCGGGAGCCACGGCAGGTCGTGTCCCATCCGGTCGCGCTTGGTGCGCAGGTAGGTGAGGTTGTCGTCGGTGATGCCGGCCCGCAACGACTCGCGGCCGACGACCTCGACGCCGAGCGCGGTGAGGGCCTCGACCTTGGCGGGGTTGTTGCTCAGCAGGCGAAGGGAGGTCACCCCGAGGTCGCGCAGCACCTGGGCGGCGTGCGTGTAGTCACGGGCATCCACGGGCAGCCCGAGCTCGGAGTTGGCGTCGACCGTGTCGGCACCGGCGTCCTGGGCCGCGTAGGCCCGCAGCTTGTCCACGAGGCCGATCCCTCGCCCTTCGTGCCCGCGGACGTAGACGACGACACCGGCGCCCGCCTCCACGATGGCGCGCTGCGCCGCCTGCAGCTGGGGGCCGCAGTCGCAGCGGAGGGAGCCGAAGACGTCACCGGTGAGGCACTCGCTGTGCACCCGGACGAGCGGGGTGCCGGTCGTGATGTCCCCGTGGACGAGGGCGACGTGCTCGCTGCCGTCGACCCCGCTGCGGAAACCGTGGGCCGTGAACTGCCCCTGGGCCGTCGGCAGGCGCGTGGTGACGATGCGCTCGACGAGCGCCTCCGTCCGACGTCGCAGGTCCACGAGGTCGGCGATGCTCACGAGCGGCCAGCCGCGCTCGTCCGCGAGCCGGCGCAGCGCGGGCAGCCGAGCCATCGAGCCGTCCTCCTCGACGACCTCGCAGATCACGCCGGCCGGCGCCCGACCGGCCAGCCGGCACAGGTCGACGGCGGCCTCGGTGTGACCGCGACGCACGAGCACCCCGCCGGAGCGGGCCCGCAGGGGGAAGACGTGCCCGGGACGCGCGAGGTCACCGCGCACGGTCGTCGGGTCGGCGAGCAGTCGCGCCGTGCGGGCCCGGTCCGCGGCGCTGATACCCGTCGTCACGCCGGTCGCGGCATCGACGGAGACGGAGTAGGCCGTGCCCTTGGCGTCCTCGTTGATCGCGGTCATCGGCGGCAGCGCCAGGCGGTCGAGCTCGTCGCCGGTCATCGCCACACAGATCACGCCGCTGCCCAGGCGCACGGTCAGGCCCATGAGCTGGTCGGTCGCGGCGTCAGCGGCGAAGATGATGTCGCCCTCGTTCTCCCGGTCGGCGTCGTCGACGACGAGCACCGGGCCGCCCTCGGCGATCGCCTCGATCGCGGCCTCGACGGGATCGAGCAGGTTCTCTCGCGGGGTCATCGGTTCTCTCCGTGGTCGAGGGTGAGCATGCGGTGCACGTACTTGCCGAGGACATCGACCTCGACGTTGACGCGGTCACCGATCTCCTTGCGGCCCAAGGTGGTCAGGTCGAGAGTGGTCGGGATCAGCCCGACCTCGACGAAGTCCTCGCCGATGGCGGTCAGGGTCAGGCTGACGCCGTCCAGGCAGATCGAGCCCTTCTCCACGACGAAGGGGGCCAGCTGCGGTGACAGGGAGAGGCGCACCTCCTCCCACCGGTCGCCCGGCCGACGCTCGGTGATCGTCGCGGTGCCGTCGACGTGCCCCTGGACGAGGTGCCCGTCGAGGCGGTCGCCGAGGACCATCGCCCGCTCGAGGTTCACCGCGGTGCCGACCGCGAGATCCCCCAGGCCGGTGCGGTGCAGGCTCTCGGCCATGACGTCGAAGGTGACCTCTCCCCCGGTCGCCGCGGTGTCGGTGACGGTGAGGCAGGCGCCGTTGACGGCGATCGACACCCCGTGGGCGGCGTCGCTCGTGGCGACCTCGCCGCGCACGGTGATCCGGCTGGAGTCGGCGCCGGCCTCGACGCCGACCACCTCCCCGAGCTCCTCGATGATCCCGGTGAACATCAGTGGTCCCTTCTGACGGAGGCGGTGATGGCGACGTCGTCGCCGAGCGTGATGACGTCGGTGGTGGTGAGGCGCAGCGCCTCGGTGATGGTCGTGATGCCGGCGTCCTCGAGGACCGACCGGCCCGCGCCGAGCAGTGCCGGCGCGAGGTGGGCGACGACCTCGTCGACGAGCTCCGCGCGCACGAAGGAGCCCGCGAGGCGGGCGCCTCCCTCGAGGAGGACGGACCGGACCCCTCGCTCGTGCAGCCCCGCGAGGACCGCGTCCGGGTCGAGGCCGAAGGCGGTGCGTGGGACGTGCAGGACGTCGATGCCCTCGCACGTCAGGCGCGAGGCGTCGCTGCCCTCGGCCGCGACGACGAGGGTCGGCGCGGCGTCGTCGAGGACGCGGGCGGTGAGTGGGATGAGCGCTCCGGCATCCAGGACGACCCGCAGGGGCTGGGTCGCGTCGGGCCGGTCACGGACGGCCAGGTGGGGGTCGTCCGTGCGCAGGGTCCCGCTGCCGACGAGCACGGCGTCCCGGGTGGCGCGCAGGCCGTGGACCGCGTCCCGGGCATCGGAGCCGGTGATCCACCGGCTCGTCCCGTCCGCGGCCGCGGTCCGGCCGTCGAGGGTGGCCGCGAACTTCCACGTCACGAAGGGTCTCCCGGTCGCCGCAGCGTGCAGCCACGCACGATTGCCGTGCGCGGCCCGTTCGCGGCCCACGCCCACCACGACCTCGACCCCCTGGCGTCGCAACAGGTCGGCACCACCCCCGGCCGTCGCGGTGGGGTCGGTGACGGCGATGGCGACGCGGGCGATCCCGGCGTCGACGAGGGCCTGGGTGCACGGCCCGGTGCGGCCGGTGTGCCGGCAGGGCTCGAGGGTGACGACGGCGGTTCCGCCTTGGGCTCGCGGACCGGCAGCGGCCAGGGCGACGACCTCGGCGTGCGGGCCACCGGCCTCCGCGTGGAAACCCTCGCCCACGACGCGCCCCTCGGCGTCGAGGACGACGCAGCCCACGACGGGGTTGGGGCTCGTGCGGCCGAGGGCGCGGGAGGCCAGCTCGACGGCGCGTGCCATCGAGGCCGTGAGGTCGACGTCCTCGCCCATGGGTGCCCTCTCCGTGCTCAGACACGAGCCACGGGGGGCGAGAGGAGACACGTCCTCGGACGTGACGGCGTGCGCCGAGGGGCCGGTTGCCCGGTCGGACCGGACCGCGCGGGGAGACCACACGGCACGGGCGGCGCCGCCGCGTGCTGCCTCCCATCCGGACTTTCACCGTCGGTGCTGGAGTTCCACCAGCTCAGCCCGTCCCTCTTGCGAGGCACGAGTTCGCGGACTGTCACCGCCGGCTCGGATTTTCACCGACCCCGGAGCACGCGTACGACATTTCTGTGTACACGGGCAGCCTACCCGTCGCCGGCCGGCGGCGACAGGCGGGTGTCCACGGGCACGCCGGGACTCGCGGGCTCAGCCCTGCGCGAGCACCCGCAGCCGCGACAGCGAGCCGTTGAAGACGTTCTGGTCGATCGGCGTGTCGGTGTACTGCCAGAAGGTGTGGGTCCCCCATCCGGTGGGCAGGGTGCCCACGGAGCTGCTATACCGGGCGATCCACAGCGGCGACTTCTGCGCGAAGGACTCGTCGTGACCCACGCACTGGTTCCACCAGCTGGTGTTGGTGTAGATGACGGGGTACCGGCCGGTGCGCGCCTTGTAGGTCGTGAGGAAGTCGGTGATCCAGGACTTCATGGCGGACTGCGACTTGCCGAAGCAGGTGGCGCCGTAGGGGTTCCACTCCATGTCGAGGGCACCGGGCAGGGTCTTGCCGTCGCTGGACCAACCGCCACCGTGGTCGACGAAGTGGTTCGCCTGGGCGGCCCCGCTCGAGTTGTCCGGGAGGGCGAAGTGGTAGGCGCCGCGGATCAGGCCCGCCGAGTAGGAGCCGTTGTACTGGTGACCGAAGTCGGAGCTGGTGTACCCGGTGCCCTCGGTCGCCTTGACGTAGGCGAAGCGCTTGCCGGCGGCGTACTGACCGGCCCAGTCGACCGTGCCCTGCCAGCCCGAGACGTCGATGCCGGGCACGCCCAATGCCGCGGTGCTCGTCGACTCCGCCGACGGGCGCGAGCGCACGCTCCGCTGCTTCCATCCCAGCGCGGCGTCACCGGGGGCGTCGATCCCGGCCGCCTCGGCCTCGGGGGTCGGGGCATGATCGGCGCCGGTCGCGGCGGGAGCCGCGGAGGCGGTCGTCACGAGCATGGCCGCGGCCGCGATCGCGCTTGCGGCCAGCGTGGCGGTGGTGCGGGGCATCCGGTTCTCCTCAGCAGTCATCGACGGCCCCGAGCCGGGACCGGACCCGACGTTAGGCACCGCAGATGACATCGAGACCACTCCTGCCTCCCGGTTTCGTCAGGGTTTGGTCACGCTGCCCGGGGGCGACGAAGGGGGCCGACGACCGGAGTCGTCGGCCCCCTTCGAGGGTGCTGGTGCTGCTTACGCGTTCTGCGCCTTCATGATCTCGCGCATGAGGTCAGCCGTCTCGGACGGCGTCTTGCCGACCTTGACGCCAGCGGCCTCGAGGGCCTCCTTCTTGGCAGCAGCGGTGCCGGAGGAACCGGAGACGATGGCGCCGGCGTGGCCCATGGTCTTGCCCTCCGGCGCGGTGAAGCCCGCGACGTAGCCGACGACCGGCTTGGTCACGTGGTCCTTGATGTAGTCCGCGGCGCGCTCCTCGGCGTCGCCACCGATCTCGCCGATCATGACGATCGCATCGGTCTCGGGGTCGTTCTCGAAGGCCTCGAGGCAGTCGATGTGCGTGGTCCCGATCACCGGGTCGCCACCGATGCCGACGCCCGTGGAGAAGCCGAACTCTCGCAGCTCGAACATCATCTGGTACGTCAGCGTGCCGGACTTCGACACGAGACCGATGCGACCGGCCCCGGCGATGCTCGCCGGGATGATGCCGGCGTTGGACTGCCCGGGGCTGATGAGGCCGGGGCAGTTCGGGCCGATGATCCGCGTGGACTTGCCCTTGCTGTAGTTGTAGAACTCCGCGGAGTCCTTGACCGCGATGCCTTCGGTGATGACGACGGCCAGGCCGATCTCGGCGTCGATCGCCTCGACGACGGCGGACTTGGCGAAGGCCGGCGGCACGAAGATGACCGACACGTCGGCGCCGGTCTCCTTCATCGCGTCGGCGACGGAGCCGAAGACGGGGACGGACTGGCCGCCGGGGAAGTCGACGCTCTGGCCGGCCTTCTTGGGGTTGACGCCGCCCACGACGTTGGTGCCCGAGGCGAGCATGAGCGTGGTGTGCTTCATGCCCTCGGAGCCGGTCATGCCCTGGACGATGACCTTGGAGTCAGCGGTGAGGAAGATTGCCATGTCTGTTCTCTACGTCCTTTACTTCGCGGCCAGCTCGGCGGCCTTGCGGGCGGCGCCGTCCATCGTGTCCTCGATGGACACGAGCGGGTGGTTGAACTCGGCGAGGATGCGACGACCCTCGTCGACGTTGTTCCCGTCGAGACGCACGACGAGGGGCTTGGTCGCGCCGTCCCCGAGGGTCTTCAGCGCGCCGACGATGCCGTTGGCGACGGCGTCGCACGCCGTGATGCCACCGAAGACGTTGACGAAGACGGACTTGACCTGCTCGTCGCCGAGGATGACGTCGAGACCGTTGGCCATGACCTCTGCCGAGGCGCCACCACCGATGTCGAGGAAGTTCGCCGGCGTGGCCTTGCCGCCGGTGTGGTCCTCGCCCGCGTAGGCGACGACGTCCAGGGTGCTCATGACGAGCCCGGCGCCGTTGCCGATGATGCCGACGTTGCCGTCGAGCTTGACGTAGTTGAGGCCCTTCTCCTTGGCCTTCGCCTCGAGCGGGTCGGCCGCGGCCTGGTCCTCGAGGGCGGCGTGCTCGGGCTGGCGGAAGTCCGCGTTGCCGTCGAGCGTGACCTTGCCGTCGAGGGCGACGATGTCCCCCTGCTCGGTCTTCACCAGCGGGTTGACCTCGACGAGGGTGGCGTCCTCCTCGCGGTAGACGACCCAGAGGGACTTGAAGGTCTCGACGAGCGCGGCCTTGTCGGCCTCGTCGAAGCCGGCGGCGTCGGCGATCTCCTTCGCCTTGGCGTCGTCGATGCCCACATTGGGGTCGACCGCGATGCGCGCGAGCGCTTCCGGCCGCTCCACGGCGAGCTGCTCGATCTCCACGCCGCCCTCGACGGAGCACATGGCGAGGTAGGTGCGGTTGGCCCGGTCGAGCAGGATCGAGAAGTAGTACTCCTCGGCGATCTGGGCGCCCTGGGCGATCATGACCTGGTGGACCGTGTGGCCCTTGATGTCCATGCCCAGGATTGATTCGGCGGCCTCAACTGCGTCGTCAACGGTCTTGGCGACCTTGACGCCGCCGGCCTTGCCACGGCCTCCGGTCTTGACCTGGGCCTTGACGACGGTGACGCCGCCGCTGTTCTGGCCGATGGTCTCGGCGGCGGCTCGCGCCTCCTGCGGGGTGGTGGCAACGGCGCCGGCAAGAACCGGGACGCCGTGCTTCTCGAACACGTCGCGTGCTTGGTACTCGAAGAGATCCACGAGGGTGATTCCGTCCTCTGCTGTGGTAACGGGGTGCGGGTCGAGAGTAGCCCCCCGGACGAAGGGGGAGCACGTCCGGTCCATGCAGCGGTTGTTTGAAATCTTGATCACAGACGTGCAACGAGGACCCACCTGCCACCCGTCGCGGGTTACCCTCGGGTCACCATGGTCCACCAGCCAGAGGCGATGATCGCCGCAGAGGGCAACGACCCGGCCCTGACGCCGAGGTCGCTGCGGCACGGTGTGTGCCAGCAGCTGCGGCAGATGGCCACCGCGCAGGCGGCGGTCTTCGCCGCGGTCGAGCTCGTGTGGGCCACGACCCACATCTCGCTCTACCCCTTCGGGGCCCGACGGCCGCGGCGTGGCGCCGTCGGGCACGGGTACCGGGTCGAGCACCTCTCCCCCCTCAAGCGGGGCATGCTCGTCTCCGGGGTCGCCGAGCTCGGCACGCCGATCCTGCTGCTCCACGGCCTCGCCGACAACCACTCGATCTTCACGCTGCTGCGCCGGGGCCTGCTCCGGCGGGGGTTCTCCCGGGTGTTCGCCATGAACTACTCGGTGCGCACGAAGGACATCCGCACGGCCGCGGCCCAGCTCGCCGAGGAGATCGAGGCGATCGTCGAGGAGACAGGTCATGAGCGCATCCACGTCGTCGCCCACAGCCTCGGCGGGGTGATCGCCCGGTACTACGTGACCCGACTCGGCGGCGACGAGCGGGTGCACACCCTCGTCACCCTGGGCGCTCCGCACACGGGGACGCTCCTCGCCCACGTCCTCCCCTCCGCCCTGACACGGCAGCTGCGCCCGGGCAGCGCCCTGATGCAGGAGCTCAACCAGCCCTCCCCCGGATGCTCGACCCGGATCATCGCCTTCTGGTCCGACACCGACGAGGCGGTCGTGCCTGCGGTCAATGCCGCCCTCCAGCAGGAGGGCGTCGCGACGACCAACATCCGGCTGCGGGGGGTCGGCCACCTCTCGCTGCCGATCCTCCCGAGCGTCGTCCACCGGATCGCCACGAGTTTGACGCAGCTCGACAGCGAGGGAACGCCGACCGCGTCCATCACGCACATCTCGTCACGCCCGGCCTGACAGCGGAGTGTCCACAGCCCGAGTTTTGCATAACGAAAAGGTCACGCTACAGTTTTCGGGATTTGTCCGAGATCCCCTGCCGAGGACGTCGCTTCACCCATGACTGAGTACTCCGGACGGCACCGCCCGCCGACCCGAGCCGAGCGTCGCGCCCTCCAGCGCCGCTCGTCCCTCCCGAAGAGCCTGACCCCCGCCTACGCGCTGCCCACCGCTGCTGCGGTGACTCTCGTGCTCAGCGCAGCCGGGGCCACGGCCGCCCAGTCATCCCCCTTCCCCGGCACGGCCTCGACCCAGGCCGCCCAGACCGCCTTCACGGCCCCCGGTACCGCACCGGCGGCGGACGACTCCGGCGCCGTCGCCCTGCTCGACGACCCGGAGCTCGCCGAGACCGCCCGCACCGAGGCCGCCGTCACCTCCCGCGACTCCTCCGGTCTGGCCGAGCGCCGCCAAGAGGTCTCGGCGACCGTGGCCAAGGACCAGGGCCGGGACCAGGAGCGCCAGCGCGCCGCCCGCAGCGAGGCCCGCGCGGAGCTCGCCGCGAAGAAGAAGGCCGACAAGAAGGCCGAGACGACGAAGGCGGCGGAGCAGGAGCGCTCGAGCGGGGCCCCGGCCGGCGACGCGACCACCACCGACGAGGCGTCCACCGCGACCGGGTGGGTCAAGCCGCTCGACAACGCGGTCTTCACCTCCCCCTTCGGTCACCGCTGGGGACGGCTGCACGCCGGCCAGGACTACGCGGCCTCGGTGGGCACCCCGCTCAAGTCCATGGGTGCCGGCACGGTCGTCGGCGCCGGGCCGATGTCCGGCTACGGCATCTACATCGACATCGAGTACTCGGACGGCACCGTCTCCCGGTACGGCCACCTGAGCTCCGTCAGCGCCACCGTCGGGCAGCAGGTCGCCCCGGGTGACGTCGTCGCCCTCACCGGCAACACCGGCCGCTCGACCGGACCGCACCTCCACATGGAGATCCGTCCCGGCGGCGGCGAGCCGATCGACCCCGCCGGCTGGCTGGCCGAGCGCGGCATCTCCTGACCGAGAGCGCCACTGACGAAGGGGCCCGACGAGCACTTGCTCGTCGGGCCCCTTCGTCGGTGGCAGGCCGCACGGTGTCGGCACGCCACCGCGTGAGTTCACTGTGGGCGAAGGGCCCCTGAGGCGATTCGAGTCTTGTTGCCGGTTCGGCCGGGTGGTGTGGTTGCAGAGCCGCCCACCCCCGCCATCACAAGGAAGTGACCATGGCAACGAACCACCCGACAGCAGTCCGATCCGTCGAGGACCGGGATGCGGAGCGCACGACGCCGACCGGGACATCGGCCCGTAGCTGGGCGATCGTGGCGCTGCTGCTCGTCTTCTTCACGCTCAACTTCGCGGACAAGGCCGCGATCGGGCTCGCAGCAGGGGAGATCAAGGAGGATCTCGGCCTCTCCGAAAGCCAGTACGGCCTGGTCTCGAGTGCCTTCTTCTGGCTCTTCGCCGTGGGCGCGGTCGTGCTCACCCTGTGGTTCAAGCGTGTCGGCTACCTCTTCGCCGGGGCAGCACTGATGACGGCCTGGGGCCTGTCCATGCTGCCGCTCACCGTCCCCACCACCTTCGGCGTACTCATCGCCTCCCGCGTCGTGCTGGGCTTCTTCGAGGGTCCGGCGCACGCACTGTGCCAGAGCATCGTCGCTGACCGGTTTCCCCCGGAGAAGCGAGCCTTCGCCGGAGCCGTGGTGAACGCGGGGTCGTCGATCGGCCCACTCATCGCTGCCCCGACGCTCACGTGGGTCATCCTCACCTGGTCATGGCACGCCTCCTTCATGGCGCTCATCGCCATCGGCGTCGTCTGGACGGTGGTCTGGCTGCTCGTCGTCCGGGGCGAGCCGGGAATGCGCCGCCAGACCCGATCCGACGTCCTGGGCACGGCCACGACCGGGCAGGTCCACGAGGACGGCGACATCGACGTCCCACTGACCAGCCTCCTCAAGACGGGCAGCTTCTGGGGTCTGGCCATGCTCTCCTTCGCCGGCTACCTCATCTCGTCGCTGAAGGTCGCGTGGCTGCCCTCCTTCCTCGGCGACGGCATGGGCTACTCCCCCAGCGCGGTCGGCTGGCTGGTCACCCTTCCCTATCTCGCAGCAGTGGTCGTCCTGCTCACGGCCGGCCTCCTCTCCGGGCATCTTCTGCGCCGAGGATTCTCCTCCCACGTGGCCCGCGGTTGGCTCACCACGGCCTACCTCGTCTTCGCCGGCGTCTGCATGATCGCCTTCACGCAGGTGTCACCCGGCCGCCTGCAGCTGGTCCTCGTCGTCTGTGCCTTCGCCATCAACAGCGTCGCCTTCTCGGTGGCCTTCGCCGGCGCAGCCGACTTCCTTCCGTCTCGACACCGCCCCGGGTTCTTCGGTTGCATCATCGCTGCCTACAGCGTGGCGGGGATCGTCGCCCCCTACGTCCTCGGGGTCATCGTCGACGCCGGGGCCACCGTCGCCGAGGGGTATGCCAATGGGTTCCTCATCGTGGGTCTGACGATCTGCGTCTTCGCCGTCATCGGCGGATACCTCCTCGACCCGGCCCGCTCGCGCGCCGCTCTCGTGGAAGAGACTCGGCGTCGCCGTGAGAGCAGCGTGCTCTGATGGCCGCGGCAGGCACCACTGCGGGACTCCTCGACGGCATCCGCGTGGTCGATTTCGGGCAGTACATCGCCGCGCCGGGTGCTGGTCAGAACCTGGCCGACCTCGGCGCCGACGTCATCAAGGTCGAGGCCCCCGGCGGGGACCAGGCACGCAGCGTCGGGATGTTCGGCGACGCCATGATCCGCGCGAACAATCGCGGCAAGCGCAGCCTCGCTCTCGACGTGCGCTCACCCGAAGGCGCACGCGTGGTGACCGACCTCGTGGCCTCGGCCGATGTGGTCCTCCACAACTTCCGACACGGTGTCAGCGAAAGACTGGGGGTGGATGCATCGACGTTGACCCGGCGCCACCCCCGCCTCGTCTACGGATTCGTCACCGGCTTCGGCACCCGCGGACCCTCACGGGAGCGGATCGGCCTCGACATCGCGGCCCAGGCCGAGTTCGGCGTCATGTCCGTCACCGGTGAGCCCGATCGTCAGCCACTGCGGGTGGGGTTTGCCATCGCGGACGTCGTTGCGGCACAGGCCCTGAGCAATGGGGTGCTCGCAGCGCTGTTGCGCCGATCGAGTACCGGCGCCGGAGCGGTCGTCGAGACCTCGCTCATGGAGGCCATCGTCCACGCCCAGGCCTCGAACTGGGCCGAGTACGGCCTCACCGGACGGGTTCCGTCACGTCGAGGCAATGGCCAGGCACTCGCCGCGCCGGCCGCGGACGTCCTGGCCACGGCCGATGGTGGCTGGGTCGTCGTGTCCGCGTACGTCGACCAGAAGTGGCGGGCGCTGTGCACGACCCTCGGACGGACCGACCTCCTCACCGACCCACGCTTCGCGAGCAACGAGAGCCGAGTCGCACACCGGGAGCAGCTGCTCACGGAACTCGGGTGTGAGTTCGAGCGCCTCAACCGTGACGAGGCGGTCGCGCTGCTCACCTCCGCAGGGGTGGTGTGTGGCGCCATCCGGGGCTTCGACGAGATCGGACGGGACGCCGACCTGTCGGCGTCCGCCTTGATCGTCGCTGCCTCCGGACCGGCAGGCGCCTACGACGTCCCCGGGCTCCCGTTCACCCTCGATGGGCGGCGACTGGCGACCACCGAGGCCGCGCCGGCGGTGGGACAGCACAGTCAGGACATCTTGGCCGAGCTGGGGCGAACCCCCGACGACATCGCGGACCTGCTGGACCGCGGAGTCGTCGTCACAACCGCGTGACACGTCACACCAGAGGAAGGACCTTCATGATCGACCCCACCGTGGTTTCACTTGGATTCGACGACTACCTGTCCCACGTCGCGTCCCTCACCGACGACACCCTCATCCCGTCGGAGGACCGGATGGTCCGTGACGGGAAGGTCCCCAGTGACGTCATGGACGCCATCGCGACCGCTGGACTGTTCGCCATCTCCATCCCCCGTTCCCATGGCGGCCTGGGGTGGACGATGCAGCAACAGGTCGCGTTGACCATGGAGTTCACCCGGGCGTCGTGCGTGTACCGATCGCGATTCTCGACCACCATCGGCCTGAGCTCCCAGGGGATCCTCGACCACGGGACACAGGAGCAGCGCGCGACGCTGCTGCCCCGCATGGCCGAAGGGAGCATGGTCACGGCCTTCGCCCTGACCGAACCGGACGCGGGCTCGGATGCGGCCGCGCTGACCACCACGGCCACGGAGGACGGCGACACGTGGGTGCTCTCGGGCCACAAGAGGTACATCACCAATGCGCACTGGGCCGACCTGCTCATCGTCTTCGCCCGAACCGGCGGTGTCCCCGGCGCCCGGGGCGTCTCGGCGTTCCTGGTCCCGCGCAACGCGGCAGGGGTGAGCACGTGCATCCCGGAGCGGATGAATGGTCATGCCGAGGGACCGGTCGCGGAAGTCGACCTCGACGAGGTCCGTGTCCCCAAGAGCTCTCTCGTCGGGGACTCGCTGGGCTCCGGATTCCAGGTCGCTCTGCGGGGGATCAACCACGCGCGCCTCCATGTCGCCGCCACGTGTGTCGGACAGGCGACCCGCATGCTCGAGGAGACGGCCCGCCACCTCGACCAGCGGCAGCAGTTCGGCGCCCCGCTCTCCGAGCTCGGCGCGGTCCAGGCCGACCTGGGGCGGTGCTTCGCCGACATGGAGGCGGCGAGGGCGCTGACGGTCGAGGCAGCCCGCGCCTTCGACGAGGGCACCATCCCGCGACACCGCATCAGCGCGGCCAAGCTCTTCGCCTCCGAGATGGCGAGCCGGGTCGGGGACGCGTGCGTTCAGCTCCTCGGTGGCGAAGGCATCGTGGGTGACCACCCCGTGCCACGGATGTGGCGCGACGTCCGCGCACTGCGCATCTACGAGGGGTCCTCGCCGATCCACGAGCGCAACCTCGGGCGCGCCGTCGTCGGGCACGTGGGCACCGCAGGAGTTCTTCCCGACACCTACCGGGTCACCCGCGGCACACCAGCTGCCGAATCCTGATACGACTGACGGGTGGAGTTGCGGCAGCTGGAGTACTTCCTCGCGATCGTCGACCACGAGGGACTCGGGCGTGCGGCCTCGCACCTGATGCTCTCGCAGCCGACGCTGTCCCAAGCGGTTCGCGCCCTGGAGCGCGAGCTGCGGGTGACGCTCTTCCACCGGACCGGCCGCCGGCTGATGCCGACGCCCACCGGCCTGGCGCTGCTGCCCCTGGCCAGGTCGGTGGTCGAGGGCGTGGTGGCCATCGAGGACGCGATGCGCCGCTCGAGGGTCCTCCAGGAGGGCGCACTGACGATTGCGTGCTCTCCCGAGATGTCGGGCGAGGCCGTGGCTGCCTGGGCCTCGAGCTTCACCCGCGCCTTCCCGAACGTCCGCCTCGACATCACCGAGACGGATACCGCCACGGAGCTGCTGGACCACATCGCGGCCGGCCACGCAGAGCTGGGGTTCACGGCGGCCGCACAGATGCGCCCCGGCCTGGAGTTCGTCTCGCTGGGCTCTCAGCGCATGATGCTCGTGCGGCCGCCCGGGTCCACGATCCCGGGTGCCGGCGGTCCCGTCCCCCTCGAGGCGCTCACCGACCTTCCCCTCGTCGTCAGGCCGGCGGACAGCCGCGAGGACGACCCCGTGCACCAGGCGATGACCGAGCACGGCATCTCTGCACGGATCGGGGCGACCGTCCCGTCGCGGGCATCGCAACTGACCTTCGTCCTCCGCAGCGGCATGCAGGCCTTCCTGCCTCTGCGCATGTGCATCGCGGCGAGCGATGCCGGCGCGCAGATCTTCGAGACGCAGCCAACCATCACGACCGACTTCGGGGTCGTGCATCGGGCGGACGCGCTCGGGCCCGCCGCTGCCCGATTCGTCCACGACCTCAGATCGGCGTTGTCGGCCTGGTTCGCCGAGATCGACGCCCACCAGCGCACGGGTCTCGGCCTCGTGGAGGCCACGATCGCCGCCCGGGAACACGCGGTGTAGCCAGGCAACGACGCCGCACCCTGGTGAGGAGCAGGCCTGTGCGACGCCGCTCTCCTCAGAGCTTCTCGAGCGGGGCGTAACGCAGCAGGAGGCGCTTGACGCCGTCCTCTCCCCCGAAGTCGACGTGGGCCATCGCCTTGTCGCCCTCGCCCTCGACCCGGATGACCGTCCCGAGACCGAAGCTGTCGTGCGTGACCTTGTCGCCGTCGGCGAGCGCGATCACCGGACGGTTGCCCGGCGAGCGCACCCCCGGGCGGGCGGCGAGGCGCGCGACGGCCGGCGGGCGAGCGTCCCGGGAGCCGGCGAACCCCCCGAGGGGCGGACCGGTCCGCTCCCACGCCATGAGGTGCTCGGGGATCTCGTCGAGGAAGCGTGAGGGTGGGTTGTACTGGGGGGTCCCGAAGGCGCTGCGGACGGCGGCCCGTGACAGGTGCAGCCGCTCTCGTGCCCGGGTGATGCCGACGTAGGCCAACCGGCGCTCCTCCTCCAGCTCCGTGCTGTCGCTGAGGCTGCGGCTGTGCGGGAAGGTGCCGTCCTCCATGCCGGTGAGGAAGACGACGGGGAACTCCAGGCCCTTGGCGGTGTGCAGGGTCATCAGCGTGACCACACCCTTGTCGACACCCTCCTCACCGTCGGCGGGCTCCTCGGGGATGTCGTCGGCGTCGGCGACGAGGCTGACCTGCTCGAGGAAGTCGTCGAGGCTGAGCACCTCACCGGTCGCCTCCCGGGTCGCGTCGAACTCGCGCGCGACCCCGACGAGCTCGGCGAGGTTCTCCAGGCGCGTCTCGTCCTGCGGGTCGCGACTCGCCTGCAGCTCGGCGACGTACCCGGTGCGCTCCAGGACGGCCTCGAGGAGGTCCCCGATCCCCCCTTCGCTCTCGTGCTGCTCCCGCAGCCCCTCCAGGAGGGTGGTGAAGCCACGCACGGCAGTGGCCGACCGGGTGGCGATCCCCGGGGCGTCATCGACCCGGCCGAGGGCGGCGACGAAGGGGATCCGCTCCCGCTCGGCGAGCTGGGCGACGGCGATCTGCGCCCGGTCACCGATGCCGCGCTTGGGCACGTTGACGATCCGGCGCAGGTTGACGGTGTCCGCGGGGTTGGCGATGACGTGCAGGTAGGCCAGCGCGTCCTTGACCTCGCGGCGCTCGTAGAAGCGCGTCCCCCCGACGACCTTGTACGGCAGGCCGACGCGGACGAAGACCTCCTCGATCGCTCGGGACTGGGCGTTGGTCCGGTAGAAGACGGCGACGTCTCCCGGGCGGACGCCGTGCTCGTCGTGGAGCTCGTCGATGGTCTTGGCGATGAACGCGGCCTCGTCGTGCTCGTTGTCGCCGACGTATCCGACGATCGACTCGCCCGCTCCGGCCTGGGTCCAGAGGTTCTTCTTGCGTCGGGACTCATTGCGCTCGATCACCGCATTGGCGGCGGTGAGGATGGTCTGCGTCGAGCGGTAGTTCTGCTCCAGGAGGATCGAGCGCGCGTTCGGGTAGTCCTGCTCGAACTCGATGATGTTGCGGATCGAGGCCCCGCGGAAGGCGTAGATCGACTGGTCGGCATCACCGACGACGACGAGGTCGGAGGGTTCGACCGCGTGCTCGGCGCGCGGCGCCTCGCTCGCCCCACCCACGAGCTCGCGCACCAGCTGGTACTGCGCGTGGTTGGTGTCCTGGTACTCGTCGACGAGGACGTGGCGGAAACGGCGCCGGTAGTGCTCGGCGACGTCCGGGAAGGCCTGCAGGATGTGCACGGTCGTCATGATGATGTCGTCGAAGTCCAGGGCATTGGCCTGCCGCAGCCGCCGCTGGTACTCCGAGTACACCTCCGCGAGGGTGCGGTCCTGGTGCGTACCGCCCGGGTCCTGCGCGTCCTCGTCACCACCGACGCTGCGGGCGAACTCCTCCTCGTCGACGAGCTCGTTCTTGAGGTTGCTGATCCGGTGCCCGAAGGCCCGGGGCGGGAAGCGCTTGGCGTCGAGGTCGAGGTCACGCATCACGAGCGCGATGAGTCGTTGGCTGTCCGCCGCGTCGTAGATCGAGAAGTTGCTCTTCATCCCGACCTTCGTCGCCTCGCGGCGCAGGATCCGCACGCACGCGGAGTGGAAGGTCATGACCCACATCGCCTTGGCCCGGGGACCGATCAGCTCCTCGACCCGCTCGCGCATCTCCGCCGCGGCCTTGTTGGTGAAGGTGATCGCGAGCACCTGGCCGGGCTGGACCCCCTTCGTCGCGAGAAGGTGGGCGATCCGGTGGGTGAGCACGCGGGTCTTGCCCGAGCCGGCACCGGCGATGATCAGCAACGGGCCGCCGTCGTGGACGACCGCCTCGCGCTGGGCATCGTTGAGCCCGGCGACGAGCTCCTCGGGGTCGATCGCGTGCGCGGACCGGTGGGGGGCGTGCGCGGACCGGGTCGGGCCCTCGTCGGACATCGCCCACGAGGGCACGCCGGAGTCGGACACGTCCGTGGTCCAGTCTCCGGGCAGGGCATCGGGAAGGTCATCGAAGAGGCTGCTCATGTCGGCATCCAGCCTACGTCGCGGTGCCGACACCCCCTTCGCCCGAGTACGGTGCCGCGGTGAGCCCCCTCCGTGACGACCTGACGTTGTTGCGCGAGCGCCGCTTCGCGTCGCTCTTCGGGGCCCGGACGCTGTCCATGCTCGGCCTGGCCTTCGCGCCCGTGGCGCTCGCCTTCGGTGTGCTCGACCTGCCGGGTGGGGACGCCGGCACGTTGTCGATCGTCGTCGCCGCCGAGGCCGTCCCCCACGTCCTCGGGCTGCTGCTCGGTGGCGTCGTCGCCGATCGCTACCCCCGCCGTTTCGTGATGTTCACCGGGGAGTGCCTCTCGCTGATCGCCTGGCTCGGGATCGGCACGATGCTCATCACCGGCTGGGCTCCCCTGCCCGTCCTGTGCGCCTTCGCCGTGCTCACCGGGCTCGCCGGTGCCGTGGTGTGGCCGGTGCTCTCAGGGATCATCCCCGAGGTCGCCCCGCGCGATCGGTTCCAGGCGGCGAACGCGCTGCTCGCCGTCGGCGCCAATGTCGCCCGGATCACGGGCCTGGTCTCCGCCGGAGCCGTGGTCGTGCTCATCGGCCCCGGGTGGGCCCTCATCGGTGCCGCACTCGTCTACGCCTGCGCCGCCACCTTCGCCTGGCGGATCGGGTCCACGCCACGCCCCGGTCGCGAGGGCGGCACCTCGGCGGTGGCGGAGCTGCGCGAAGGGTGGCAGGAGTTCGCCTCCCGTCAGTGGCTGTGGGTCGTCGTGGCCCAGTTCGCGCTGCTCGTCCTCGCCTGGCAGGGGGCGCACACCGTGCTCGGCCCGGTCGTCGCCCAGGCCGAGCTCGGCGGCGCCGGCGCCTGGTCGGCCATCCTCACCGGCGAGGCGGTCGGCATGCTCGTCGGGGTGCTCATCGCCCTGCGGATCCGCCCCCGTCGCCCGATCCTCGTCGCCGTCCTGCTCACCTCGACCACCGCCGTGCCGTACCTGCTCCTCGGCCTCGGGGCCCCGCTGCCGCTGATCGTCCTCGGTGGGTTCCTCATGGGGCTGGGCATGGACACCTTCACCGTGCTGTGGCAGACGACGATGCAGCGTGAGGTCCCGCCCGAGGCGCTCTCCCGGGTGGCCTCCTACGACGCCTTCGGGTCGATGGTCTTCGGCCCCGTCGGGGTGCTCCTCGCCGGACCCGCCGCCGTGCACCTCGGCGCCCGGCCGGCGCTGCTGGTGTGCGCGGGGCTCATCGTGCTCTCCAGCCTGCTCGCGCTGCTCTCGCCGCAGGTGCGCACGCTGCGGGCCCCGTCCGGTCCGATCACGCCCGTCGTCGAGGGCGACTACCCCCTGCCTGTCGACCCCGTCGGCTGATCCGCGTCGTCATAGGGTTGGCCGCATGTCCCAGATCGTGCGCCCCGACGCCCGCTACCAGCACTCCTACCTCGCCGCCACCGACGAGTTCGCTGACGAGCACCGGGACGGCGACGGGGACCTGGCCCAGGAGGCCGACCCGACCACCGGCTTCGCGGGGTTCGCCTTCACCCGAGCGGGGCTGGAGGACCCGCAGGAGTTCCGCCGCTTCGTGCGCTCGCGTCGCGCCGAGGAGCTGCCCGAGACACCGCGACCCAGCGGTCGGGTGCCATGCACCTTCCTCTGGGTCGTCGAGGGCGAGGAGTACCTCGGGTCGGTGGCCTTCCGGCACGAGCTCACCGACGTCCTGCTCGAGAGGGGTGGTCACATCGGCTACTCGATCCGCCCCTCCGCCCGCCGGCAGGGTCACGCGAGCACCGCGCTGCGCCAGACGCTCGAGCTGGCAGCGGAGATGGGTCACGAGCGGGTGCTCATCACCTGCGCCGAGGACAACGCCGCCTCCCGGGCGATCATCGAGGGGGCCGGCGGCGAGCACGAGGACTCCCGCGGCGGCGAGCGGCGCTACTGGGTACCGACCCTCCCTTCGGACCGCCCCGCCGGAGCCCGCATCTCCTGACCGGGCAGGCATAGGCTCGGGTCATGGCCCGCGGCGAGCACGGCGAGGACGTCCACCTGGACGTCGGGGACCGCTCGGTGCGCATCTCCAGCCCCGAGCGCGTCTACTTCCCCGCCCGGGGTGAGACCAAGCTCGACCTCGCGCGGTACTACCTGTCCGTCGGTGAGGGGATCCTGCGCGCGCTCCGGGAGCGGCCGACGATGCTGCACCGCTTCCCGAAGGGGGTCACCGGCGCCAAGGTGCACCAGAAGCGCCTGCCGAAGGGGGCTCCCGACTGGGTGGAGACCGTGCGGTTGCACTTCCCGCGGTACGACCTGGACGCCGACGAGCTGTGCCCGACCGAGCTCGCCCAGATCATCTGGGCCGTGCAGATGAGCACCGTCGAGCTGCACCCGTGGAATGTCCGCTCCGCCGACGTCGACCGACCCGACGAGTGGCGGATCGACCTCGACCCGATGCCGGATGCTCCCTTCGACCGGGTGCGGCAGGTGGCCGGCGTCGTGCACGAGGTTCTCGACGAGCTGGGGATCGTCGGCTTCCCCAAGACCTCAGGCGGGTCCGGGCTGCACGTGTACGTGCGCATCGAGCCGCGCTGGGAGTTCGGTGACGTGCGCCGGGCCGCGCTCGCCTTCGCCCGCGAGGTCGAGCGGCGGGCGCCGCACGAGGTGACGACGACGTGGTGGCGCAAGGACCGGGATCCCGCGACGGTCTTCGTCGACTACAACCAGAACGCCCGCGACCACACGATCGCCGCGGCCTACTCCGTGCGCGGCACCGCCGAGGCGACGGTGTCGACCCCGATCCGCTGGGACGAGGTGGCCGACGTCGAGCCGGCCGAGTGCACCATCGCGACGGTGCCGGAGCGCGTCGAGCGGCTGGGCGACCTGCACGCGGGCATCGACGACGTGGCGCACGACCTGACACCGCTGCTGGAGTGGGCCGAGCGTGACGAGGCGCAGGGCGCCGACCCCCCGGTCGATGTATCCGAGTGAGGCAGGGCCCACCCTCGAACATCGACCGGGTCGTGGGCGGAGGCGTCCCTAGCGACGCAGCGCCGCAGCCACCCAGCACTCGAGGCCCTCGTCGTCGTCGACGGCATCGGGAGAGACGTCGAGCCAGCTGGGGCCCATGTCCTTCGCGCCCATGGTGGCCACCTCCGCGTACATCGGCCCGGCCTCGCGCAGCAGTGACGCGCTCTCGTCGGGGTCGCAGCGGACGAGCAGGCCGCCCCCACCGCGCACACCGAGGGCGATCGATCCGCCGACCATGAAGATCAGCGAGCCGAACATCCGCTTCTCCTCCCACTCGATCCCGCGGTCGGACAGTGCGGAGCGCACGCGGTTCGCCAGGTGCTCGTCGACGGCCATGGTCCAGCCTCCCACGTCCCGTCGACCCGCACCCCGCTCCGGTCGATGTATCACCGAGCCTCCGGGGGCTCGGTGATACATCGACCCGACGGCGGGGACGGGGTGTGGGATCGTGACGGCATGCCCGAGTCCGTGCCGCTCCCCCACCCGGTGACGGGCGCCCCCTTCGCCTCACCGGTGCCGCCGGGGACCGGGTGGCCGGACGACGTGGCCACCCACGACACACCGGTCGCCCGGACGGCCACCCGCGTGCAGCGCCTGGCGAAGGGAGCGGTCGGCCAGGCCGAGCTCGACGCCCGGATCTCGGTGTGCCGGGCCTGCCCCCGCCTCGTCGCCTGGCGGGAGGAGGTGGCCGTGAGCAAGCGGGCCGCCTTCGTCGACCAGCCCTACTGGGGCAGGCCGGTACCCGCCTTCGGCCCGGTGGATGCCCCGGTCCTTGTCGTCGGGCTCGCCCCCGCCGCGCACGGGGCCAACCGGACCGGGCGCAACTTCACCGGCGACCGGTCGGGCGACTGGCTCTACGGCGCGCTCCACCGTGCGGGGTACGCGAGCCAGCCCGGGTCCCGGGCCGCCGGCGACGGCCTCGAGCTCGACGGGGTCCGCATCATCGCCCCCGTGCGCTGCGCCCCGCCGCAGAACAAGCCGACGACGCAGGAGAAGCGCACCTGCGCGCCCTGGCTCGATGCCGACCTCGCGCGCAGCGCACCCCACGTCCGCTCGATCATGTGCCTCGGCTCGATCGGGTGGGACACGACGATCGCCGGGGTGCGCCACGCGGGCTGGGAGGTGCCGCGGCCCAAGCCCGCCTTCGGGCACGGGGCCCGGGCGACCCTGCGTACGCCGCAGGGCCGCGAGGTCGCCCTCGTCGGGTGCTACCACGTGAGCCAGCAGAACACCTTCACCGGCAAGCTGACCGAGACCATGCTCGACGAGGTCATCGCCTCGCTCTGAGTCCTAGGGTGTGCGTCATGACCACCACCACTGCTCTCGTCGTCACCCGCCACGGAGGACCGGAGGTGCTCGCCCTCGAGGAACGTGAGGTCCCCGCGCCCGCACCCGGCGAGGCGCTCGTCGCGGTCGCTGCCGGCGGGGTGAACTTCATCGACGCCTACAAGCGCTCCGGGACGTACCCGACCCACCCGCCCTATGTGCAGGGAGTCGAGGCCGCGGGCACGGTTCGCGAGGTCGGCGAGGGAGCCGCCGTCGCCGTGGGGGACCGCGTCGCGTGGTCGATGGCCGACGGGGTCCACGCCGGACTCGTCATCGCCGACGCCGACCGACTGGTCCCGGTGCCCGATGACGTGGACCTCGAGACCGCCTGCGCCGCAATGCTGCAGGGCATGACCGCTCATGCGCTCGTCACCAGCTGCTTCCCCGTCGAGGAGGGGACCGTCGCCCTCGTGCACGCCGCCGCCGGTGGGGTGGGTCAGCTGCTCACCCAGATGATCACCGCGCGGGGCGGCCGGGTCATCGCCACCGCGGGCTCTCCCGAGAAGCTCGAGGTCGCCCGCTCGCGCGGGGCGGTCGAGGTCGTCGACTACTCCGCGACCCAGGACCTCGCCGGCGACATCGCGGCGGCCGCCGAGCGCATCGGTGCGACGAAGGGCGTCGACGTCGCCTATGACGGGGTGGGCAGGACGACCTTCGACGCCTCGCTCGCGTCGCTGCGCCCCCGCGGGACGCTCGTCCTCTTCGGCGGGGCGTCGGGGCAGGTGCCTCCCTTCGACCTGCAGCGACTCAACTCGGGCGGGTCCCTCTTCGTCACGCGCCCCTCGCTGGCGCACTACATCCACGAGCGAGAGGAGCTGCTCATGCGGGGCCGCGAGGTCTTCGAGGACATCTCCCGGGGGCGGCTCGACATCGCCATCGGCGGCCGGTACCCCTTCGCCGAGGCCGCGGACGCCTACCGCGCGCTCGAGGGTCGGGCCACGAGCGGCAAGCTGCTGCTCATCCCCTGACCGCCTGTCGTGGACACCCCTGTGGACAGCCCGGCGGACGACGCGTCGGACTCGGTCACGCTGGGCGGGTGAGCGTCATCTCCCTTCGCCTCGCCCAGAGCGGCGGCACGGCCGCCCGGGCCGAGCTGCTCGAGGTGGTCACCGCAGGCACCCTGCAGACGGCGCTGGGGCGGGGCGAGATCGTCCGGCACCGGCGTGGTGTCTACGGCCTGCCGCTCGAGGGTGCCGCGAAGGGGGCAGCCGCAGTCGGTGCCGTCCTCAGCCACCGCAGCGCAGCCCTGCACCACGACTGGGGAGTGCTGCACGGGCCCGAAGAGCCCGAGCTGATGGTCTCGCGCGATCGACGGGTCCCCGTTCCCGACGGGGTCACCCTGCGCTTCCGCACGCTCCCGGAGCAGGACGTGGACGGCCTCGCCACGACACCCCTGCGCACGGTCATCGACTGTGCCCGTGACCTCCCGATGCCCGAGGCCCTGGCGGTCGCCGATTCGGCCGTGCGGTCCGGGGCGGTCACCCGGACCGACCTGACCGGGGCCCTCCTGCCCCGCACCGGGCGCGCGCGGGCGCGCGAACTCCTGGACCTGGCCTCTCCCGGGGCCGCCAACCCCTTCGAGTCGGGACTGCGGGGGCTCGCGGTCGAGGCCACCGGGCCCCTCTGGACCACACAGCAGCCGATCACCCTGCGCAGCGGCGTGGTGCTCCACTGCGACGTCGGCGCCCCGGGGCCACGGGTCGCGCTCGAGGCCGACAGTCATGAGTTCCACGCCTCACGCCGGGACATCGTGCGTGACTGCCACCGCTACAACGAGATGACGATCGCCGGCTGGGTGGTGCTGCGCTTCGCGTGGGAGCACGTGATGTTCCACCCCGACTGGGTGCGCGAGGTCATCGCATGGGTCGTGCGGCAACGCGTGTCGTACTGCAGTTCGCAGTCAACGGCACGAGATCTCGCCCGACTCGGCGAGGTCGGGGCGCCAACTGCAGTCCGACACACCGTGACGGGAGCGGCTCAGGTCACCAGAGGAAGGCGACGAGGGCGTTGACGACCGCGAGCCCGGCGGCGACCCAGGCGAGGGTGGTGCCGTTCTCGCCACGCTTGCCCTTGGCGTTGCCGATCTCGGCGCAGGCGAGGACGGCGATCATGATGACGAGCTTGGTACCGATCTTCGCGTGGTTGACCGGGTCATCACCGGCCTCGGCGATGCCGGTCAGTCCGAGACCGATGAACAGCTGGATCCGCGCGCCCCAGACCTGGACGAGGTGCCCGCGGCCGGCGACGAGCGGGCCGACGACGATGGCCAGCATCGCGACCATGTGGAGGACGTAGAGAACGAGGCGCAGGGCTTCCATGGCCCCAAGGGTAGGTGAGGCGATCGGCGTCTCCTACACGGGGTAGGACTCACCGCCGGCCACGAAGGGCCACGCCCGCCGAACCATGTCGCCGAGCTGGAGGCCCGGCACCTGACCCAGCGGCACCCACGCAGCAGCGCCGGTGGATCCGCCCACCTCGACGACCCTGGCGGGGGTCGGCAGGGGGCACGTCGCCAGATGGATCAGCCGGACCGCGTGGAAGTCCTCGTGCGACCTCCCGCCGGACGCGTCCGGACCCACTCTGTGCGCGGACTGCACCTGCACCAGGTTCCCGGCGATGGCCGTCTGACCCGTCTCCTCGTGCACCTCCCGCACGACTCCGCTCAGCGGCTCCTCCCCCGGCTCGATACCGCCACCGGGCAGCGTCCACAGGCCTCCACCCCCGGGGACCCAGTCGGCCAGCTGCGACATGAGCAGCCGTCCCTCGTCGACGACGACCGCATAGGCACCCAACCGCTGGGTCCGGCGCGCTCCGGGTGGGGTCGGCGTCGGCGTCGGGGCGGCCACCACCTCTCGCGGCGCCACCTCGTAGTGCAGCTCGACCTCGTCGGCCGGCCCCCGCACCGCGCGCAGGGGCTCTCCCGCGAGGCCGTGCTCCGCGAGCACGTCCACCGGGTCACGCCCCTGCAGGAGCGGCCACCTCCCGACGTGCTGGGCCACGACCACCACACTCATGCGCCGGCTCGGCGGTACTCGGCACGGGCCAGGCCGACGACCCGGTCCCAGGTCTGCACCGGTGGTGTCGTGACGTTGTGGTGGGCCAGGCGGGTGCGCAGCGTCGCATCGGCGGCGAGGCGCACGAGCGCATCCACCAGTCCGTCATCGTCGCTCGCGAGGAGCCCGCTGAGACCATCGGTCACGACCTCACGCACCCCGGAGTCGGCGCGAGCGATGACGGGCAGCCCTGCGGTACGGGCCTCCAGGGCCGCGATACCGAAGGCCTCGAGTCGTGTCGGCGAGAGATAGGCATCTGCCTCACGGTAGGCGAGCGCGAGGTCCGAGCGCGGCACCCGGCCACGCAGCGTGACCACGTCCCGTAGCCCGAGGGCGTCGATGCGCCTCTCGAGCAGGGGCCGCAGGGGCCCGTCCCCGTAGACCTCCAGCGTCAGTGCGCCGGGGCCGAGCCTCTCCACGGCCGCGGAGATGACCCGCAGCAGCGCGACGACCCGCTTGCGGGGCGCGAGCCGGGTGGCCGTCACCACCGTCACCGGGCGCGCCGCGGGCCGTGCCTGCCCCACCGGCCACGCCTGCGGATCGACGCCGTTGGGCAGCACGGCGACCGGCTCGCCCGGTGCCGCACGCCGCACCCCCTCGGCCGCGAAGCCGGAGACCGCGGAGAGCACCGCTCCCCTTCGGGTCCACGCGCGCAGCATCGGCCGGAGCGCCGGTGCCGCCCGGTCGAGCACGCAGTGGAAGGTCAGGGCCGTGGGCAGACCGAGGTCCGTGGTCACCCGCGCCATGTCCCAGGCGAAGGGAGAGACCACCCCGAGGTGGACGTGGGCGGCATCGAAGCCACCCTGCCGCAGTCGCTCCCGCACCTCGGGCGGCGCGAGCGGGTTGACCGGGAGACCACCGGGCAGTCGCAGGGCCATCCGGTGCACGCGGATCCCGTCGACGACCTCGACCGCACCGCCGTGGCCGCCCCTCGCCCCCGGCGTCGCCGTGAAGACCTCGACCGCGTGCCCGGCCCGGTGCAGCTCGGTGGCCAGGTCGCTGACCTGCGACTCGATGCCACCGGTACGCGGCGGATAGCAGTCGGACAGGAGGGCGACCTTCACGGCTCAAGGGTGCCACGGGAGGGTGTGGCAGGGTTTCCCACGATGGACCAGCCAGCACCCGGCCTGCGCCGCACCCTCGTGCTCTTCCACGCCCACCCCGACGACGAGGCCTTGCTCACGGCAGGGACGATGGCCCGGGCTGCCGCGGAGGGCCACCGCGTCGTGCTCGTCGTCGCGACCGATGGTGCCCTCGGCCTGACCGACGAGGCCGCCTTCGGGACGACGGGCGATGCCCTCGCCTCCACCCGCAGCCGCGAGCTGGCCGCGAGCGCAGACGCCCTCGGGGTCGAGCGCACCGTCGAGCTCGGTTTCGCCGACAGCGGGAGCGGTGCCGAGGTCCCCCCGGACCCGCCCGGCGGGCGCCGCTTCGTCGGGGTGCCGCTCGACGAGGCAGCCGAGGTCCTCGCCGCCGTCCTCCTCGAGGAGCGCGCCGACGTACTGACCACCTACGACCCGCGCGGCGGGTACGGGCACCGGGACCACGTGCGCGTGCACGAGGTGGGTGCCCGCGCCGCGCAGATCGTGCGCGAGCGCGGCCTCCCCGTCACCGTCCTGTGGGCGACCCTCCCTCGTGACCTCCTCTGCCGCGCCATCGACCTCGTGGCGAGGGTCTACCGCTTCCCGCCCGAGTTCGACCGCGCCGGCTTCGACCGGGCCTTCTCGGCGAGGGCGGACATCACGCACCGGATCCCGGTGCGCCCCCACACGCCGGCCAAGCGGGCCTCGATGCGAGCCCATGCGAGCCAGGCCACGGACTCCGCGGGCGGCGACCGCACGCTCGGGATGCTGGCGCGCATCCCCCGACCCGTCTTCGGACTCGTCTTCGGGCGCGAGTGGTTCGTCGATCCGGACGCGCCTGCGGGCACCGCGCACACCGACGTCTTCGCGGGCCTGTCGTGAGCGCCCCGAGCGCGTCCACCGCGCAGCGCACCTCGCCCCTCGTGCGGACCCTCCAGGTCACCCTGGGGCTCGGTCTGGCGGTCGGGATGCTCTGGTGGGGTCTGCCGTACTTCGCCAAGACGTCCTGGTCCGAGGTCCTCGAGGTCCTCGGGACGGTGCCGTGGTGGAAGTCGCTCGTCTTCACCGCGCTCGTCGTCTGCGGCCTCTACTGCTACACCTTCGTCATGACCGGGGCGATGCCCGGTCTGGGCCACACCCGTGCGCTGATCCTCAACGTCTGCGGCTCATCGGTCTCGAACCTCCTGCCCGGTGGCGGCGCCGTCGGTCTTGCGGCGACCTTCTCGATCGCCAGGTCCTGGGGCTTCTCCACCGCTGCCGTGACGACGATGGCGGTGGTGACCGGGGTGTGGAATGTCCTCGCCCGAGCCGCGCTGCCGATCATCGCCATCGTCGGACTGTCCTGGGGCGCGACGGACCTGCCGAGCAGCATGCGCGATGCCGCGTGGGCGGCGGTCGTCACCGGTGGCGTGGTCATCTCCCTCTTCGTCCTGGCGGTCGCCACCGACCGGGGGGCCCGCTCCCTCGGGCAGGGCATCGACCGGCTCGTGCAGGCGGTCCGCCGCAGGCCCACCGACCGGGTCGAGGTCGCGCTCACCGGGATGCGCGAGCGGACCGCAGCGACCGTGCGGACCGGCTGGCTGTCGATGACGCTCGGCATGGTCGGCTTCTTCGGCCTGTACTACGTGCTCTTCCTGCTGTGCACGTCGACGACCGGGATCGAGCTCCCCTTCGGCCAGCTCTTCGCGGCCTACGCGATCGGTCGGCTCCTCACCGCGGTCGGGATCACCCCCGGCGGGCTCGGGGTCACCGAGACGGGCACCGCCGCCGCGCTCGTCGCCTGGGGAGCGGACCCGGCCGCGTCGATGGCCGCAGTCGTGATCTTCTCGATCTTCACCCACCTGCTCGAGATCCCGCTGGGCGCCATCGGCTGGATCGCGTGGAGCATCATGCCCAGGGCCAGCGCCGAGGAGGTCGCCGCCGTCGCGGACTGACCTCAGCCCAGCAGGCGGCTCACCTGCCGGGCGTGCGCCTGCCGGGCCACCTCGTCGTCGAGCTCGGCCGGCTGGAAGTCACGGCCGGTCGCCTGCTCCGCCGCCCACCCGATGAGGGCGTCCGCCAGGCGGGGATTCGCCGGCAGGATCGGGCCGTGGAGGTAGGAGCCCACGACGTGCCCGGAGACCGCGCCCTCGGTCCCGTCGCTGCGGTTGTTGCCGCTGCCGTGCCGGACCCGGCCGAAGGGGGTCTGCCCCGCCCCGAGCGTCGTGGAGCCCGAGTGGTTCTCGTAGCCGACGACGTCACCGAAGTCCGTGGACAGCACGACGGGCCCGATCATCCGCGTCGCGTTGCCCTGGGTGGTCACGTCGAGGATCCCCAGGCCGGGCAGGGTCTGCCCCTCGACGGTGACGAAGGCATTGCCGAAGAGCTGGTACATGCCGCAGACCATCAGCATGGCGGCACCGTCGGCGGCCAGGCCGCGCAGCCGGTCGGCGTGGCGCTCGAGGTCCTCCTCGACCTTCGCCTGGCCGGAGTCCTGCCCGCCCCCGCCGACGACGAGGTGCGCGGTCTCGGGGAAGGGCTGGCCCGGGTGGTGCTGGTGGACGACCGGGACATAGCCGTGGCGTCGCACGCGGGCGGCGAGGCACCGGGTGTTGCCCAGGTCGCCGTAGATGCTCATCTCCCGGGGGTACATGTGCACGAGGTGGATCTCGCCCTTGCCCTCGTGACCCGGGTCGGCCGGCCGATGGGACGTGGCCGGCTCCCCGAGGATGGTGACGTCGCGGGGGTCGCTCATGCGGGTTCTCCACTGGTGTCCGGGGCGTCGACGCCCATCTCGGGCAGGTCGTAGCGCTCACCGAGCATCCGGCGCAGCGCGAGCATCGCGGTGTACGAGGTGAAGATCCGCTTCGGCTCACCCGCGTGGTCGGCGAGGAAGGTGTCCAGGGCCTGCGCCAGGTCCACCTCGGTCGCCCCGACCGGCACGTCGTCGTACTGCAGGCGCAGGGCCATGTCCCAGCCACGCACCCCGGTGGTGAGGGCGACTCCCTTCTCCCGCAGCGACTCGAAGCTCACGTCGTAGAGCCAGGAGACGTCCCGACCGTCCGCGTAGTCGTCGTTGATGGCGATCATCGTCGCGGTGGGGGTGCTGCCGTAGGTGCCCAGCGCGACGGTGAAGCCCGCCGGGTTCTTCACGAGGACGAGCTCGAGGGGCGTGCCGTCGGCGTCGATGATCTCCCCCCGGCCGAAGGGCGGTGCCACCGTCCGCAGTGCCTGCTCGGCGGCCTCGTACCGGAAGTCCGCCCCGAGCAGGTGCTTGGCGGTCGTCGTCGCGGCCGTGGCATTGATCATCGCGGCGAGCCCGCGCTGGCGCAGCGAGACCGGGCCGACCCGGCCCCCTTCGCCCTCGGCACCGAAGGTGATGCGCAGCTGCTGCTCGTCCACCGGGTCGAGGAGACCGTCGCGGGCGCCGGGGACGGGCGGTGCGTAGTCGTCCTGCTCCCGGGAGTCGTGCTCGGAGAGCTCGCCGGCGCGGTCTGCTGCGGAGGCGTCGAGACCGAACCACGTGACGTCGATGCCCGGGTCGAGGGCGGTGGCGATGCGGTTGACGAAGGGGTCGTCCCGGTTGAGGACGACGCCGTCAGTGGTCATCGCCGCGAGCTGCGTCAGCAGGCGCGCGGTGTGGTCGATCTCGGCGAAGCGGTCGAGCTGGTCGCGGGCGACGTTGAGCAGGAGGGAGTGCGTGGGTGCGACGGCGCGCGCGAAGTGGAGGGCGTGGGCCTCGTCGAGCTCGAGGACCGCGATGTCGGCCCGCAGCCGGCCACGGAGCGTGATCTCCGCGAGCATCGCCGAGATGACGCCGCGCGTGAAGTTGCTGCCGGTGGGGTTGGTGAAGACCTGCTGTCCGTGGGCCCGCAGGACCGCGACGAGCATCTTGGTCGTCGTCGTCTTGCCATTGGTCCCGGACACGACGACGATCCCGCCGGAGACATCGGCGAGGGCGTGGGCGAGGAAACCGGGGTCGACCTTCTCCGCGACGAGGCCGGGCAGGGCGGAGCCACCGGAGCCACCGCCTCGGATGCGGGCGGCGCGGCGGGCGGCCTTGCCGGCCAGGGCGGCGATCGTCGTTCTCAGCACCGGGTCACCCTAACGGGGCGCCGGGTCCGGGGCGGTCGGCGTAGTCGGCGCTGCGCTCCTGACCGCATCGTTCGGCGATGGCGTCCATGACGTCGTCGGTGATCGCCCGGTACAGCCGGGTCTTGACGTGCTGCTCGCGCCGGGTGTCGACATCAACGGGTGGGGCGAACCGCACGGTCACCCGGTGCGGGCGCAGGCCCTTGGTCCCCACGGGCTGGACCCGGTCGGTCCCGGTGAGCCCGCACGGGATGACCACGGCATCCGTGGCCGCGGCCAGCCGCCCCACGCCGGTGCGTCCCTTGTGCAGCTTCCCGTCGCGGCTGCGGGTGCCCTCGGGGTAGATGCCGAAGGCGCCACCGCCGGCCAGGTGCTCCTCGGCGACCTCGAGGGAGCGGGCGGCCGCGCGGGCGTCGGAGCGGTCGACCGAGATCATGCCGCCGAACTCGCCGAACCACACCCGCTTGAGCCAGCCGGTGATGCCGCGGCCCTCCAGGTACTCGGCCTTGCCGAGGAAGCCGACCTTGCGACCCGCGGCGAGCGGGATGATCATCGAGTCGATGAAGCTCAGGTGGTTGCTCGCGATGATCACCGGCCCGGTCCTCGGGACGTGCTCCAGGCCCTCCACGCGCACGCGGAGAAAGGCCATCAGCGGGGGTCCGACGAGCACCTTGCGCAGGAGCCACTCGCTGGCGCGCATCGCGGTATAGCTGTTCACGTCATCAGGGTAGTCACTCGGGCCCGCTGCGATGACGTGCGTTTCACCGCAGGACGGGGAGCCCCGCCCGGGCGATGGGCCCGGACCCCCCGGCGACAGGCTCGGCTCACTCCCACTCGATGGTGCCCGGGGGCTTGCTCGTGACATCGAGCACCACGCGGTTGACCTCTTCGACCTCGTTGGTGATGCGGGTCGAGATCTGGGCGAGGACGTCGCCGGGCACCCGGGTCCAGTCGGCCGTCATCGCGTCCTCGGAGGAGACGGGACGCAGCACGATCGGGTGACCGTAGGTGCGTCCGTCGCCCTGGACGCCGACCGAGCGGACATCGGCCAGCAGGACGACGGGGCACTGCCAGATCTCCCGGTCGAGGCCGGCCGCGGTCAGCTCCTCGCGGGCGATGGCGTCGGCGCGACGCAGGATGTCGAGGTTGTGCTCGGTGACCTCACCGATGATCCGGATGCCCAGACCGGGGCCGGGGAAGGGCTGCCGGTCGACGATCGGGTCGGGCACACCCAGCTCGCGGCCGACCTCGCGCACCTCGTCCTTGAAGAGGGCGCGCAGCGGCTCGATCAACTTGAACTGCAGGTCCTCGGGCAGACCGCCGACGTTGTGGTGGGACTTGATGTTCGCCGCCCCGGTGCCGCCACCGGACTCGACGACGTCCGGGTAGAGCGTGCCCTGGACGAGCCACTTGACCGGGTGCCCCTCGTCGGCGCCCTCGCCGACGACGTCGCGCGCCGCCTGCTCGAAGACGCGGATGAACTCACGGCCGATGATCTTGCGCTTCTCCTCGGGGTCGGTGACCCCGGCGAGCTCGCCGAGGAAACGCTCCCTGGCGTCGACGACGAGGAGCTTGACGCCGGTGGCCGCGACGAACTCCTCCTCGACCTGGGCGGCCTCGCCCTCACGGAGCAGTCCGTGGTCGACGAAGACACAGGTGAGCTGCTCACCGACGGCACGCTGCACGAGCGCGGCCGCGACGGAGGAGTCCACGCCACCGGAGAGGGCGCACAGGACCCGGTCCTCGCCGACGGTCTCGCGGATGAGCGCGACCTGCTCCTCGATGACGTTGTCCGCGGTCCAGTCGGGGGTGAGCCCGGCGCCGTGGACGAGGAAGTTCTCCAGGACGGGCTGGCCGAAGGTCGAGTGCATGACCTCGGGGTGCCACTGCACCCCGTAGAGGCGACGCTCGTCGTCCTCGAAGGCCGCGACCGGCGCGGCGGAGGTGCTCGCCGTGACCCGCATGCCCTCGGGGGCCTCGATCACGGAGTCGCCGTGGCTCATCCACACGGACTGCTCGGCCGGCTGCCCCTTGAAGAGGGTCGACTCGCGGTCGCTCACCTGGGCCCGGGTCGAGCCGTACTCCCGCAGGCCGGTCCGCTCCACGGTGCCCCCGAGCGCCTTGACCATCGCCTGGAAGCCGTAGCACATGCCGAAGACCGGGATCCCCGCCTCGAGCAGGGCCACATCCAGGCCCGGTGCGTCCTCGGCGTAGACCGACGAGGGCCCACCGGAGAGGATCACCGCTGCCGGCTCCTTGGCGAGCAGCTCGCCCACCGGGGTGGTGTGGGGCACGACCTCGCTGTAGATCTTCGCCTCACGCACCCGTCGGGCGATGAGCTGGGCGTACTGGGCGCCGTAGTCGACGACGAGGACCGGGGAGGTCTTGAGCGTTTCCGTCACCCGCACAGGCTACCGGGGTGCCGGGCCACGCCGGCGCCCGCATCTGCCTAGGCAGATGCGGTGGTCAGCGGGCCGATCTCGCCGGCCGGAGGTCGCATCTGCCTAGGCAGATGCGGTCGTGAGGGGGCCGATCTCGCGGACGACCCGGCGCTCCTCCACGAAGGCGAGGAAGGGGATGCACGCGAGGAGCAGGATGACGATCATCCGAGCGACCGACCACCCGACCTTGAAGCCGAGGTTCGCGGTCGCGACCGCGAAGACCATGAAGATCAGGCCGTGCACCGGGGACCACCAAGACAGCACGTCGTTGTCCAGGCCGTACTTGAGCACCATCTCCACGATGAGGACGAACATCGCCAGACCGGCGACGACCGCACTCCCCCGGAAGAAGGCCAGGGCGCTGGTGACCGCCCTCGGGTCGGCGTCGGGTGCGCTCTTCGTCTGGTTGGTGCTCACGCCACGTGCTCCTTCGTCTCCACGGCCGCGCGGGCCGGTGCATCGTCCCGGTGCGCCGCCTGGCGCACCATCTTCGTCCACATCCACAGCGGGAAGGCCGCGAAGATCCACCACTGGAACGCGTACATGACGTTCCGGATGTTCAACGAGGTGTCCGGCAGCGGCGGTGGGACCCGCTCCAGGCCGGGGGCCGCCGCCGTGCCGTCCTCCTCCATCGCGAAGGCGAACCCGTTGTAGATCTCGCCGGGCCACGTGTTGACCAGCTGCGCGATGTCCACCGAGGTCATCCGGCCCTCGGGGAGGCCGCCCTCGTCGGGGGCCTCCTTGGGAGCCAATGACCCGAGCAGCTCGATGGTGCCGCTCGGGGCCTTCGGCGGGGTCGCCCCCTTCGGGATCCAGCCGCGCACCACGGCCACATTGGCCCGGGTCTCCTCCACGACGAATCGCTCGACGACCCAGAGTCCCTCGACGTCGTCGAGGAGGCGATCGACGACGATCACCTGGTCGCCGGTGTACTCCCCGCGCGTGCTCACGCGTTGTCCGGAGCCGCCGTCCGGGAAGGACTCGTGCGGTGCCATGACCTCACCGAGCGGCTCGACCGGCTGGTCCTGGACCTCGCGGACCGCATCGGCCCGAGCCACGTCGTGGGCGACCGACCACTGCCAGCGCCCCGCGATGATGCACAGGACCGCCAGGACCACCGCGAGGGCGAGCAGCCCCAACCATCTGGGGCGAAGGGCGGTCCGGAGCACCTGCTCAGGGTACGTGGGTGATCTGGGCCCGGGACCGCGCGGTGGCTCAGGGGGGTGCGGGGCTCATCGCACCTCGGCTGCCACCGGGCGCGGCATCCCGAGGTCCACCCGCGCGCTGGCGTGGGTGAAGCGCTCCACGGCGCGCACCCGGGGCGCGATCGGGTCGAGCCGCTCGTAGCGCTCCCCCTGGCCGGGCCGGGCGTCGCGCTCACCGCGGTTCGGCCACAGCGAGAAGGCCCGCTCGGCCTGGGCGGTGATCGTCAGCGAGGGGTTGACCCCGAGGTTCGCCGAGACCGCGGATCCGTCGACGACGGAGATCCCCGGGTGCCCCCACACCCGGTGGTAGGGGTCGATGACACCGGTCGCCGGGGAGTCGCTGATCGCCGCTCCCCCGAGGAAGTGCGCGGTGAGCGGGATGTCCAGGGCCTCGCTCCACGTGCCCCCGGCGTGGAAGGGCTGCCCCAGCTTCTGGGACATCTGCTCGGCGATGACGCGGATCCCCCGGTGCCCGGCCTCGATGTACGTGGGGTTCGCCTCGCCGTGCCCCTGCCGCGAGGTCAACCGTCGACCGAGAGGACCCGAGCGCAAGGACGTCGACAGCGAGTTGTCCAGGCTCTGCATGACCAGACCGATGACCGTGCTGTCGGCGAAGTGGCGGCCCGGCGGGAACCAGGACCTGAGAGCGGGGATGTTCCGCGGCAGGCTCGCGATCAGCTTGAGGAAACGCGGGGTCGTCCCCGTGCGCGGCGGCGCGAGGAGCGTGGTGAGCAGGCCCATCGCGTCCGACCCGCGGCCGTAGCGCACGTTCTCGATGTGGGTGCTGTCATCGGGATGGAAGGAGGAGGTGATGGCCACCCCCTTCGTCAGGTCGTCCGCCCCGGTCGGGGGCGTGGAGGCCAGCGCCCCGACGAGGGCCTCGGAGTTCGTCCGGGTCAGCTGACCGAGCCGGTCGCTCAGCCGCGGCAGCTCTCCCTCCTCCTTCATCGCGTGCAGGAGGTTCTGGGTGCCCCACGTGCCCGCGGCGACGACCACGTTGCGGGCTGTCGTGACCCGAGCGGTCTTCTCGCCCCGGGCATCCGTGGCCTCGTGGCGGACCCGGTAGATCTCCTCACCGTCCTCGACCGACCCGGGCACGATCCCGACGCGGGTGACGGTCCGCAGGGGGAGGATCCGGGCGCCGAGCCGCTCCGCGAGCGCGAGGTAGTTCTTCATCAGCGTGTTCTTCGCGCCCACGCGGCAACCGACCATGCAGTTCCCGCACTCGGTGCACATCGTCCGCTCGGGCCCGGCACCACCGAAGTAGGGGTCCGCGACGGTCCTGCCGGGAACGTGTCCCCCGTCGGCGTCGAAGAGGACCCCGACCGGTGTCTTCATGAAGGTCTCCGGGACCCCCATCTCCTCGGCAGCCGATCGCATGGCCTGCTCCACCGGCCCGTCGCAGGGGTTGGTCACGACACCGAGCATCGAGCTGGCCATGTCGTAGTGGGGCTTCAGCTCGGACTGCCAGTCGGTGATGTGTCCCCACTGGCGGTCCTCGAAGAAGACCGGCGGGGGCACGTACAGGGTGTTGGCATAGTTGAGCGAGCCGCCACCCACACCGGCACCGGCGAGGATCATCACGTCCTTGAGCAGGTGGATGCGCTGGATCCCGTAGCAGCCGAGCTTCGGCGCCCACAGGAAGTTCTTCAGGTCCCAGCTCGTCCTCGCGAAGTCCGTGTCCTCGAATCGTCGTCCCGCCTCGAGGACGGTGACCCGGTACCCCTTCTCGCAGAGGCGAAGGGCGGCGACCGCGCCGCCGAAGCCGGAGCCGATGACCAGGACGTCGGTGTCCACCGCGGCCGCGTTCACTTCATCCCCACGATCTTCATCGCCCGCAGGCCGAGGGTCAGGGCCCTGGCGAAGGCCCGATCGCTCAGGCCGAAGGCGGGCGCGATCGGCACGAGGTGCTGGGCGCTGACGGTCTGCGACTCGGTGTACTTCATGATCCCCTCGGCGCCGTGGCGACGCCCCATCCCGGAGTCCTTCATGCCGCCCATCGGGGCCCCCATGGAACCCCAGGCCGCCGCGTAGCACTCGTTGATGTTCACCGTGCCGGTGTGGATGCGCCCGGCGATCCGCCGACCACGTCCGACGTCCTTGGTCCAGACCGAGGAGTTCAGCCCGTAGTCGGTGTCGTTGACCAGGGCGACGGCGGCGTCGTCGTCGTCGACCCGGTAGACGGACACGAGTGGACCGAAGGTCTCCTCGTCGCGGCACGTCATGGCGGAGGTGACTCCCTCGAGCACGGTCGGCTCGAAGACGAAGGGGCCGATGTCCGGGCGGTGCCGACCCCCGGCGAGGACCCGCGCCCCCTTCGCCCTGGCGTCCTCGAGGTGGGAGGTGACGGTCGTCAGCTGCGCCTGGCTCACGAGCGAACCCATCTCGTAGCCGTACTCCAGTGCCGTCCCGAGCGTCATGGCCTCGACGGCGGCCACGAAGCGCGAAAGGAACTCGTCGGCGATCGCCGCGTGGACGATGACGCGCTCGGTGGAGATGCACAGCTGGCCACCACTGGAGAAGCAGGCGCGCACGGCGCCCTCGACCGCCCTGCCCAGGTCGGCGTCGGCGGCGATGTAGACCGAGTTCTTGCCGCCGAGCTCCATGCTGAAGGAGACCAGGCGCCCGGCCGCGGACTGCGCGACCCGGCGGCCGGTCGCCGTCGAGCCGGTGTAGCAGACGTAGTCGGCCCGGTCGACGACCGCCTGACCGGCCTCCGAGCCGGTGCCGAGCACGACCTGCAGGACGCCCTCCGGCAGGCCGGCCTCGCGCAGCAGCTCCACCCCGGCCAGGGCGGTGACCGAGCCCTGCTGGTCGGGACGCAGCACGACGGCGTTGCCTGCCATCAGTGCGGGCAGGGCATCGGTGATGGCCAGGCTCAGGGGGTAGTTCCACGGCGAGATCACCCCGACGACGCCCTTGGGCCGGTGGTGCACCCGCGTCTGGGTGAGCACCGGGAGGGCACCGGCAGCACTCTTCGGGCGCAGGTGGGCCCCGGCCGTGCGGGCGTAGTACCGGGAGGCCAGTGCCGTGTCGAGGATCTCCTCGAAGGCGTGCCGACGCGCTTTGCCCGACTCGATCTGCACGAGGTCGAGCAGCTCGACCTGCTTGGCGAGCACGAGGTCGTGGAAGCGCAGCAGGATCCGCTCGCGCTCCTCGAAGGAGGTGGCGGCCCACCTGACCTGCGCTGCGCGGGCCGCGTCGATGGCGCGGGAGACGTCCGCGGCCGTCGACAGCGGCAGGGTCGCGATCGGTCCCCCGCTCAGCGGCGAGGTCTGGGTGAAGGTCCGCGCCGTGGGTGAGGCCACGACGCGGCCGGCCAGGCGCCGTGCCCGACTCGGGTCCACGGCGTAGGTGGCCGTGGGGTCCAGCTCAGGGTCAGCGATGGTCTCCGAAGTCATTACCCAAAGGTAACTGCGTCCCCGACCTCAGGCCACCGGTCGGGGTCGAGTGAGACGATCGGCACGAAGGGGGATCAGCTCGGCTGGTGGGGCGCGACGACGACCTCGATGCGCTGCAGCTCCTTGACGTCGGTGTACCCCGTCGTCGCCATCGCCCGGCGCAGGGCGCCCATGAGGTTGGTCGTGCCGTCGGCGACCCGGCTGGGCCCGAAGAGCACCTCCTGCATCGAGGCGACGGAGCCGACTCCGACGCGGGTCCCGCGGGGCAGCTCGGGGTGGTGCGCCTCTGCGCCCCAGTGGAACCCGCGGCCGGGCGCCTCGGCCGACCGGGCGAGCGCTGCGCCGAGCATCACGGCGTCCGCACCACAGGCCACGGCCTTGACGATGTCGCCGCTGGTGCCGAGGCCACCGTCGGCGATGACGTGGACGTACCGGCCGCCGGACTCGTCGAGGTAGTCGCGACGAGCGGCGGCCACGTCGGCCACCGCGCTGGCCATCGGCGCGTGGATGCCGAGAGCCTGGCGGGTGGTCGAGGCGGCACCGCCACCGAAGCCGACGAGCACGCCGGCCGCACCCGTGCGCATGAGGTGCAGGGCCGCGGTGTACCCGGCCGCTCCGCCGACGATGACCGGGACGTCGAGCTCGTAGATGAAGCGCTTGAGGTTCAGCGGTTCGCTGCGGCTGCTCACGTGCTCCGCCGAGACCGTGGTGCCACGGATGACGAAGAGGTCCACACCCGCGTCGACGACGGCCTTCCAGTGCTGCTGGGTGTTCTGCGGGCTCAACGCACCGGCGACGGTGACACCGGCGCGCCGGATCTCCCCGAGACGCTCGGTGATCAGCTCGGGCACGATCGGCGCAGCGTAGATCTCCTGCATCCGCGCGGTGGCGAGGACCGGGTCGAGCGAGGCGATCTCCGCGAGCAGCTGCTCGGGGTCCTCGTACCGGGTCCACAGCCCCTCGAGATCGAGCACCGGCAGACCTCCGGCCTCACCGAAGGCGATCGCCGTCGTCGGGGACATCAGGGAGTCCATCGGGGCCGCGATGACCGGCATCTCGAAGTGGTACGCATCGATCTGCCAGTCGAGGGACACCTCCTGCGGGTCGCGCGTGCGCCGGCTGGGCAGCACCGCGATGTCGTCGAAGGAGTAGGCCCTGCGGCCACGCTTGCCTCGGCCGATCTCGATCTCATTCACCCCGCCAGCCTAGAGGGGGGTGGTGTCGAGCTGGACGAGGGCGCATACTTGTATGTCGCGTGCACACGTTCTGCGCGCACGACGCGGACGGCGACGACGCCGCCACTGCCCAGTTCGCCCCCGTCAGGAGACCCCTGTGTCGGCCCCCGCACACGACCCCACACTGCTCGACGAGTACCCCGACAAGATCGACGCCGCCGTCCTGAAGGTCGCCGGCGTCGTCGTCCTCGGCTCGATCATGGCGATCCTCGACATCACGGTCGTCAACGTCGCGCTCCCCCACTTCCAGACCGACCTGGCCCCGGGCACCACGCCGCTGGCCTACTCGACCGTCGCCTGGACGGTCACGGCGTACACGCTCGCCCTGGCGACCGTCATCCCGCTCACGGGATGGGCCGCGGACCGCTTCGGCACCAAGCGCCTGTACCTGCTGGCCATCTCCTTCTTCGTGGCCGGCTCGGTGCTGTGCGCGTTCGCGCCGTCGATCGAGCTGCTCATCGGAGCCCGCGTCGTCCAGGGCCTCGGTGGCGGCATGCTCATGCCGCTCGGCATGACGATCCTGACCCGCGCGGCCGGACCCGCCCGGATCGGGCGCCTCATGGCGATCCTCGGCGTGCCCATGCTCCTCGGCCCGATCGGCGGCCCGATCCTCGGCGGCTGGCTCATCGACAACGCCCACTGGCTCGGTCGCCCGAGCTGGACGTGGATCTTCCTCATCAACGTGCCCATCGGCATCACCGCCCTGGCCTACGCGTCGATCGCGCTGCCGAAGGACCACACCGAGCCGAGCGAGTCCATCGACCTCGTCGGGCTGATGCTCATGTCGCCCGGCCTCGCGGCCTTCCTCTACGGCATCTCCTCGATCCCCGACGAGGGCACCTTCCTCGCCACGAAGGTCCTCGGTCCGATGATCGCCGGCGTCGTGCTCATCGGGACCTTCGGGTGGTGGTCGATGAAGCCGAAGCACCCGCTGCTCGACCTGCGCCTGCTCGCCAACCGGCAGTTCTCCGTCGCCGCGCTGACGATGTTCCTCTTCGCCACCGCCTTCTTCGGCGGTCTGCTGCTCGTCCCCACGTACTTCCAGCAGGTCCGTGGCGAGGACACCTTCAGCGCGGGGCTGCTCATGGCACCCCAGGGCATCGGTGCCCTGCTGACGATGCCCATCGCCGGCGCACTCGTCGACCGCTACCCCGTCGGCCGGATCGTCCCGGTGGGGATCGCCCTGATCACCGGCGGCATGTTCGCCATGACCCAGATCACCTCGGAGTCCAGCTACTGGGGCTTCATCATCCCGGTGCTCTTCGTCATGGGCCTGGGCATGGGCGCGACCATGATGCCGCTGATGACCAGCTCGTTGAAGTCGCTGACCGCCCACCAGGTGGCCCGCGGCTCGACGCTGCTGAACATCACCCAGCAGACCGCCAGCTCCTTCGGTGTCGCCATCGCCTCCGTGCTGCTGACCCGGGGCTTCGACAACCGGCCGGTCATCGGCCAGGCCGCGGCCTTCGGCGAGGCGAGTGAGGGAGTGACGAACCCGAGCACGATCCAGCGGCTCCTCGGCCGGTTCCCCGAGGTCGCCGACGTCATGGCCGGGGTCGGCAACCCGAGCGACTTCGCCGCGGTACTCCAGTCCACCGTCCGGCACGAGATGGCCGAGGCCTTCGCAAGCACCTACTGGGTCTCGGCCCTGCTGTGCCTGACCACGCTCGTCGTCGCGCTCTTCCTGCCCCGCAAGCGGGAGGAGAGCCACCTGCTCGACGAGGAGTCCGAGGACAACCCGCCGGTCCTCATGCACTGAGATCGGGGCCGTGGAATCCTGCGCGCCGCTCCTTCGTTGACGCCCATGAGACGTCCCCGAACGACAGGATCCCCCATGGCCAGGTTCAAGAACGCCGCCGCCGTGTTCACCGCCGCCGAGACCGCGCGGCAGTGGGCCCGCAAGAACCCTGACAAGGCCCAGGGCTACCTCGACAAGGCCACCGGCTTCGTCGACCAGCGCACCAAGGGCAAGTACCGCTCACAGATCGACAGCCTGTCGAGGAAGGCCAAGAAGAACCTCACCGGGCACGAGACCATCCCCGGCTCGACCGTGCGCGACACGGACGCCCCCGAGGCGCCCCGGGACTCGGCGCGCACCCGCCCCTTCCCCGACATGCGCGCCTGACGACTCAGACCTGCGTGTCCTGCAGGACCCGCAGCACGTTCCCGTGGGCGAGGGCCTCGAGGTCGGTGCGTGACCAGCCCCGCTCCCCCAGCGCCGCGAAGAGCCGCGGGTAGCTCGACACGTCCTCGAGACCGACCGGCGTCTCGTCGACGCCGTCGTAGTCGGCGCCGATGCCCACGTGCTCGATCCCGACGACCTCGCGCAGGTGCTCGAAGTGCGCCACGACGTGCTCGGTCGTCGCCACCGGGTCCGGGACGATCTCGGTGCGGCCGAGCGCGGCGTCGGCGCGCGCCTGGTTGACGAACTTCGGCACGACATTGGCCATGACGATCCCGCCGTTGCCGGGGACGCGGCCGAGGACGTCGTCGGGGACATTGCGCGGGTGGTCGCAGATCGCGCGTGCCCCGGAGTGGCTGAACATCACCGGCAGACGCGTCTCGTCGAGCGCGTCGTGCATCGTCTCCGCGCTGACGTGGGAGAGGTCGACGACGACACCGAGAGCGTTCATCGAGCGCACGACCTCCCGGCCGAAGTCGGTCAGCCCGCCGTGCACCCGCTCGTCCGTCGCCGAGTCCGCCCACCCGGTGTTGTCGTTGTGGGTCAGCGTCATGTAGCGCACGCCGCGGTCGGCGAAGGTCGCGAGCGTCTCCAGCGAGTCGTTGATCGAGTGCCCGCCCTCCATCCCGACCAGGGCAGCGTGTCGCCCTTCGTCCCAGGCGGCGCGCACGTCCGCGGCGGTACGGGCCGGGACCATCTCCGCGTAGCGGCTGCACAGCTTCTCGACGAAGTCGATCTGCTCGTGGGTGGCGGTCACCGCCTCCTCCCCCGTCATCGAGCAGGGCACCCAGACCGACCACAGCTGGGCGGCCAGACCCCCTTCGCGCATCCGTCCCAGGTCCGTGTGCAGCTGGGGCTGGGGCAGGGCGATGTCGCACACGTCGAGGTCGTAGCCGGCCACCTCACGGTGGTGCCACGGCAGGTCGTTGTGGCCGTCGAGGACGCGGATCGGGTCGCTGCTCGTCGTCATCGCCCCAGTCAATCACCGGGCATGCTGGTCGCATGCACCCCGGAGCACACAATGCGATCACCGACGTCCCCGGCATCCGCGTCGGCCACGCCACCCGCGAGGGCGCCGGCTGGCTGACCGGCACGACCGTCGTCACGCCCCCGGCGGGGACGACCGGAGGGGTCGACGTGCGCGGCGGAGGCCCCGGCACCCGCGAGACGGACCTGCTGGACCCGCGCAACCTCGTCGACGCCGTGGACTCGATCGTCCTCTCGGGCGGCAGCGTCTTCGGCCTCTCCGCCGCCGACGGCGTCGTGCAGGCACTCGCGGACGAGGGGCGGGGGTGGCCCGTGGGCGGGCCGGGCGAGGTCGCCCCGATCGTCCCCGCAGCGATCCTCTTCGACCTCGGCCGGGCCGGGACCTGGCGCCACCACCCGGGCCCCGGGGAGGGGCGAGAGGCCTACCTCGCCGCGAGCGACGGGCCGGTGGACGAAGGGGGTGTCGGCGCCGGTACCGGCGCCCGGGCCGGCGGGCTCCACGGCGGGATCGGCACGGCGAGCCTCGTCCTCGACTCGGGTGTCACCGTCGGTGCGCTCGTGGCCGTCAATGCGGTCGGTTCGCCCGTGGCCCCCGATGGGCGCCTGCTCGGCGAAGGACACCTGCTGGCGGGCGAGGCGGACCTGCACGCACCCGACCCGCGCCTGGTGCGCCGCTACTGGGAGGACCGGGCGGCGCAGACCGGCTCCGTGCGGGCCGGGACCGCGACGACCCTGGCGGTCGTCGCGACGGATGCCTCGCTCGACAAGGCGGGCTGCGCCACGCTCGCCGGCGTCTGCCATGACGGCTTCGCCCGGGCCCTGTCCCCCGTGCACACCGCCTTCGACGGCGACACCGTCTTCGCCCTGTCGACGAAGGGGAGTGCCTCGCTGTCGGCGGCGGACCTCGTCGCGCTGCAGACCGCGGCAGCGGACAGCGTCACGCGGGCGATCGTCCGGGCCGTCCTCGCGTCGGAGTCGGTGGATCGCCGGGCCGACGGCGGGGAGCGTCTCTCGGCCTACCGGGAGCTGCTCGCCTGACGGCAGGCGCCGGACGGGGTCGGGTCAGCCGACGGTGTAGTTCGGCGCCTCGACCATGCCCTGGATGTCGTGCGGGTGGCTCTCCTTGAGGGAGGCCGAGGTGATCCGCACGAACTTCCCCTTCGTCTGCAGCTCGGGGACCGTCCCGGCGCCGACGTAGAACATCGACTGGCGAAGGCCCCCGACCATCTGGTGCGCGACCTGGGCGAGCGTGCCGCGGTAGGCCACCCGACCCTCGATGCCCTCGGGCACGATCTGGTCATCGTTGGTGACCTCGGCCTGGAAGTACCGGTCCTTCGAGAAGGACTTCTTGCCCCGGGAGCTCATCGCGCCGAGGCTCCCCATGCCGCGGTAGGCCTTGAACTGCTTGCCGTTGACGAAGATCAGCTCGCCGGGGCTCTCCTCGCAGCCGGCCAGCAGCGAGCCGACCATGACGCTCTCGGCGCCGGCGACGATCGCCTTGGCGATGTCTCCGGACTGCTGCAGGCCGCCGTCGGCGATGACCGGGACCCCGGCCGGTCGCGCAGCGAGCGAGGCGTCGTGCACGGCGGTGATCTGGGGGGCGCCGACCCCGGTGACGATGCGGGTGGTGCAGATCGAGCCCGGACCGACGCCGACCTTGATCCCGTCGACCCCGGCGTCGACGAAGGCCTGTGCGCCCTCGCGGGTGGCGACATTGCCGCCGATGACCTGCACGTGCTTGGTCGCGGGGTCGGACTTCAGCCGCTGGACCATCTCGAGGAGGAGCTTGACGTGACCGTGGGCGGTGTCCGCGACGAGGACATCAGCGCCGGCCTCGATGAGGCGGGTGGCCCGCTCCCAGGCGTCACCGAAGTAACCGATGGCGGCACCGACGAGCAGGCGGCCCTGGGCGTCCTTGCTCGCGTCGGGGAACTGCTCGCTCTTGACGAAGTCCTTGACCGTGATCAGACCCGCCAGACGGCCGGCGTCGTCGACGATCGGCAGCCGCTCGCGCTTGTGCTGGCGCAGCAGGAGGGTCGCATCGGCGTTGGAGATGCCGACGGGCGCAGTGATCAGGGGCATCGGGGTCATGACGTCGTGCACCCGCGTCGTGGCCCACTCCGCGACGGGCGTGAAGCGCAGGTCGCGGTTGGTGATGATGCCGATGAGGACCTCGTCCTCGTCGACGACCGGCAGGCCCGAGACCCGGTACTCGCCGCAGATCGTGTCCAGCTCCTCGAGGGTCGCGTGCGGTCCGATGGTGATCGGGTTGGTGATCATCCCGGTCTGGGTCCGCTTGACGAGGTCGACCTGATAGGCCTGGTCATCGATGGAGAGGTTGCGGTGCAGCACGCCGATCCCGCCCTGGCGCGCCATGGCGATGGCCATCCGTGACTCGGTCACGGTGTCCATCGCGGCCGAGATCAGCGGCGTCCGCAGACTGATCTCACGGGTCAGCCGACTCGTGGTCTCGAGGTCGCCGGGGGCCAGCTCGCTGTAACCGGGCAGGAGGAGCACGTCATCGAAGGTCAGTCCGACCTTGGCGAAGGGGTCGTGGCTCGCCGCCCCGGAGTCGTCACGGTCGATCGGGTCACCGAAATCCATCTCCCTATCGTATGACACCGAGTCACCGCCTCCCGACCTGACCAATCACTGACCATCACCCCGCAAACCCGGGAAGAACCCTTACTTCGCACTCGACCCCCTGTGGCCATCTCGTCCTTAGGTTGGCTGGTGTGAATCGGGGCGATCGGTATCCCACCGCAGCGCCTCCGCAAGGACATCGAGGGGAAAAAGACCATGGCTGACCGTTCGAATCCACTGGGCCCGGTCGCGGACCTGTGGGAGTGGCAGTACGAGGGCGTGTGCCGGGAGACCGGGAGCGAGTCCTTCTACCACCCGGACGGTGAGCGCGGCGCTGCACGTCGGCTGCGGGACGCGGCCGCCAAGGAGATCTGCAGCAGCTGCCCGGTGATCAACGCCTGCCGTGAGCACGCCTTGGCCATCCGCGAGCCCTTCGGCGTGTGGGGCGGCATGACCGAGGACGAGCGCTCCGTGCTCCTCGCCGAGCGCGACATGGACCGCGCCGGCCTCGCCGGCTGACCCACGGCCCGGTGGGCGGGTCCCCGTCGCCGCCTAGTCTGGTCGGGTGACTTCCGCAGAGCCCGTCCACATCCGCGACGCATCGATCCGTCTCGGCCAGCTGCTCAAGCTGGCCGGTCTCGTCGAGGACGGGGTGATGGCCCGCACGATCATCGCTGCCGGCGAGGTGAGCGTCGACGGCCGTCCGGAAACCCGCCGCGGCGCCCAGGTCCGTGCCGGCAGCACCGTCGAGTACGCGGGCCAGCGCATCGAGGTCGTCACCGGCGAGCCGGAAATCGACGTGCCCTGGTGATCGGTCCGTCGCCGGCGGGGCGCGCCCTCAGTCGTCGGCGAGCATCCAGTCGAGGGCCTGCTCGACGTGGATGGTCGTGGTGTCGTGGAGCGGGACCGGGCTGTCGTCCTCCTCCAGCAGCAGCCCGATCTCGGTGCCCGCGAGCACGATTCCCTCGGCCCCGCGGTCGGCCATCCCCTGCATCACCTGGCGGAAGGCCTTGCGCGAGGTGTCCTTGATGATCCCGTGGACGAGCTCCTCGTAGATCATCCGGTCGACCTCGGGCCGCTCCTCCTCCAGCGGCAGGATCACCTCGATCCCCCGCTCCTGAAAGGGCCTGGTGTAGAAGTCGTGCGCCATCGTCGTCGCCGTCGCGACGAGCCCGACCGTGCGTTGGCGGGACTCCCCCACGCTGCGGGCGGTCGCCTCGGCGATGTTGAAGAAGGGGACGTCGAGAGCCTCGGAGATCTGGTCCGCGACCGCATGCATCGTGTTCGCCGCGAGGAGGATGCCGTCTGCGCCGCCGGCCTGCAGGCTCTGCGCGCCCTCGACGAGGATGCGCGCCATGCCATCCCAGTCGCCGGCGTTCTCCGCGTCGTCGACGGGCTGGAAGTCGACACTGTGGATGAGGACCCGGGCGCCGTGCAGGCCACCGAGGCGGGCATCCACCCCTTCGTTGAGCCGGCGGTAGTACTCCGCCGTCGCAGACCAGCCCATACCGCCAAGGACACCCAGGAGACGCATGACCCCACCCTAGCCAGCACCCTTGCCGCTGTGGGGGTCCAGTTCCGCATGGCGGGCGGCTGCGAGACGAGGAAGGGGTCGGGCATACCCTGCTGGACGTGAAGGTGCTGCTGCTCGAGAACATCCATGACGCCGCCCGCGAGAGCCTGGTCCATGCGGGCTTCGAGGTCGAGACGCGCTCCGGCGCGCTCGACGAGCCGGAGCTGATCGAGGCCCTGGCGGGCGTCGACATGGTCGGCATCCGCTCCAAGACCCAGGTGACGCGAGCCGTGCTCGAGGCCCGACCGGAGCTGAAGGTGGTCGGCGCCTTCTGCATCGGCACCAACCAGATCGACCTGGACGCGGCGGCACAGGCCGGCACGGTCGTCTTCAACGCCCCCTTCTCCAACACGCGCAGCGTCGTCGAGCTGGCGCTCGCCGAGATCATCTCGCTGGCCCGCCACCTGACCGACAAGAGTGCCGCGCTGCACGCCGGCGTCTGGGACAAGTCCGCGAAGGGAGCACACGAGGTCCGCGGCCGCACGCTCGGCATCATCGGCTACGGCAACATCGGCGCCCAGCTGTCGGTCGTCGCCGAGGCCTTCGGCATGCACGTCTACTTCTACGACCTCGAGGACAAGCTGCCGCTCGGCAATGCCACCCAGGTCGGCTCCCTCGACGAGCTGCTCGCCACCTGCGAGACGATCACCCTGCACGTCGACGGTCGCGCGGGCAACGCCGGGAACTTCGGCGCCGAGCAGTTCGCCACGATGCGCCCCCGCAGCCTCTTCCTCAACCTCTCCCGGGGTTTCGTCGTCGACCTGGAGGCGCTGCGCGACAACCTGGTCTCCGGACACATCGCCGGTGCCGCGGTCGATGTCTTCCCCAGCGAGCCGAAGAGGGCCGGCGACCCCTTCGAGAACTGCCTGCAGGGCATCCCGAACGTCATCCTCACCCCGCACGTCGGCGGCTCCACCGAGGAGGCCCAGCTCGACATCGGACGGTACGTCTCCGGCAAGCTGCGTGACTGGGCGGTCACCGGTGCGACGACGATGTCGGTCAACGTCCCGGCCGTCGCGGCCCCCACCGTCCACGGCGGGACGCGCATCCTCCACCTGCACAAGAACGTCCCCGGCGTCCTGGCCCGGGTCAACACGATCCTCTCCGAGGGCGATGTCAACATCGACTCCCAGCAGCTGAGCACGAAGGGCGAGTTCGGCTACGCCGTCACCGACCTCGCGAGCGACCTGCCCGCCAACACCGAGCAGCGCCTGCGTGGCCTCGAGGAGACCGTCGAGGTCCGGGTCATCGTCACCGCCTGACCCGCGAGGGGGTCTATTGCGTCAGGGCATGACCTACGCCACACTCCCCCAATGACAGACGCTCCCGCGCCCCGGTTCCTCGACGATCGCCTGGCCTGGTGGGCCGGGCACCGCCCCGACGACGAGGCCATCACCTACGGCGAGCGCACGTGGACGTGGTCCGAGTGGGATGGGCGGGTCCGCCGCGCCGCCGGTGGCCTGCGGGATCTTGGCATCGGCCGGGGCGACGTCGTGGCCTTCCTCGACAAGAACCATCCCGCCTGCGTGGAGATCAGCCTCGCAGCCGGGTCGCTCGGGTCGGCCAATGCGATCATCAACTGGCGCCTGGCCGGCGACGAGATCGACTATGCCGTCAACGACTCCGGCGCGCGCGTCCTCTTCGTGGGCTCGGAGCTGATGCCGACGATCAGCGCCATCCGCGACTCCCTTCCGCGGGTGGAGACGATCATCGAGGTCACCCCCGACGGCGTCGGGGCGGATGACTACGAGGCCTGGCTCGCCGCATCGACACCGATGGACCGCCCCGGTGAGGTGGATGAGCACGACGTCTGCCTCGTCATGTACTCCTCGGGCACGACGGGCCGGCCGAAGGGGGTCATGCTCACCCACCGCAACATGGTCACGCACACCGTTGCAGCGCACGACGGGTGGGGTTTCGACCCCGGCGACAAGTCGATGGTCTCGATGCCCCTCTTCCACGTCGGCGGGTCGTCCTACGTCCTCTTCGGGATCCACGACGGCATCCCCAGCGTGATGACCCGGGACCCGGACGGCGCGTCATTGGGGTGGGCCATCACGCAGGGCGCCAACCGGACCTTCCTCGTGCCGGCCGTGCTCGCGCAGGTGCTCCAGTCCGGAGAGGACGCGGTGGCCCTCTTCGGGCGCCTCAAGCTCTACACCTACGGGGCGGCACCGATGCCGGCCCCGCTGCTGCGTGCGGCGATGGAGGCCTGGCCACAGACCGACTTCATGCAGGTCTACGGCTTGACCGAGGTCGCCGGGGTGGCCACTCATCTGCTGCCGGAGGAGCACCGCGACCCCGAGCACCCCGAGCGTCTGCTCTCCGCCGGTCGGGCGATCCCGGGGGTCGAGATCAGGGTCGTCGACCCGGCCACGCTCGAGGACGTCCCGGCCGGTGAGCACGGCGAGATCCTGCTGCGCACCCCGCAGCTGATGGCCGGCTTCCTGGGGCGGCCCGAGGCCACGGCCGAGGTCGTGATCGACGGTGACTGGTTCCGCACCGGCGACATCGGCCGGCTCGATGACGGGGGCTTCCTCTTCGTCGAGGACCGGATCAAGGACCTGATCATCAGCGGCGGGGAGAACATCTACTCGCCGGAGGTCGAGCGCGTGCTCGCGGAGCACCCGGCCCTGCTGGAGGTCGCGATCATCGGCGTGCCCGACGAGAAGTGGGGGGAGTCGGTCAAGGCCGTGGTCGCCCCTCGCCCCGGGGCCGAGGTGAGCGAGCAGGAGCTCATCGACTGGTGCAAGCAGTCGCTGGCGTCCTTCAAGGCCCCCCGCAGCGTGGACATCGTCGACGCGCTCCCGCGCAACCCCACAGGCAAGATCCTCAAGCGCGAGCTGCGCCGGCCCTACTGGGAGGACGGCGGGACCACCGTCTGACGCGGGGGCACCGCACCCTCGGTGCCCCTGGCCCTCGTCCGTCAGCGGTCGCGGATACGGCGGACGTCGCCGCCGTCAGCGAGGTTGCGCCCACCCACATGGGCGGCGAGGGCCGCGCCGCCCACGAGGGCGCCCCACAGGATGGGGAAGCGCTCCCAGTGGGTGCCGTTGAGCAGGTCCGTCTGACCGCCCACGACCAGGGCGAGCACCGGGACGCCTGCCCCGGCGAAGAGCGCGATCGTCGTCATCGCCGCAACCGGCGCGGCAGCCTCAACGACGAGGGCACGACGCAGTAGCGATCGTGGCACTCCGGCGGCGACCTGTCGCGTCAGCTGGGGGGCACGCAAGGACGTCTGCTCGGTCACGGCCACGAACAGCCCGACCGCGCCGAGGACCGCAGCCACCACCGTCAGCGTCTGCACCACCAGAACGGGCACCAGGTAGAACAGGACCTCCGACGGGAGTTGCCCTCCGGCCTCGACCTCGTCGTACCCGTAGCCGCGCACCCCGCTCATCAGCTCCGACCTCAGCACGCCCTCGGTGATGATGGAAACGGCACCGACCAGCGCGACGAGGACGAGCGACACGGCTGTCCGCGAGGCCAACCGAGGACGGGCGAGCATCAGCCGCCCAGCGAGGAGCCCTGTCGCACCTCCTCTGCCGCTGAGAGACCTGCCGATGCGCGCAGCGACGCCTGGTGCCCAGACGGTCAGAACGGTGACGCAGAGCCCGCAGGCGGTGATCGGCAACAGAGTGGCCAACCCGTCGAGCACCGGCGTGTACCACCGCTCTCCCTCGGGGCGACCCATGAGCAACACGATCACGGACACGATCGAGAGGATCATGAACACGACCAGGGCAAGGGATACGAAGGTACCCTGCTGCCGCTCGGAACGAGCCTGACCGACGACGGTGGCCTGCACGCGTCGAGCCGCCAGGGGCAGGAGCAGGACCGCCAGGAGCGGGCCCAGCGCCGCGGCCAAGACGAGGACCAGAGGGTTGGGCCAGACCCCGACCTCGAGGACGGGGACACTCCCACTCTCCGTCCCCGTTCCCGCGACGGCGTCCGAGTAGCCCACACGAAAGACCCTCGGCGCGATCGCGAGCAACCCGTAGAAGACGACAACTCCCATGGCCGTACCGACGGCGCTGCACACCAGGGCTTCAGCCCGGATGACCTTGCCGACATCGGCTGGGGTGGCACCTGCACTGCGCATCGCCGCGAGGCGAGTGTCCCGGCCGGGGGCACCCACCCGCACTGCTTGCACTGTGAGGTGCGCGACCGGCACCGCCATGAGCACCAGCGCGACGACGACGCCGCCGGCGAGCCCCGGATCGGCGAGCAACTCCCCAAGGACCGAGTATGCTTTCGCGTCCCGATTCACGCCGTCCGCCCAGAATGACGGAATGCTTGCCGCAGCGGCGAAGAGCATCGCGCCGAGCGCCGCGCACCCGCCGATGAGCCAGCGTCGCAACCGGTCGTCGGGCCCTCCCTTCGCCGCCAATCGCGACGCCTCGGTCCAGGTGAGGCTCATCGCGCTGGCACCGGCTCGTCGACGTCCAGCAGCCCGTCCCTCAGGACGACTTCGCGGTCGGCGTAGGCAGCGACACGCGCGTCATGGGTCACGAGGACGACCGACAGCCCTTCCTCTGCGGCGATGTCGGTGATGAGGTCCATGGCGCCTTCGCCGGCCCGTGAGTCCAGAGCGCCGGTCGGTTCGTCAGCGAAGAGCACCCCCGGGTTGGACACGAGGGCCCGCGCGAGAGCTGCGCGCTGTGCCTGTCCCCCGCTGACCTCGCTCGGCAGCTCGTCGGCAAGGCCCACCACGTCGACCCTGGCCAACCAAGCGCGCGCCGTCTCGAGAGCCTCGGCCCGCTTGCGACGCTCCAGCAGGAGCGGTAGCGCGACATTCTCGGCGAGCGTGAGCTCCTCGATGAGCTGTCCGAACTGGAAGAGCACCCCGGCACTGGTCCGACGCAGTCGCGAACGCCCGTCCTCGGTCATGGTGGTGACTATGCGGTCACCGAGGCGGACCTCCCCTTCGTCGGGACGAAGGACCCCCGACAATGCGTGGAGGAGCGTCGACTTGCCGGAGCCGCTCGGGCCGGTGACGGCAACCATCTCCCCGGCTGCCACCGACAGGTCGACCCCGCGCAGCGCGGGACGACGCCCGTAGTCGTGGGCCAGCCCGACGGCCGTGATGGCCAGTGCGTGCCCGTCGCGGTGCATCGTCATCGCAGATCTCCCTCGAGGTCGTGGACGCGCTCGAGGGCGTCCTCCATCCACCGGACATCGGCGTCCAGATGGCTCAGCGCATAGTCGGCGGCGAGGACCCGGTGCAGGTCCCCCTTCGCCTCGCGTCGTGTTCGAGTCAGCTCGCGCATCCGCTCAAGGTGCGCGACCCGCTGGCGACGCAGGAAGGTGCGCGCCGCGCTCTCTCCACCCACGAGGAGGGCGACGGCCACTTTGGTCGCCAAGGGGTTGGCCACGTGATCTGCAGGGCCATCGGGCTCTGCCGCCCACGCGTCGAGCTCGGTGTGCCCGGCCACGGTCAACTCGTAGACGGTCCGCTCCGGTCCCCCTGCCTGCTCGGTGACGGACTCAGTGACCCAACCCTTTCCGGCGAGCCGCCCCAGCGCCGCGTACACCTGGCCAAAGGCCATCGGTCGCGCCGCCGGGAGCAGCTCGTCGTGGTGACGCTTGAGGTCATACCCGTGCTGCGGCCCCCTGCTCAGCAGCCCCATGAGTACGTGCCCCGTCGTCATGAGGCTCACTATTCACTATGTGAGTAGTGAGCGTCAACACACACGTGGGGCCGCCCACCGGATGGCGAGCGGCCCCACGTCGTGCTGCGGGAGATCAGTGCGAGTGGCCGTGACCGGCCTCGCCCTCATCCTCCTTCTTGTCGACGACGAGCGTGTCGGTGGTCAGGACCATCGACGCGATCGACGCGGCGTTGACGAGCGCGGAGCGGGTGACCTTCACCGGGTCGATGACGCCCTGGGCGACGAGGTCGCCGTACTCACCGGTCGCGGCGTTGAGGCCCTGACCCGAGGTGAGCTCCTGCACCTTGGCGACGGCGACGTAGCCCTCGAGGCCCGCGTTCTCGGCGATCCAGCGCAGCGGCTCGACAGCGGCCTTGCGCACGATGTTCGCGCCGACCGCCTCGTCGTCCTCGAGCGAAAGGTTGTCGAGGACGGCCACGGCGTGGGCCAGCGAGGAGCCACCCCCGGCGACGATGCCCTCCTCGATCGCGGCACGCGTCGCGGAGATCGCGTCCTCGATGCGGTGCTTCTTCTCCTTGAGCTCGACCTCGGTGTGGGCACCGACCTGGATGACGCAGACGCCACCGGCGAGCTTGGCGAGGCGCTCCTGGAGCTTCTCGCGGTCCCAGTCGGAGTCGGTGCGCTCGATCTCGGCCTTGATCTGGTTGACCCGACCGTTGACGGCGTCGGCATCGCCCTGACCGTCGATGATCGTCGTGGTGTCCTTGGTGACGACGACGCGACGGGCCTGGCCCAGGTCCTCGAGACCGACCTGGTCGAGCTTGAGCCCGACCTCCTCGGCGACGACCTGGCCACCGGTGAGGATGGCCATGTCCTGGAGCATCGCCTTGCGGCGGTCGCCGAAGCCGGGGGCCTTGACGGCCGCGACGTTGAAGACACCCTTGAGCTTGTTGACCACGAGCGTCGAGAGGGCCTCGCCATCGATGTCCTCGGCGATGATGACCAGCGGCTTGCCGGACTGCACGACCTTCTCGAGCACCGGGAGGATCTCCTGGATGTTGGAGATCTTGCCCTGGTTGATCAGGACGTAGGCGTCCTCGAGGACACCCTCCATGCGCTCCGGGTCGGTGACGAAGTAGGGGCTGATGTAGCCCTTGTCGAACTGCATGCCCTCGGTGAAGTCGAGCGAGGTCTCGGCGGTCGAGGACTCCTCGACGGTGATGACACCGTCCTTGCCGACCTTGTCGAAGGCCTCGGCGATGGTGCCGCCGATGACCTGGTCCTGGGCGGAGAGCCCGGCGACCTGGGCGATCTCCTCCTTGCCCTCGAGCTCGCGGGCGTTCTCCAGCAGGCGGGCGGAGACGGCCTCGACGGCCTTGTCGATGCCGCGCTTCAGACCGGCCGGGGCGGCGCCGGCGGCAACATTGCGCAGGCCCTCCCTCACCATGGCCTGGGCGAGGACGGTCGCGGTCGTCGTGCCGTCACCGGCGACGTCGTTGGTCTTGGTCGCGACCTCCTTCGCGAGCTGGGCACCGAGGTTCTCGTAGGAGTCCTCGAGCTCGATCTCGCGGGCGATGGTCACGCCGTCGTTGGTGATGGTGGGGGCGCCCCACGCCTTGTCGATGACGACGTTGCGGCCCTTGGGGCCGAGCGTCACCTTGACGGCGTTGGCGAGCTGGTCGACACCTCGCTGGAGGGCGTCACGGGCGGAGTCGTTGAACTCCAGTTCCTTGGCCATGAATGTCCTTAGGTCTCTTCTACGAAGGGGGAAAAGCGAGGACGCCCCGGGGGGACCCGGGAGTGGGTCCCCACCCGGGGCGTCAGCTGCGTGGTGGGATCAGGAAACGATCGCCAGCACATCGCGGGCGGACAGGATGAGGTACTCCTGGCCACCGTGCTTGATCTCGGTACCGCCGTACTTGGAGTAGACGACTCGGTCACCGACCGAGATGTCCATGGGGACGCGCTCGTCACCGTCATCGTTGAACCGGCCCGGGCCGATGGCAACGACCTCGCCCTCCTGGGGCTTCTCCTTGGCCGTGTCCGGGATGACGAGACCGGATGCGGTGGTCTGCTCGGCCTCGACGGACTGGACGACGATGCGGTCCTCGAGCGGCTTGATGGAAACCGACACGCTGACTCCTTTAGTGAGGGTCGTGAATATGTGAGTTCTGGTGCGCCGGGCCGGACGCCGTCGCGGGGATCGACCGACCATGGCATTTGGCACTCGCCACTGGTGAGTGCCAACACCAAATCTAGGCCGACGATTGGCACTCGGTCAACCTGAGTGCCAACCCGGTCCTCGCGCCGTGGGACGAAGGGGGTGGCCACCCGGATCACGTGAGGTCGCCACCCTTCGTCCTCGTGTGGACAATGGGCCCGGTGGATACCCAGACCGTGCGGTGGCTCGCCTCCCCCGAGGGGCACGCCCTCCTGCACGACCTGCCGGCCTACCAGGAGGCGGAGGCGGTGGCGGAGGCCGGCCGTCTGCGCGCCGCGGGCCACACCGCCGAGCAGACTGCTGCGCTGCTGACGCAAAAGCGCCTGCAGGCCCGCGCGCAGGAGAAGTTCGGCGAGTTCGCCGAGGGCATGCTCTTCACCCCCGACGGACTGGAGCAGGCCAGTCGCCTCGAGGTCGCCGCGACCCACGCCGGGCGCTACGCCGCCGCGAGCCTGGCCACCGTGCACGACCTCGGCTGCGGGGTCGGCTCCGACGCCATGGCGATGAGCGCCCTCGGAGTCACCGTCCAGGGCGTCGACGCCGACCCCCTCACCGCGGCGATCGCCGACATCAACCTGCGTCCTTGGCCGGACAGTCGCGCCCACGCCGGCGTCGCCGAGGACTTCCGGCCACCGCTCGACCCGCTGCACGCCCGGGCCGGGGTCTGGCTCGACCCGGCCCGCCGCACACCGGGTGTGACCGATCGCTCCGGCCGCACCCGCCGTGTCTTCCGCCTCGACGAGATCTCGCCCAGCTGGGACTTCGTCCTCTCGATCGCCCGCGACGTGCCCGCGACCGGCGCCAAGCTCAGCCCCTCCCTGCCCCACGACATCCCTCCGCTGGGCACCGAGGCGCAATGGACCTCGTGGCAGGGAACCGTCCTCGAGTGCGCCGTGTGGTGGGGTCCGCTGGTGAAGGCGAGCGGGCGGAGCGCACGGGTCCTGCGCAAGGGCAAACCACCGGTCGAGGTGGACCAACGCACCTGCGAGGAGGACCCGGCGAGGGCGACCTCGCTCGCCGACATCGGTCCGTGGCTCTACGAGGCCGACCGGGCGGTGACGCGGGCCGGGCTCATCGGCACGGTCACCTCCGCGGCGTCCGGTCTCGAGCTGGAGGTCGGCCTCGGCTACGTCTCCAGCACCGCGGAGCTCGACCTGGGGCACGCCCGCCGATTCGAGGTCCTCGAGGCGATGCCCTTCTCCGTGAAGGGACTGCGCGGCTGGCTGCGCGAGCACGGCATCACCGGACTGACGATCAAGAAGAGGGGCATCCGCCTCGACGAGGAGCAGCTGCGCCGGCAGCTGAAGATCGGGCGCGGCGCCGGCGACGGGAAGAGCGCGACCATCGTCCTCACCCGCGTGGCGGGTGCGCAGGCCGTGCTCGTCGTCTCCCCGGCGGACTGAGCCGCGACCATGCCCCGCAGGTAGCCTGCGGGGCATGTCGAGTCGAGCGCACCGCCTGCCCCGGATCGCCGCGAGCGCCGCCGTCCTCGCCCTCGTGGGCTGTGGTGGCGCCGGGGGTGACGAGGGCGCGAGCAGCGCGAGCAGCACGAGCAGCACCAGCGAGAGCTCCTCGAGCTCTTCTTCGCGCTCTTCTTCCTCGACGGGCAGCACCAGCCCCAGCGCGTCCCGCACGAGCTCGTCGACCACGCAACCCGGCTCCTCCTCCTCGACCGGCACCGCTGGCGGGGCCGGGTCCAGCTCGTGCGTCACCTCGGTCCGCGACGCGATGACCCCCACCCAGCAGGCCGGACAGTTGCTCATGGCCGCCCTGCAGCCGGGCCCGGCGACGGGCCTGGACCCCTACATCAGCGGCCAGGGCCTGGGGTCGATGCTGTATCTCGGCGGCTGGAAGGACTCCGGCACCGTCAGGGCGGCCAGCGACCACCTCCAGCAGGCCTCCCCCACCATCGACGGCACCACGATCGGGATGCTCATCGCCGCGGACCAGGAGGGCGGCGAGGTCCAGCAGCTCACCGGCAGCGGCTTCACGCAGATCCCCACCGGCCTGGAGCAGGCGCAGGACCCGAACCTGCGGGGCTCGGCCACGACCTGGGGCACGGAGCTGGCGAAGGCCGGGGTCAACGTCAACCTCGCTCCCGTCGCCGACACCGTCCCGAGCGACGTCGGCACGGCCAATGCCCCGATCGGCCAGTACTCCCGCGAGTACGGGTCGACGCCGCAGGCGGCGAGCGCGGGCGCCGTGGCCTTCGCCCGCGGGATGCAGGACGCGGGCGTCGAGCCCACCGTCAAGCACTTCCCCGGCATCGGCCGGATCACGGGCAACACCGACGTCACGGCCGAGGGCACCTCCGACGAGGTGGCGACGACGAAGGACCCGCACCTCGCCCCCTTCGCCGACACCATCGAGAGTGGGACGAAGATCGTCATGGTCGGCTCCGCCCGCTACCCGAAGATCGACGGCGACACCCCGGCGTTGTTCTCCGAGAAGATCGTCGACGGCATGCTCCGCGAGGACCTCGACTTCGACGGGGTCGTCATCACCGACGACGTCGGCGCCGCCAAGGCCGTCGCAGCCACGCCCGTGGGCGAGCGCGCCACGACCTTCGTCGACGCCGGTGGCGACATCGTCCTCACCGCCGCTCCGGACCAGGTCCCGACGATGGTCGAGGCGCTGACGACGAAGGCGACGCAGGACAAGGCCTTCGCGACGAAGATGAACGCCTCGGTGACCCGGGTGCTCACGCTCAAGGAGGACATGGGCCTGCTGCGCTGCCACTGACCCCGCGGACGAGCGTCCCGTGGATCGCATGGCTTTGCCGGGGTGACCTGACTACCGTGAAGAGTCCACTCATGATCAGGGAGGACAGCATGCTCACGACATCCGTCATTGACGGCACCAACATCGTCAGCGTCACGCTCGATGGATCGGTCAGCGCCGACGAGGACGACGCCGCACAGAGGGAGATCGCCGCCGTCGCGGCCGAGCACGGCAAGGCCCGGATGCTGCTCGACTACGAGGGCATCGACCTGTCGCGCGTCGAGCCGAGGGCGGTGTGGGAGGACCTCAAGGGGGTTCGCCTGCTGGGGGACATCGACCGGGTCGGCGTCGTGGCCGACAGCCGCGCGATCGAGTCCTTCGCCGAGGTCTTGGGGGCGGTCTCCGCGGTGGAGGTCCGCGCCTTCGGTCACCAGCAGCGCGAGGCCGCGGTGGCCTGGCTCTCCTCCTAGCATGGGAGAGCCCCCGATCCAGTGCGGATCGGGGGCTCTCTCGCGGCCGGGGGTACTCGTCACCCGGCCGGCTGGATCACTTGCTGTCGGTCATCTCCGTGTCGAAGGCGTCCGGGTTCTCCTCGACCCAGGCGTCGATGGCCTCGGCTTCCTTGCCCTCGCCGTACTCGTTGACGACCATGTCCTCGAGGGAGCCGTACTGCTTGTCGTCGAGCTGGATCCCCTCGATCAGCTCGGCGGCCTCGGGGAACTCGTCGGCGAAGCCCTTGGTCCCGAGGAAGTGCAGCGCCTCGCTCTCACCGAGCGCGCCCTTCGGGTCCTTCAGGTCCCGCATGTCGAACTCGCTGTTGGCCCAGAACGGACGCCACAGGGTGACGACGATCTCCTCCTCGGCCCCCGTCGCCTTCTTCAGCTCGGCCGTCATGCCCGCGGTCGAGGAGGTCAGCAGCTTGAAGTCCCCGGCCAGGTCGTAGTCCGGGATGACGTTGTCCTGGGTGGCCTCGGTCAGGCCGGCGCCCGGCTCGATGCCGATGATCTTGCCGTCCAGCTCGTTGGCGAACTTCGGCAGGTCCTCGATCGACTGGATCTTGCTGTAGTCCGGCACCGCGAGGGTGAGCTTGGCGTTGTCGTAGTAGGCGCCGACGTCCTCGATGTCGTCCCCGTACTTGTCCATGTAGGACTTGTGGGTGACCTCCGGCCACGCCGAGGGGTACATGTCGACGTCGCCCTGGGACAGGGCCGTGTAGAGCGGGCCGGCCTCGGTGAGGGTCTGCATCTCGACCTCGTAACCGGCCTTGGTCAGCTGGTCCTCCAGGAGGTATGCGGTGGACAGCCCGTCCGACCATGACGGGATGAAGCCGAGCGTGATGGTCCCCTTGCTCTCGCCGTCGCCTCCGTCGCCGGAGTCCGAGCCGCTGTCGCCGCACGCTGCCAGGCCGAGGCCGAGGGCCGTGACCCCGGCCGCGGCGACGGCCTTCCTGCTGATTCGCTTCGTCATATCTGTTTCCTCCTCGTCGTCACCGCTGCGCGGTGGCTGGGTTCCGGTATCGACCGGGTGGGTGTCAGGCCCGCTGGAGCCGTTTCTGGATCTGGCGGTACAGGGAGCTGGGATAGTCGCCGGGCTTGCCGAGCGCAGCCGTCACTCGGTCCAGGAAGATCGCCAGGACCACGACGCCGAGGCCGGCCTCGACGCCCTGGGGGATGTCCAGGGTCGAGATCGAGGAGACGACCGCCTTGCCGAGCCCGTCCGCGCCGGCGATGCCGGCGATGACGACCATCGACAGGGCCAGCATGATCACCTGGTTGATCCCCGCCATGATCGTCGGGGTCGCCAGCGGCAGCTGGATCCCGCGCAGGATCTGGCCCGGGGTGGCGCCGAAGGCGGCCCCGGCCTCGACCGTCTCGCTGTCCACCTGGCGGATGCCGAGCTCGGTGAAGCGCACCCCGGGCGGCAGGGAGAAGATCACCGTGGCGAAGACGCCGGGAACGGTGCCGACGCTGAAGAAGATGATGGCCGGGATGAGGTAGACGAAGGCGGGCATCGTCTGCATGAAGTCGAGCAGCGGCCGGACCGCGGCACTCACGCCGTCGTTCCGCGCGGCGGCCATGCCGATGGGCACGGCGATGGCGACGGCGACCACGCTGGCGATGATGACGAGCGAGAGCGTGAGCATCGCGTTCTCCCACTGGTCCATGGAGGCGATCAGGGCGAAGCCGACAGCCGTCGCGATGGCGAACTGCCACGAGCGGGCCAGCCACGCCAACGCCGCCACGATGATGATCACGACGATCGGCGCCGGCGCCAGAAGCACCGAGTCGAGCGAGTCCACGAGCCACGCGGTACCCGTCTTGATCGCGTCGAAGAAACCCTCGGCGTTGGTCGTCAACCAGTCCAGGGCCGACTCGGCCCATTCACCGACGTGGATCCGCGGGAAGTTCGAGTCCTCCATCACCGCACCCCCATCTCGAGGTCCGCCGCGGGCGCATCATCGTCCGCAGCCATGGCCTCGACCTGCGAGGTCGACGCCGACGCGGCGAGCAGCGTCGCGTGCGGCACGGTGCCCAGGAGCTTGCCCTCACCGTCGATGACGGCCACGGGGCTGCTCGCGACGGAGGCGCCGCGGAACATGTCGGCCAGGTAGGTGTCCGGGCTCGCCGTGGCCACCTCGGTGCGCGGGATGAGGGGAAGCGACTCCCGCCGCTCGCGCACGGCCGTGGCGACGTCGCCCTCCCAGAGCATCCCGACGAGCCGCCGCTCGCGGTCCAGGACGGCCAGCCACGGCGCCTGCGTCTCACGCATGAGCTTCTGCGCGGCCAGGGGCCCCTGGCCCTGCCCGATCACCGCCGGAGGTGTCTCCATGACGCTGTCGGCGGTGATGACCCGGCTGCGGTCGACGTCCTGGACGAACTGGGCCACGTAGTTGTTGGCCGGGTCGTTGAGGATCTGCTCCGCGGTGCCGATCTGCTCGATCCGACCGTCGCGCATCATCGCGATCCGGTCACCGAGGCGCATCGCCTCGTTGAGGTCGTGGGTGATGAAGAGCACCGTCTTGCCGAGCTCGCTCTGCAGCTCGACGAGCTTGTCCTGCATCTCCCGGCGGATCAGGGGATCGAGCGCGCTGAAGGCCTCGTCCATGAGCATGATGTCGGAGCCGGACGCGAGCGCCCGGGCCAGTCCGACGCGCTGACGCATGCCGCCGGAGAGCTCATCGGGCATCGAGCCACCCCAGCCGCCCAGGTCGACCATCGCCAGGGCCTCCTCGGCGCGCTTCTCCCGCTCCGCCCGGTCAACACCCTGCACCTTCAGTGCGTAGGCCGCGTTCTCCCCCACGGTGCGGTGCGGCAGGAGCGCGAAGTGCTGGAAGACCATGCTCACCCGCTCGCGGCGCACCCGCCGCAGGTCCTCCCCCTTCGCCCGGGTGACGTTGGTGTCCCCGATGACGACGTCACCGCTCGTCGGCTGCAGCAGGCCGTTGACCATGCGGATGAGGGTCGACTTCCCGGAGCCGGACAGCCCCATGACGACGAAGATCTCGCCCGCCTCGACCTCGAAGGACGCGTCGATCACCGCCGCCGTCACGCCGAGCTCGCGCAGGTCCTCGCGTGAGGACCCCTCCTGGAGGGCGCGCACGCCTCGCTCGGGGCGTCGGCCGAAAACCTTGTACAGGTTGGTGGCGGTAATCGAGCTCACAGGTCTCCTGACTCGTGGCGACACAGGATCGCCCCGCGTCGTGGCCTGGTCCTCGTCGGGTGCCAAGCGCCTCTCGGCGGGGCGACTTCGTTGTCATCGTGCACACCAGATGGTGCGCTTCAACTACCACAGAATCATCGATCACGCAGGATGACCAAGGGGATTGACCCTTCGTGACCTGATTGAAACAACCATCAGTGGTCGTGGTCGACGTGCACCGGCACCCCGGTGCGCACATCGGTCACCGGCAACGAGCTGTCCGCCGGCAGCGAGGGGTCGCTCGGCGGGCGGTCCCTGATCATCAGCTGGGCGCCGAGGCTCGCGACCATCGCGCCGTTGTCCGTGCACAACCCCGGACGCGGGACACGAAGGGCGATCCCCGCGGCATCGCACCGCTCCCGGGCCATCGTCCGCAGGCGGGTGTTGGCGGCAACGCCCCCACCGACCTGGAGCGTGTCGACCCCGTGCTCGCGGCAGGCGAGGACGGCCTTGCGGGTGAGCACATCGGTGACCGCCTCCTGGAAGGACGCGGCGACATCGGCGACCGGCACCTCGCGACCTGCAGCGCGCTCGTGCTCCACCCAGCGCGTCACCGCGGTCTTCAGCCCGGAGAAGGAGAAGTCGAAGCGGTGCCGCTCCATGTCCTTGCGACTGGACAGGCCGCGCGGGAAGTCGATGGTGATCTGCCCGTCGCTCGCCGCCCGATCGATGTGCGGCCCTCCGGGAAAGGGCAGGCCGAGGACGCGGGCGACCTTGTCGAAGGCCTCCCCCGCCGCGTCGTCGATCGTCGCGCCGAGGCTGCGGATGTCGTGCGTGACGTCGGGGACGAGGAGGAGGGAGGAGTGCCCGCCGCTGACGAGCATCGCCATCGTCGGCTCGGGCAGCGGCCCGTGCTCGACGATGTCGACGGCGACGTGACTCGCGAGGTGGTTGACCCCGTACAGCGGCGTGCCCAGGGCCACGGACAGCGCCTTGGCGGAGGCGACTCCGACCATGAGCGCACCGGCCAGGCCGGGGCCGGCGGTGACCGCGATGCCGTCGAGGTCGGACAGTGCGACACCCGCCTCGCGGCAGGCCCGCTCGATCGTGGGGACCATCGCCTCGAGGTGTGCCCGCGAGGCGACCTCTGGGACGACCCCGCCGAATCGGGCGTGCTCGTCCACGCTGGAGGCGATGGCGTCCACGAGCAGCTCGGTGCCGTGGACGATGCCGACACCGGTCTCGTCGCACGAGGTCTCGATGCCGAGCACGAGCGGCTGGTCAGTCATGCCGACTCCATCAGGTCGAGGGCGAGGACGAGCGCGTCGCCCCCGCCCGGGTAGTAGCCACGGCGGGTCTGCAGATGGCTGAAGCCCCGGGCTGCGTACAGGCCGCGGGCGGCGGCGTTGTCGGCGCGGACCTCGAGCAGGAGCCGTTGTGCCCCGGCGGTCCGGGCCCGCGTCACGAGCTCCTCGAGGAGGCGGCGGCCCAGGCCGGTGCGGCGGGCGCGCGGGAGGACGGCGATCGTCATGACATCGCTGACCTCGCCACCGTGGTCGAGCACCGCGTAGCCGACGATGCCCTCGTCGTCCTCGGCGAGGAAACACTCGCGACGGGGCCGCCCGGCGAGCTCGCCCCACCACGACGGGAGGCTCCAGGCCTCGGCCCCGAAGAGCTCGGTCTCCAGGTCCGCAAGCTCCGCCAGATCCTGCCAGCGCACCTCGCGCAGCGCCCTCGCCGCCGCAGCGCTGCTCACTGCTGTCCCTGCTCGGGCGACGGCACGTCCCGGTGACGGCCCTGCTGCTGGCGCGGGGCGAGGAGGGCCGACTTCGGGGCGGCGGGAGCGACGGCGTCGGGACGGCGCAGGTAGAGCGGCTCGACGGGCAGGTCCACGCCTGCGCTGATGCCTCGCGCGGCGCGGGCGGCCAGGACCCCTGCGTCGACGTCGAGCGGCAGGTCGAGGCCGTGCGGCAGGAGGTCGGGGTAGAGCACCGCCCCACGGCCGGCCGTCGGCAGCGCGCGCACGGCGTCGGGCAGGTCCGCGGGCCTGGTCACCGCGGGCTCGTCCAGCGGCGTCGCCTCGCCGGCCGTGCACCGGTAGCGGGCCCAGTAGACCTCCTTGCGGCGTGCGTCGGTCGCGACGAGCATCTCGCCCTCGTGGCCGTCCTCGGCGGCTGCCGCCGCGAGCGCATCGAGGGAACACACACCGTGCACGGTGACGCCGCGCGCGTGGGCGAAGGTCCGTGCGGTGACCAGACCGACCCGCAGCCCGGTGAAGGGCCCCGGACCGGTGCCGACCGCGACATGGCTGACCTGGGCGGGCGTGGTGCCCGCGGCCTCGAGGGTCTCGATGAGCAACGGCGCGAGCAGCTCGGTGTGGCGTCGCGCGTCGATGACGCTGCGGGAGGCGAGCACCCGCTCGCCGTCGTGCACCGCCACGGTGATGGCCGAGGTCGCGGTGTCCATCGCGAGGATCCTCATGCCGTGCTCCCTTCGTCCAGCAGCGCCTCGACGTCGATCCGGGCCCAGCGCGCGCCCACGGCGCGCACCTCCATGGTGCGCTCCTCGGTGCGTGGGTCCGCGACGAGGGTGATCTCGAGACGGTCCTCGGCGAGACCCTCGGCCAGGCCGGCCCCCCACTCGACGACGGTCACGGCCTCCTCCAGCTCGGCGTCGAGGTCGAGGTCGTCGAGCTCGGTGACCCCACCGAGGCGGTAGGCGTCGACGTGGACGAGCTCCGGCCCGTGCCGCAGGGGCGGGTGGATCCGGGCGATGACGAAGGTCGGTGAGGTCACCGCGCCGCGCACGTCCAGCCCCTCCCCGATCCCGCGCGTCAGGGTCGTCTTCCCGGCGCCGAGGCCACCGGTGAGGACGACGAGGTCCCCGGCCCGCAGCAGAGCACCGAGGCGGCGCCCGATGGCGGTGGTCGCGTCCGGGTCGGGCAGCAGCAGGCTCACGCGGTGTGCTCCCGGACCGCTCCCTTCGCCCGCTCGGCGTCGGCCTCGGCGTCGTCGCCGTGCGGACGCTCGAGCAGGCCGAAGATCGCGTCGGTGACGGCTCCGGGGCGCTCCAGCTGGAGGATGTGGCCCACCCCGGGGATGACGACGAGCTCGGCCGTGGGCAGCGCCTCGGCCAGCTGGTCGCTGTGGGCCGGTGGGGTGAGCACATCCCGGGAGCCGGCGACGATGAGCACCGGGGTCTCGGTGAGCCCCTCCAGGGCCGGGCGCACGTCGAGCTCGTCGAGCTCGGGCAGGAAGGCCCCGATGGTGTCGAGGCGGGTGCCGAAGATCATCGTCGCCACCTGCCGCAGCAGGTCCTTGGGCATCTCGGTGCCGAAGGCGTACTTCTGCACCGCCCAGGACTCCACACCCCGACCGGCGGCCCGGGTGCTGCCCCACAGGCCCTCGCGGCGGGCCAGGTTGCCGAGGAAGCCCGGGCCGAGCATCGCGATGATCCGGTCGAAGATCCGCCCGAGACCGAGCTGGACGAGGCTGTCCCCTCCGGCGCTCGTGGCGATGAGCGCCGCGCCGGCGACCCGGTCCCGGGTCACGTCGCGGTAGCGCCCGGCGAAGCTCATGATCGTCATGCCGCCCATCGAGTGGCCGACGAGGACGAGCTCACCCTCCGGTGTCGTGGCGTCGATGACGGCGCGCAGGTCGCGACCGAGCTGGTCGATGGTGCAGTGCTCCAGGTCGCCGACCTCGGAGAGGCCGTGGTTGCGCTGGTCGTAGCTGACGACCCGGTATCCCGCCTCGACGAGCTCACGCCGCTGGTGGATCCACGAGCTGAGGTTGAGCACGAAGCCGTGGACGAGGACGACCGTCGGTCGCGGGCCGGGCCGCCAGCCCGTCGGCTCGTCGACCTCGACGTGGAGCACCAGACCGTCGCTCGTCGGGACGGCCAGGACCTTGTCCGCGGCGAAGGGGAAGACGTGCACCTTGTCCTGACCGGTGACGGCGTAGGCGCGGGAGCGGTCGACGGCCTTGCGGCCGGCGAGCCCGGCACCGGCGATGGCGGCGCCGCCGACGACGGCAGCGGCCAGACCGATGCCGGTCCCTGCTGCCCTGCCGACGCGCCGGGTCGCGGTGTCCTTGCGGGGGGATTCCTTCACTGCTGCACTCCCAGGTAGCGGCGCGGCACGCGGGGGCCGAGCCGGGTGACGATCTCGTAGTTGATCGTGTCGATCGCCGCGGCCCAGTCCTGGGCCGTCGGCTCCCCGTGCGCCTCGCGCCCGATGAGCACGACCTCATCGCCCGCGGCCGCGGGGCTGTCGGCGCCGAGGTCGAGGACCATCTGGTCCATGCAGACCCGACCGGCGACGGTGTAGTGCCGACCACCGACCTGCATCGGACCGACATTGCCGGCGTGGCGCGGGATGCCGTCGGCGTAACCGAGGGGGACGAGGCCGAGGCGGGTCTCCCCCTTCGTCGTGTACTGGTGGCCGTAGGAGATGCCCTGTCCCGGCCCGCAGTCCTTGACGTTGATGAGGCGGGCGGTCACCCGCATCGCCTCACGGAGGCCGAAGTGGGTCGGGCCACCGATGTCGGGCACCGGGGAGAGTCCGTAGACCGAGATCCCCGGGCGCACCATGTCGAACTGCGCGGAGGGGTTGGTCAGGGTGGCCGCGGAGTTGGCGAGGTGGCGGATCCGCGGCCGCAGGCCGACGCGCTCGGCATCGGCGATGACGGCGACGAAGGTCTCCTGCTGGGCGCGCACGGTGGGGTGACCGGGGAGGTCCGCGCAGGCGAAGTGGGAGAAGATCCCCTCGACGTCGACGATCCCCTCCGCCTCGAGCCGGGCCGCGTCGCGCAGCATCCCGGCGAGGTCCTCGCGCCACGCGCCCCCGCGCCCGAGACCGGTGTCGGCCTTGAGGTGGACGCGGGCGGCGCTGCCCGTGGCGCGTGCTGCTGCAGCGATCTCGGTGAGCGCCCACGGGGCACCGGCGGAGACGGTGAGGTCGGCACGCACGGCCGCGGCGAGGTCGGCGCCGGGTGGGAAGAGCCAGGTGAGGATCGGGGCACTCACACCGGCGGCGCGGGCGGCGAGCGCCTCGGAGAGCTGGGCGACGGCGAGGTAGGTGGCGCCACCGGCGAGGGCGGCACCGGCCACGGGGACGAGGCCGTGCCCGTAGGCGTCCCCCTTGATGACGGCCATGACGTCGGCGTCACCCGCGCGGCGGCCGAGCTCGGCGACATTGTCCGAGATCGCCGTCAGGTCGATGTCGGCCCACGCCGAGAGCCCGACCGTGGACCCCTCCTTCGGCAGGACCGAGGGGGTCGCGACGGACGGCAGGGCGGGGTGGGGGTGCGAGATGTCCATGGGCTGTCGTCGAGTCTAGATCGGCGAAGGGGGGCAGGATGGGAGGCATGACCTACCGCGAGGACGACTACCAGGCAGACCGCACCCGCTACGACGCGATGGAGTACCGCCGCTGCGGACGCTCCGGGCTCCAGCTGCCGCCGATCTCCCTCGGGCTGTGGCACAACTTCGGGGACGGGGAGGCCCTGGCGACGCAGCGCGCGGTCCTGCGCCGGGCCTTCGACCGGGGGGTGACGCACTTCGACCTGGCCAACAACTACGGACCGCCCTACGGCTCGGCCGAGCGCAACTTCGGGACGATCTTCGCCGAGGACTTCCGCCCCTACCGTGACGAGCTGATCATCTCGACGAAGGCCGGCTGGGACATGTGGCCGGGTCCCTACGGCCAGATCGGGGGCTCGCGCAAGTACCTGCGTGCCTCGCTCGACCAGTCGCTGCAGCGGATGGGGCTGGACTACGTCGACATCTTCTACAGCCACCGCTTCGACCCGGACACCCCGCTCGAGGAGACGATGGGCGCCCTCGACGCCGCCGTGCGCGCCGGCAAGGCGCTCTACGTCGGCATCTCCTCCTACGGGCCGCAGCGCACCCGCGAGGCCTACGCGATCCTCCAGGAGATGGGCACTCCCCTGCTCATCCACCAGCCCTCCTACTCGATGATCAACCGCTGGATCGAGGACGAGCTGCTCGACACCCTCGGGGACCTCGGTGTGGGCGCGATCGCCTTCTCCCCACTGGCGCAGGGTCTGCTGACGCACAAGTACCTCGGCGGCATCCCGGATGACTCCCGCGCCGGTCGTGAGGGGACCGGCGTCGCCGACCAGCTCACCGAGGACAACCTCACGCGGATCCGGGGTCTGCACTCGATCGCCCAGGAGCGGGGCCAGTCGCTGGCGCAGATGGCACTCGCGTGGGCCATGCGCGATGAGCGGGTCACCTCGGTGCTCGTCGGGGCACGCCATGTCGAGCAGCTGGAGAACAGCCTCGGCGCCCTCGACTCGACCGACTTCAGCGACGAGGAGCTGCGTCGGATCAACGAGTACGCCGTCGACGGGGGCATCAACTGGTGGGCGGAGTCGGCACAGGCCTGACCGCCGCGTCGCCCCTCAGGTCCCGGGGTTGAGCAGCTCGGCGACGACGGGGCCGATGGCCTGCGCGACCGCGAGGGCGCGGACGGGGCCGCCGGGGTTGGCGTGGTCCGCGGCGCGGGCGTGGACGAGCGCGCCCAGCGAGGCCGCGTCGAGCGGGTCGAGTCCGGCCGCCAGCAGGGTGCCGAGCAGGCCCGCGAGCACGTCGCCCGCACCGGCGGTCGCCAGCCAGGCGGGTGCGGCGTCGTGGACGTGGATCGGCCCCTCGGGGGCGACGACGTAGGTCACGCCGCCCTTGAGGAGGACGGTCGCACCCGTGGCCTCGGCCAGCATCCGGGCGTGCCCCCGGGGGTCGGCCTCCACCTCGGCCCGGGTGAGCTCCGTCGTCCTCCCGAGCAGCCGGGTGAGCAGACGAGCGCACTCCCCCGCGTGGGGGGTGAGGAGCGTCGGCCCGTCCCGGACGCCCGTGACCAGATCGAGCCCACCGGCGTCCAGGAGGACCGGCAGGTGCGAGTCCAGCGCCGCGCGGGCCGCGTCCAGCTGGGCGGAGGCCCCCTTCGCCCGGGACGTGGGGTCGAGGCCGGGCCCGATGACGTGGGCCTGGACCCTCCCTTCGCCCGGCACCGCCTCGGGGACGGCGGCCCGCACGAGCTCCGTCGGGTGGGGCGGGCCGATGTAGCGGACCATGCCGGCACCAGCGGTCACCGCCGCGGTGACGCTGAGCAGGGCGGCGCCGGTGTACTGCTCGCCGCCCGCGTTGATGCCGACGACCCCGCGGGAGTACTTGTCGTCCTCCGCGGTCGGGACCGGCCACAGTCCCGGCACGTCGTCCGGGGTGATCCGGACGACGACGGGCCGCGCCTGCTCGAGGTCGAGACCGATGTCGAGCACGGTGAGCAGACCGCACGCGGCCTCGGTCGGCGGCAGGAGGTGGACCGGCTTGGGAGCGCCGAAGGTCACCGTCTCGTCCGCGAAGATCGCATCGGCGACGACCGGACCGCCCTCGACCGGTTGCCCGCTCGGGGTGTCGATCGCGATGATCCAGGCGCGGTCGCGGATCGCGTCCACCCAGGGTCGGGCGAAGGGGGCCAGCCCGGGCCGCCCCCCGATCCCGGTGATGCCGTCGAGGACGACCTCGGCGCGCGTGATCGCGGTGATCGCCTCGGAGCCACTGCCGGTGATGACCCGGGCGCCGTGGGCGCGAGCGCGCTCGGCCGCGGTGATCTGGACCTGCGAGGCCGTGGGACCGGCGCACACGGCCGTGGCCTCGAAGCCGCGCCGGGCCAGCCGGGCGATGGCGAAGAGCGTGTCCGCGCCGTTGTTGCCCGGGCCCACGAGGCCGACGACGCTGCGCACACCCCGCTCGCGCATGCGACCGGCGGTGAGGCGGGCCGCTCCCTTCGCCGCCCGGCCCATGAGCTCACCGCTCTCGAGCAGGTCGGGCAGGGCCTCTTCGGCCGCGCGGATCGTCTCGACCGAGTACGCAGTGATCATGCCCGTGACGCTACCGGGGCCCTCGGTGGGTCACGTGAGCAGCGGCAGGAGCGCGGTCCGCGCCTGCTCCAGGGCGGCCTGCGCGTCGGGTCCGGCAGCGATGAGGACGAGCGAGGCCGAGGTCGGGGCGGGGCGGCCGACCGCGCGGGGTGAGACCTCCACCCTCTCGCCGGCGAGGTGGATCTCGGACCAGGCGCCGTCGCTCCCCTGCAGCACGCCCTTGGCGCGGACGAGACGTCGGGCCTCCTGCGCCAACCCGCCTCGCAGACCCACGAGGTCGACCGGTCCGTGGGCGGTCAGCGTCAGGGACCGGTGGGTGTCGGCATGGTGGTCGGCGCCGGAGCCGTGCTCGCCGGGGGCGCTCGGGCCGGCCCCGCTCGTGGCGAGCGTCCCCGCGAAGACCTGCGCTGCGGTGGCCTCCGGGTGGGTCGCCGACTGCAGCACCACCTCGGCCGCCGGGGCCACCTCCCGGCACACGGCGAGCGTGTCGTCGACCTCGACCGGACCGGCGAGGTCGGTCTTGGTCACCAGGACGACCTCGGCCGAGGCGAGCTGCCTCCGGACGGTGTCGCCGACGTACTGGTCCCGCAGCAGCGCGCCGACCCTCGTCGCGTCCGCGCACACCACGATGGGCCCGGGCCGCAGGCCGGGGAAGCTGCGCCACGAGGCGAGCTGACCCGGGTCACCCACGCCGCTGACCTCGCACAGGACGTGGTCGAGGTCCTCGCGGGCGGCGAGCGCCGTCATGACGCGGGCGGTGTCATCCGTGGCCTGGCAGCAGATGCAGCCGTTGGTCAGCTCGAGGGTGTCCCCGTCCGCGGACGCGATCAGGTCGGCGTCGATGTTGACGCTGCCGAAGTCGTTGACCACCACCGCGGTCCTGCCGAGGGTGGCCCGGGTCAGGAGGCGGTTGACCAGGGTGGACTTGCCGGACCCGAGGTACCCGCCGATGACCCCCAGGCGGGCCGTCACGGTGCGGCGGCGGGGCGGGCCAGCGCCGAGGCGTGGTGCCTCCCGCCGACCACGGTGCCGTGGACGTGGATGTCGCCGATGCGCTCGGGAGCGACGTCGAAGGGGTCGTCCGCGAGGACGGCGATGTCGGCGAGCTTCCCCGCCTCGAGCGAGCCGACCTCGTGGTCCATCTTCAGCAGGTAGGCCGCCCCGACCGTGACCGCCTCCACGGCCTCCTGCACGCCGATCCGCTCGTGCTCTCCCATGACCCGCCCGGAGACGGTGAGGCGGGTCACCGCGTGCTTGACGCTGTGCAGCGGGCCCAGCGGGGTGACCGGCGTGTCGGAGTGCAGGGCGATGGGCACGCGGTGACGCAGGGCCGTGGCAGCGGCGTTCATGCGCGCGGCCCGGTCCGGACCCACGGTGACGTCGATGTGCTGGTCGCCCCAGGCCCAGATGTGGTTGGCGAAGATGTTTGCGCCGGCCCCGAGAGCGGCCATGCGTCGGTACTGGGCGGCGGTGCTCATCTGGGAGTGGGTGCAGGTGTGCCGATGGTCCGGCCGCGGGTGGTCGGTGAGGATCCGCTCGAGGGTGTCGAGGAAGAGCTGCGTGGTCTGGTCACCGTTGCAGTGCACGTGGACCAGCGCGCCGGACCGGTGGAAGACCTCGAACGCCTCGTGGAACTCCTCGGGAGTCACTCCCCAGATGCCGTTGGGCTCGTCGCCGTAGTAGCCGGGCTCGAGCAGGCGCGCGGTGAAGCCCTGGATCGAACCGTCGAGCATCAGCTTGACGTTACCCATGCGCAGCTTGGCGTCGGACTGCTCGCGCAGTCGCACCAGGCGCTCTGCGGCCTCGGGCAGGGACCGGTTGACCGGGCCGACACCTGCACCGAAGTGGAAGACGTTCAGCCGCGCGGGGAAGTCGTCGTCCACCGCCTCCCGGTACAACGCGACCCCGTCGTCGTCCATGAGCGCGGTGGAGCCCAGGTCGGTCAGGGTCGTGGTCCCGGTGTTCACCGCGTCCTGGGCGAAGGCCCGCATCCCCTCGGCGGTGATGTCCAGCAGGCTGGAGCCGGCGGTGATCTGCTGGACCAGGCCCATCGCCGCGAACTCCTGCAGCTCCCCGGTGGGCTCACCGGCCTCGTCCTTGACGACCCCCGGGACCGTGACCGATGCGTCGATGCCGCACTGGCGCAGGGCGACCGAGTTGACGGTGCAGACGTGCCCGTTGGTGTGGGCGAGGTGCACGGGTCGGGTCCCGGAGACCCGGTCCAGCTCCGCCACCCCCAGGGACCGGCCCGGGAAGTAGATGGGGTCCAGCCCCCAGGCGAGCAAGGGGGCGTGGGGGTCCTCGATCTCTGACTCGACCTCGATCAACCGCTCCAGCACCTCCTCGATCGTGCGGCACCCCGGCCACCGACGACCCTGCGGGTCGGTCCGGTCGACGAGCCCGACATAGGTGTTGGACCACACCGTCCCCGTCCCGGCGTGGCTGTGCGCCTCCACGAAGCCGGGCAGCAGCACCGCGTCCGCGTAGCGCTCGTCGAGCACGGCCCCCGGGTAGGTCATCAGCTCCTCGACGCTGCCCACCGCGCGGATGCGCTCACCTCGGACCGCGACCGCCTCCGTCACGGGTCGGGCCGGATCCAGCGTCCGGACCAGTCGAGCCACGTACACGGTCGTCGGTTCCATGGGTTCCTCTCGGCGGGGTGCGATCGCCCACCAGTGTGGTCAGGCGCCCGTGGCCGGGCAAGGTCCACATCGTCGCCGTCCGGTGGGTACCAGGGGCGGGGCCGGGCGGTGTGCCCCCGGTCCCGGGTCTGGCCCCACCGAAAAGGAGTCAAGTGGTCCTTGATCTGCGCGCCATCACACAGCAGTGTGAACCGGAACACAACAGCCGCGAGTCAGAACCGAGCCCCGACAACTGCGACCGATGGGTGTGCTGCACGTGAACTGGTATCTGGTCTGGATCATCGCCTTCCTCCTCCTCCTCCTGGGGATCAGCGTGTGGTCCTCGAAGAAGGTGCACACGGCGGACGACTACGTCATGGCCGACTTCAGCCTCGGGTTCTTCCCGATCTGCGGATCCGTGATCGCCACGGTCACGGGCTCGGCCGCGCTCATCGGTGGAGCCGGCAAGGGCTTCGAGATGGGCATCTCGTACTTCATCACCGGCATCGGCTTCGTCTCGTTCACCATCGTCTCGATGCTCGTCATGGGCCCGGCCATCCGCCGGCTGCGCCTGTACACCGTCCCGGAGCTGTTCACCCGGCGGTTCGGGAAGCTCGCGGCGCTGCTCCCGGCGATCATCATCGGTTTCCTCTACATGACCCCGACCTTCGGCATGCAGCTGGTCGGCATGGGCTCCATCCTCGCCTCGATCACGCAGGTCCCCGTCGTCTGGGGCATCGCCCTCGGCTTCCTCGTGACGACGGCCTTCACGTTGGTCGGCGGCATGCCCAGCGTCGCCTGGACCGACGCGATCCAGACCGTCGTCATCCTGGCCGGAGTGGTCCTCACCCTCGTGCTCGGCCTCTCCCACGTCGGTGGAGCGGCAGCCGTGGTCGAGTCGACGCCGAAGCACCTGCTGACCTTCGGCAGCATCGGACCCATGGAGCTGTTCAACTGGTTCCTCATCTTCGGGCCCTTCTACCTGGTCTGGCAGACCACCTGGCAGCGACTGACCGCCGCGAAGTCCCAGCGGGTCGGGATCTCGGCCGTGGTCACCGGCTTCATCATCTCCGGCGTCATCGGTCTGCTGGCGATCTTCATCGGGATCGCCGCGGTGCAGGAGTTCCCGGCGGACACCGCCCCCGACCTGATCTACACCTCGTTCATCACCGAGGTCTTCCCCGGATCGATCGGTGGACTGTTCATGGTCTCGCTGCTCGCCGCCCTCCTCACCGGAGCCACCTCCTTCCTGCTCAGCGGCGCGATCAACGTCTCGAAGGACATCTACCAGGGCTGGTTCAACCCCACGGCGGACGATCAGCGGATCCTGCGGGTCTCGCGGCTCTCGGTCGGCGCGATGTCGGTCCTCGGGCTGGGGATCGCCCTGTGGATCAAGGACATCATCGCCATCTACCAGGTGGCCCTGTCCTTCACCGCGTCCGCGCTGGTCATGCCCGTCCTGGCGGCCATGTTCTGGGAGCGGGCGACCAAGTCCGGTGTCATCGCGAGCATGGTCGGCGCGCTCGTCGTCTCCTTGGGCTGGCAGGCCGCCGGGCAGCCCTTCGGGCTCCACGAGATCGGACCGGGCCTGGCCACCTCGGCCATCGTCCTCGTCGTCGTCAGCCTCATGACTCGCCACTCCGACGACGAGACGGTCACCGCGTACTACTACGCCTTCCGCAACGAGCCGCGATCCGAGAAGGTGCGCACGCCGGAAGGATCGCTCGCGCGCACCGAGACCTGACCCTCGCCCGGGCCCTAGGCGGACTCGGCGACGACGATGGCGGTGGCGATGCCACCGTCGTGGCTGAGCGAGAGGTGCAGGTGCACGGCGCCGAGCTCGGCAGCGCGATCGGCCACCGACCCGACGATCTCGAAGTGCGGCTTGCCGTGCTCCCCGGTGACGACCCGGGCATCCTGCCACTGCAGGTTGCCCGGGGTGCACAGAGCCTTGGCGAGAGCCTCCTTGGCCGCGAAGCGCGCTGCGAGAGAACGCACGTGCAGCTCGCGTTCACCGGGCACGAAGAGCCGCTCGCGCAGCCCCGGCGTCCGCTCCACGGTCGTCTCGAAGCGCTCGATGTCGACGACGTCGATGCCGACCCCGACGATCATCGGCTCACTCGACGGTGACGGACTTGGCGAGGTTGCGCGGCTGGTCGACGTCCAGGCCCTTGGCCGTGGACAGGTGCAACGCGAAGACCTGCAGGGGCACGACCGACAGCAGCGGCTGGAGCAGCGGCGACGTGTGCGGCACCCTGATGACCTCGTCGGCGAAGGGGAGGACCTCCTCGTCGCCCTCCTGGGCGATGACGAGTGTGCGGGCACCGCGGGCGCGGATCTCCTGGATGTTGGAGACGACTTTCTTGTGCAGCTCGTTCGGGGTGTCCGGGCCCGGCACGACGATGAAGACCGGCTGGCCCGGCTCGATGAGCGCGATGGGCCCGTGCTTGAGCTCCCCGGCAGCGAAGCCCTCGGCGTGGATGTAGGCGAGCTCCTTCAGCTTCAGGGCCCCCTCCATCGCGATGGGGTAACCGACGTTGCGACCGAGGAAGAGGACCGAGCGGGTGTCGGCCATGAACCGGGCGATCTCCTCGACGCGGTCCATGTCGCCGAGCAGCGCCTCGATCTTCGCCGGGACCCCGTGCAGCTCGGCCATGACGGCCTTCGCGTCGTCGGCGAAGGTCTCGCCGCGCAGCTGCGCGAGGTAGAGGCCGAGGACGTAGCAGGCGGTGATCTGCGCGAGGAAGGCCTTCGTCGACGCGACGGCGATCTCCGGTCCGGCGTGGGTGTAGAGCACCGCGTCGGACTCGCGCGGGATCGTCGCACCGTGGGTGTTGCACACCGAGACGGTCAGCGCCCCGAGCGAGCGGGCGTGACGCACCGCCATCGCGGTGTCCGCGGTCTCGCCGGACTGGCTGATCGAGACGACGAGGGTGCGCGCGTCGACGATGGGGTCGCAGTAGCGGAACTCGTGGGCCAGCGACACCTCGACGGGGATGCGCGTCCAGTGCTCGATGGCGTACTTGGCCACCATCCCGGCATAGGCGGCGGTCCCGCAGGCGACGATGGTGATGCGCTCGATCTGCTTCAGCTTCGCCTCGTCGATGCGCAGCTCGTCGAGGACGAGGCGCCCGTCGGCGTCGGTGCGCCCCAGGAGGGTGTCCCCGACCGCCTGCGGCTGGTCGTGGATCTCCTTCTCCATGAAGGTGTCGAAGCCGCCCTTCTCGGCGGCCGCAGCGTCCCAGGTGACCTCGTAGGGCCTGCCCTGGGCGGGCGTGCCGTCGAAGTTGATGACGGTGTGCGACGTGGGGGTGATCGTCACGATCTGGTCCTGCTCGAGCTCCACGGCCTGCTTGGTGAAGCCGATGAAGGCCGCGACATCGGAGCCGAGGAAGTTCTCGCCGTCGCCGAGACCGACGACGAGCGGGCTGTTGCGGCGGGCCGCGACGACGACGTCCGGCTGGTCAGCGTGCACGGCCAGGAGGGTGAAGGCACCCTCGAGCCGGCCCACGACCGTGCGCATGGCCTCGGTGAGGTCACCCGTCTGCGCGAAGGCCCGGGACAACAGCTGTGCCGCCACCTCGGTGTCGGTCTCGGAGGCGAAGTCCACTCCCTGCGCGAGCAGCTCGTTCTTCAGCGCGTGGAAGTTCTCGACGATGCCGTTGTGGACGACGGCGAGCTTGTCGTCGTCACCCCCACGGTGAGGGTGCGCGTTCGTGTCCGTGGGCCCACCGTGGGTGGCCCACCGGGTGTGCCCGATCGCGGTGGCCGAGACCGGGATCGGCTCCGACTCCAGGGCGGCACGCAGGTTGGCGAGCTTGCCGGCCCGCTTCTCGGTGAAGACCGTGTCCCCCGTCACCAGGGCCACACCCGCGGAGTCGTATCCGCGGTACTCGAGACGGGACAGGCCCTCCATGACGACGTCCAGGGGACGGCCGCTCGTGTCGGGGCCGACGTATCCAACGATTCCACACATGACAGACAGGTTAACCGCCCGCGTACTGCGCACTCGTCACGTGGGACACAATGGGTGCGTGTCCTCCGCCCCCACGGCGACGCTGCCGTCCCCCTTCGTCGAGCTCGACCGCGAGGCGTGGGCCAAGCTCCGCGAGAACCACCCGCTCAATCTGGACGAGAGCGACCTGGCCCGGCTGCGGGGGCTCAGCGACCCGATCGACCTCGAAGAGGTCCAGGAGGTCTACCTCCCGCTCTCACGACTGCTGACCTTCTACGTCTCGGCGACCACTCGCCTGCACCGGACGACGTCGACCTTCCTCGGCGAACGCCCGCCGAAGGCTCCCTTCGTCATCGGCGTCGCCGGGTCCGTCGCCGTCGGCAAGTCGACGACCGCGCGCATCCTGCGCGAGCTGATGCAACGGTGGCCGGACACCCCGAAGGTCGACCTCGTGACCACCGACGGCTTCCTGCTGCCCAATGCCGAGCTCGAGCGACGGGGGCTGCTCCAGCGCAAGGGTTTCCCCGAGTCCTACGACCGGCGGGCGCTGCTGCGCTTCATCTCCGCGATCAAGGCGGGGCAACCTGAGGTCTGTGCACCCGTGTACTCCCACCTGACCTATGACATCGTCCCGGACGAGCAGATCGTCGTGCGCCAGCCGGACGTGCTCATCGTCGAGGGACTCAACGTCCTCCAGCCCCCGGGGCTGCGCAGCGACGGCCGTACCGGTCTCGCCGTGAGTGACTTCTTCGACTTCTCGGTCTACGTCGACGCCAAGGTCAGCGACATCCGGCACTGGTACGTCGAGCGCTTCCTCCGGCTGCGCAAGACGGCCTTCGCCGACCCGCAGTCCTACTTCCACCGGTACGCGGACCTCACCGATGACCAGGCGATGGCCCGGGCGCTGCACATCTTCGAGACGATCAACGAGCCCAACCTCGTCGACAACGTCCTGCCGACCCGTGGTCGGGCCAGCCTCGTGCTGACGAAGGGGGCGGACCACCAGGTCCGTCGGATCCGCCTGCGCAAGCTCTGAGCACGCGTGCGGGTGGGCGGCGGACGAGCCGCCACCCACCCGTCACCTCGACTCAGCGCAGTGGGTCGAAGTGCCGCATCACAGCGGGCACGTGACCTCCGGTCAGCTCGGCCGCGAGCATCTTGCCGGTGAGCGGCCCGAGGGCGACGCCCCACATCCCGTGGCCACCGGCGACGCTGATCCGCTCGTCCCGGGTGCGTCCGATGAGCGGCAGCCCGTCCGGGGTGCAGGGCCGGGAGCCGACCCACTCCTCCTCGCGGTCCTCCCAGTCGATACCCCGGTACATCGAGCGGACGGCACCGATGATGGCCCTGATCCGGCGAGGGTCGAAGGGGGCGTCGGCGTCCCGGAACTCCATCATCCCGGCGACACGGAACCGGTCGCCCAGCGGCGTGCACGCCACCCGCTGCGTGGGGAAGTAGATGGGGTGGGTCGGCATGCGCTCCGGGACGACGGTGAAGCTGTAGCCCCTGCCGGCCTGGACGACCTGCCGGACCCCGAACCGGCTGGCGATCCCACCGAGCCACGCTCCGGTGGCCAGCACGGCGTGGTCGGCCCGCAGGACGACCTGTCCCCCACCGTCGCGGACCTCGACCCCCTGGCCCGCCCGGCGGACATCGCTCACGTCGATGCCCTCGACGATGGTCCCACCGCGGGCGCGCACCGACTCCGCCAAGGAGGCCATGTAGCGAGGCGGGTTGATGTAGCGCTGGCCGTGGATGGCGACCCCGGCCGTGACCCCTTCGGTGAGCGTCGGCTCGAAGGCGCGGACCTGGTCGCCGGTCAGCATCTCGTAGTCGACCTTGCCGCCGGCCCGCTGGACACCGTCGAACTCGTGGACCAGCCCCTGCCGGTCCCGCGTCGACGCGAAGGCGGCCAGGAAGGGCTGGGCCGGACGGGTCGGCTCCTCGACGGCACCGTGCGGCGTGCCGCCCTCGTCGGAGTGCCCGGCCTGCAGCTCGTCATAGGCCTCGAGACCCACCTCGTTGACCTCGGTGAAGGCCGCCATGGCCTCCCGCCACTTGCCCGGTGTGCAGTGCCGGGCGAATCCCGTGAGGAAGCGGAGCAGCTGCCGGTCCATTGTCAGCGGGACGTACAGCGGCGACATCGGGTCGAGCATCGCCTTGAGCCCGTAGGTGAGCACGGACGGCTCGCTCAGCGGCAGGGTCAGGGCGGGGGCGAGCCACCCGGCATTGCCCCAGGAGGACCCGGCTGCAACCTCGGTGCGCTCCAGGACGGTCACCGTGACGCCGCGCTCCTGCAGGTACCAGGCGGTGGCCAGGCCGGACATCCCGCCGCCGACGACGGCGACGTGGTCGGGGATCGCGTGAACAGTCATGTCAGTCTCGATTCGTGGTCAGTCGGTGGAGGCGGTCTGCGGCGCCGTGGTCGCGCGACCACGACCCAGCGCCATGAACTCGGGGCGGGGAGCGCCCAGGACGAGCAGGTCGACCTGGTCATCGGTGAGCGTCTTGGAGTGGGCTCGTCGCGACAGGAAGAAGACGACTCCGAGGAGCACCCAGATGCCCAGCGCGATCAGGGACTCCGGCCCCAGGAGTGCCGGCGAGCCCGGCAGGAGCAGCAGCGCCATGAACGTCACGGCGATCACCGCCCCGATCAGACTCATGCCCTTCTTGAGCGTCGAGCTCGTGGCCTCGAGCTCCCCCGGCCGCTCCGGTGCACCACTCGTGCGGAAGAGGCGGAAGGCGACCAGGCAGGTGTAGAGGTAGGCGATGGTGACTCCGACGGCGGACATGTCGACGATCCACAGCAGTGCGGCCCGACCGAACCACGGCGTGATGAGGGTGATCGCTCCGACGAAGATGATCCCGACGTAGGGGGTCTTGTGCTTCGGGTGCAGACGAGCGAAGGCCTGGGGGATCATCTGGGCCCGCCCCATCGCCAGCATCAGTCGGCTGGACGAGAGGTAGAACCCGTTCAACCCGGTACTGACCCCCATCGTGATCCCGATGGCGAGCAGGAGCAGCCCCCCGCCACCGAGGAGGCCGGTGAGGGCCTCGGCACTCCCCCACGCCGACTGACCGGCGACCAGCTGCTGCCACGGTTCGGTCAGGGCGATGGCACTGATCATCGCTGCGTAGATCAGCGCCGCCGCCGCGAGTGCGAGCACGATGAGGCGCATGGCCTTGGCCGGGGCGAAGTCGAACTCCTCTGCCGCTTGGGGGACGTTGTCGAAGCCGACGTAGGCCCACGGGGCGATGGCGACGATCGCCAGGATCGCGGCCACCGGGGAGACCTCACTGGGGAAGGCGGGCCGGGTGTTTGAGAGCACCGTCTCCGGCTGGATGACGACGGCAACGAAGATGGCCGCCACGGCGACGAGCATGATGCAGCAGGCGATGAACTGCAGGCGCCCCGAGAGCGCAGCACCGCGGATGTTCAGCACCCCGAAGACGACGAGGGCCGTCATCGAGATGAGGATCTCCACCAGGTACACCTCATACCCCGCGACGGTGTAGAGCTGTCCCTGTTGGACGATGCCGGGAAGAATGTAGCGGAAGAGCAACCCCAGCGCGGAGGCGTTGAGGGCCACGATGCAGGCGTACCCGAGGGTGAGGAACCAGCCGCAGATGAAGGCGTGCGTTCGTCCGAAGCCGACGAGCGCGTACGCCAGCTCTCCTCCGGAGACCGGGAAGCTGCGGATGAGCAGGCCGTAACTGACCGCGATGAGCATCATCATGGCCGCGCCGATGGTGAATCCCGCGATCGCTCCCCCCGGGCCGGCCATGGCCAGCCAGTCGGTGGGCAGGATGAAGGCACCCCAGCCGACGGCCGAGCCCAGGGCGATGGCCCAGACCCAGTGGGGCTTGAGGGTCTTCCCGAGGCGCTCGGGTGTCTCTGGCGCATCGAACGCCGGGGGGGTCGCTTGGGGCGCGGTGGGACTGCCGCTGGGAGGGGCCGCGATATCGGCCGTGAGCTTCTCTTCCATGGGTTTCACGTACTTCCGGTGTCAGCGCAGCGCGACCGGGGTCGCGCCGCGGGGCGTGGTGGTGGATTGGAGTCCGGCGATGAGCGCCACGCCGACGACGTCCGAGGCGCTGCAGCCCCGGGAGAGGTCGTGGATCGGCCTGGCCAGTCCTTGCAGGATCGGGCCGTGACCGGTGGCGCCCGCGAGGCGTTCGGTGATCTTGTAGGCGATGTTCCCGGCGGCGAGGTTGGGGAAGACGAGCACGGTGGCCGCTCCCCCGATGAGCGAGTCAGGAGCCTTGCGTCGGGCCACCGACTCCACGACCGCCGCGTCGAACTGGAGTTCGCCGTCGACCGCCAGGTCGGGTCGACGGATGCGCGCCCCTGCGGTGGCCTGCCGCACGACGTCGACGCTCGGGTGGTCCGCACTGCCGAGCGTGCTGAAGGAGAGCATGGCGACCTTGGGCGTCTCCCCGGTGAGGACCGAGAAGGTGTCGGCCGTGGCCAGCGCGATCTCGCTCAGCTGGTCCGCGTCGGGTTCCGGGATGACCGCACAGTCCGCGAAGGCGAGCGGGCGACCGTCGGCGAGCTCCATGATGAAGCAACTGCTCACCGACGAGCACCACTCGGCGGTGCCCACGACCCGCAAGGAGGCACGCAGGACATCCGTGGTCGTGCGCGTCGCTCCCGCGACGCAGGCATCGGTGATGCCCGCGGCGACCGAGCCGACCGCGAGGTGGAGCGGGTCGCTGAGGAAGCCAGCGACCTCCTCGGGCCCCTTGCGCTGGGTCGCCGCGGCCACCGCCGCGCCGGCCGGACCGTCGGACAGGACCGCCGGGTCGAGGATCTCCACCGAGTCCGGGAGCCGGATGTCCAGCTCCCGGGCCACGGCTCGAACCCGATCCGGCCGGTCGACGATGCACGGGGTCAGGCCGGTGGCGGCCAGCTCCGAGGCTGCCCGCACGACGCGCGGGTCTGCTCCGTCGGCCAGCGCCACCCGGGTTCCGGTGCCGGCGAGCTCCGCGCGCCAACGCGCGGTGAGCCCACCAGCACCGGTCGAGTGCTCGTCCCGCGCGACGCTGCGCGGCTGGTGCACGGTCATCCGGTCACACTCCGAGGTACCGATCGGCGGCCGACATCACGTGGTCGACGCTGGTGAGCAGGTCGTCCAGGACGTCCTGGTCGGCCACGAGGGGCGGGGAGAGCACGAGCATGGTCGCCCCGCGGTTGTCCGGGCGGGTGATGAGGTTGACCTCGCGCATGGCCTCCGGGATGACCGAGGTGAGGATCTCGGTCGACTGGGCCGGCGTGAGCGTCCTCCCCGTCTCGGTGTCCCCGGTCAGCTCGAGCGCGTAGAGGAAGCCCTTGCCGCGCCACTCGCTCACGCTGCGGTGTCCCTCGACGATCCGGTTCAGGCCGTTCTGGAAGTACGGCTCGAGGCTGCGCACGTGCCCGGGGATGTCCTCGTCGGCCAGGATCTTCAGGTTGGCCGAGGCGACGGCGGTCGAGACGGGGTGACCGCCCCACGTGGCACCGTGGGTGAACATCCCGGCCTCCGGGGAGTCCAGCAGGCCCTGGGCGAGCGGCTCACGGATGATGACGCCGCCCAACGGCGCGTACCCCGAGGTGGAGCCCTTGGCGAAGGTGAGCAGGTCGGGGACGACGTCGAAGAGCGTGCTGCCGAACCACTCGCCGAGGCGACCGAAGCCGCAGATCACCTCGTCGGCGACGAGGAGGATCCCGTGCTCGTCACAGATCCGCCGCAGCTCCTGCCAGTAGCCCGTCGGGGGCACGAGTGCTCCGCGGGAGTTCTGCACCGGCTCGGCGAAGAGGGCGGCGATCGTCTCCGCGCCCTCCTCGGCGATGACCTGGCGGATGGCCTGGATGCTCGGGAGGTCCGCGGCCGTGCCACCCGCGGGAACCGTCTCGCCGAGGGTGTTGGGGACGTGCCGCACTCCCGGCATGAGCGGGCCGAAGGGCTCCCGGTACCCGGGGATCCCGGTCACGGCCAGGGCACCGAGAGTGGTGCCGTGGTAGGCCATGTCACGGGCGATGATCTTCGTGCGCTGGGGCTGGCCCTGGCTGCGGTGGTACTGGCGGGCGAACTTCACGGCCGACTCGACGGCCTCGGAGCCGGAGTTGACGAAGAAGACGCGCTGCAGGTCGCCCGGGGCGAGCGCGGCGATCTGTGTCGCGGCGTCGACGGCGGCCGGGTGGGCCGCCCCCCAGTTCGTCCAGTAGGCCAGCTGCGACATCTGCTCGAAGGCGGCCCGGGGGATGTCGGTCCGGCCGTGCCCGACGTTGACGCAGAACAGACCGGCCAGCCCGTCGAGGAAGCGGCGGCCGTCCTCGTCGAAGAGGTAGCACCCCTCGCCGCGCTCGATGACCGGGAGGTTCTCCGCCTTCCACACCTTGCCCGCCGTGAAGTGCGGGAACAGGTGCTGCTGCGCGAGCGAACGAGTCAGGGATGCCGGCATCGTCTTTGAAGCCAAGGTGGTCACGCGAACCTCCGTGTGGTGTAGCGACCGCCCGACCCTCCGTCGGGCGCTGTGCACTTCACTGTCCGGCATGGGTGGCACCGCATGAAGACCCACTTCGCGGTCAATTCCGAGGTGCCAGAAGGGTCTTCGTCCCTCACCCGATGTGGCGGCGTGGCACCCGCGGCGCCACCCGCGTGAGCACCTCGTAGGGGATCGTGCCGGCGGCGTCCGCCCAGTCCTGCGCCGTGGGCTCACCGGTGTCGCCGGGGCCGAAGACGAGCACGCGATCGCCGGGTGCCACCGGCAGGTCACCCGTGTCGACGACGAACTGGTCCATGCACACCCGGCCGAGCACCGGCACCCGGTGACCGCGCACGAGGACGTCCCCTCGGGAGCTGGCGTGCCGCGGGATCCCGTCGGCATATCCGAGGGGCACCACGGCGAGCGTCGTGTCGTGGTCGGTGACGTGGGTGTGGCCGTAGGAGATCCCGCTCCCGACGGGAGCCCGCTTCGTCTGGACGACGGCGGCACTCAGCGTCATCGCCGGCCGCAGAAGGGGGTGACCGCTGCGCTGCTGCGGGGGGACCGGGTCGACGCCGTAGCAGGCGATGCCGGGACGGACCATGTCCCAGTGGCTCTCCGGCGACGAGAGGGTTGCCGCGGAGTTGGCGATGTGCCGTACCTCGGGGCGCAGTCCAGCCGACTCCGCCAGCCGCACCGCCTCGCGGAAGACCCCCAGCTGCTCGCCGATCGACGGGTGCCCCGGATCGTCGGCACAGGCCATGTGCGACCAGATCCCCACGACGTCGACGCTCCCCTCCCGCTCGGCGTCGCGGGCGGCGGCCACGAGCTGCGGCCACAGCGTCACGGTGGACCCTCCGCGCCACATCCCCGTGTCGATCTTCAGGTGCACGCGCACGCGCCGACCCGCCCGGTCGGCCGCCCGGCGCAGCTCCACGAGTTGCTCGAGCGTGTAGGCGGCCAGATCCACGTCCGCACGGATCGCGGCCTCGAGGGGAGCTCCGGGTGCGGCGAGCCACGCGAGGACCGGCACGCCGATCCCGGCACGGCGCAGCTCGAGCGCCTCCTCGATGACGGCCGTCCCCAGTCGGGAGGCGCCCCCGGCGACGAGAGCGCGCGCTGCCGGGACGAGCCCGTGTCCGTAGGCATCGGCCTTGACCACGGCCATGAGCTCGGCGCCCCGTGCATGCCGCGCCAGGGTGGCCGCGTTCTCTGCCAGCGTCGCCAGGTCGACGATGGCCTCCCGCTGGGGCACGCTCGGGGACGCCGGCTCAGCCGTACCCGGCTGCTCGTGGACGAACTGATCGGTCATGTTCCTGCCTCCCGTGATGACACTCGATGTCCTCATCGTGGGGGGTGGAGGGCCGGCGAAACAGGGCCAGATGGTCCCTCGGACGGGGGGGCCAGCACTACCGGGTCAGTTCCCGGATCCCGGCGGAGAGCAGGCGGACACCCGGCCGGATCGCCTCCTCCTCGATGGCGGCGAATCCCAGACGGAAGTGGTGGGCGTTGGCCACGGGATCGAAGAAGAAGACGTCCCCGCGCTCGATGACCACCCCGTCCTCCAGCACGAGGTCGGCCAGCTCGGAGCAGTCCAGGCCCTCCGGCCCCCGGACCCAGATGCTCACCCCACCCGGCGGCGCCCCGGCGAAGGACGGCAGCTCCTCCGCCAGGGCGGTGGTCAGCTCCGTCCACTTGCGGCTCAGTCGTGACCGGCGCCGGCGGATGGTGCGCTGGTACTGGCCGGCCTCGAGCAGCAGCGCCATCCCGCGCTGCTGGTGACCCGAGACGTGCCGGACCAGGTACCGGCGACGACGACGCAGCTCCGCGATGAGGTCCGGTTCGGCGACAAGGTAACCCAGGCGCAGGCCCGGGGCGAAGAACTTGGTGAAGGAGCCCAGGTAGATGACCCGGCCACTCTGCGGCCGGGCCTTCAGCGCCGGAGTCGGCTTGCCGTGGTAGCGGAACTCGGCGTCGTAGTCGTCCTCGACGATGAGCGTGTCCGACTCGTCGGCGAGGGCGATGAGCCGCTGGCGACGCTCACCCGAGAGCGTGACATTCGTCGGGCTGTGGTGGCTCGGAGTCACGTGCAGCAGCCGCAGGCCGTCGAGACCGCGGTCGGGCACGATGCCGTCCTCGTCCACGGGGAAGGGCACGAGGTGCGCTCCGGCGACGGCGAACCGGTGGCGCGCGTCGGTGTAGCCCGGGTCCTCCACGCCGACGGCGTCGCCCGGCCGGATCATCGTGGCGGCGAGCAGGTCGAGCCCGTGCTGCGAGCCGGAGGTGATGAGGACGTGCTCCGGCGTGACGTCGATCCCCCGGGACGGCAGGACCTTCCGGCAGAGCATCTCCAGCAGGAAGGGGTCGTCCTCGTCCACGCTGTCCCGCAGGCTGAAGTGCAGGTGTGGTGGGTCCAGTGCCTGTCGCAGGCTGCGCGCCCAGGCCAGGCGCGGGAAGTCAGCAGGGTTCACCTGACCGGCGACGAAGGGGTAGGGGTGGTCCATCCAGTCGCGGGCCTTCGTGATCTCCGGCAGCGCGGCGTCCAGGGGGGCCACGAGGTGGCGGGACCAGTCGATCGCCACTTCGTCCACGAGCCCCCGCTCGCCGGATCCGGCAACCAGGTCCGGGTTGATGAACAGGCCTCGACGGGGGTGGGCCACGACCATCCCCTCGGCGAGGAACTCCTCGTAGGCGGCGTTGACGGTGTTGCGGGAGACCCCCAGCTCGCGGGCCAGCTCCCGGGAGCTGGGCAGCGGGAGCCCGGGGTCGAAGGTGCCGCTGACGATCTGGCACTCGAGCGCCTGGCGCAGCTGTCGGTAGAGCGGGACCGGCGAGTCCGCGTCGATGTCCAACAGATTCGTCACCGGCAGTCGTGCGACCTCCTCCTCGCCGGCCGGCCCACGACCGGCCCTCCCCTCAGGTGACATCGGTCGGCATCCGATCGAGCGAAGGGCGGTCCCTCGGCACCACGATCACGGGCACCGGCAGCGCGCGAAGCATCCGGTGGGCGGCGTTGCCGAGGAAGATGCGGTTGCGGCTCGCGAGTCGGCTGGACCCGATGAGCACGATCTCGCTCTCGTCCCAGTCGAGGTTGTCGATGGCCTCCTCGATGGTGCGTCCCGGCGCGATGTCGGCACGCACCAGGGTGCGACGGTCGACGGCCTCGACCGCCTGGTCGAGGATGACCTTCGCGTGCGCCTCGGCCCAGCCGGTGGCCTGGCGCCCTGCTCGGCGCGCGTCCACCGTGACCAGGGAGACCAACCGCAGCGGCGCGTGGCGGCGGGCAGCGGCCTCCGTCGCCACCTCCAGCAGGGACCCGTGCCCAGCACGGGTGCCGATGGCGCAGGTGATCCGGGTGATCCCTCTCGGCGGCCGGTAGCCGGACGGGGCGAGCCCGATCGGGACGATGCTCTTGCGCAACAGCGCTGTGGCGGTCGACCCGACGGTGAACCGGCGCAAGGGCGAGCGCTGTGCCGTCCCCACGATCACGAGCCCGGCACCGAGTGCCTCGACGGCCTCCAGCAGGCCGGCGGCCGGGGTCTCACCGAAGACGACGTGGCTGCTCACGGGGATCCCCGGCGGCACGAGGTCCTGGTGCCGACGCATCGGCTTCTCGGCCTCGGCCCGCCTGAACTTCTGGTACTGGGCCTCCTGGGCGCTCGTCGCCCGCTCCGGCGCGCGACCGGGGACCACGTGGACCAGGTGCAGCTCGGCTCCCGTGGCATCGGTCAGGGCCCAGGCGAGGGCGATCGCCTCACGATCGTGCTCGGCCGCCGAGCATCCGACGATGTACCTCATACCGCCTCCTCGTCTGCAGTGGCGTGGTCGAGACCACGCCTGATCCACTCAACTCCCCAGCCGGCCCCGCACCACCGGGTCCCTGCGAACGCCGCGGTCATCGCAGGATCACCCGGATGAGGTCGCCGGCCGGCCCCGAAGGGTGGGGGCCCCCGACCCAGACCGCACACAGCTCGCGCTGCAGGCTCCCTTCGGCCAGCGGAACCTCGACGAGGTCACCGTGCTCGAGCGCCTCGCGCACGGCGTACTCACTGAGCACCGCAGGACCGACACCCGCCGACGTGGCGATCCGGACGGCGGCATTGCTCGACATCTCCTGGGTGGGGGACGCGAGATCCAGTCCGTGTCGGCCGAGGGCGTCCTCGAGCGCCCGACGGGTACCGGAGCCCGGCTCGCGCAGCACCAGCGGCGTGACCGCGAGCTGGGCCAGGCTCAGGCTCGAGCGTCGCCGGGCCCAGGGGTGGTCGCCGTCGACGACGACGCACAGCTGATCGCGCGCCACGGGACGGTGGCGCACCTGCGAGGGCACCGTCGTCGTCTCCACGAAGCCGAGGTCGTGGTCGCCCGCGACCACGTGTTCCATGACGTGTTCGGAGTTCATCACCGCGAGGTCGACGTGGACGTCGGGATGTGCGCGCCGGAAGGCCGCCAGCCACTTCGGCACGAGGTACTCGGCGACCGTCATGCTCGCGGCGATCCTCAGCTGGGCGGCCCGGCGACGGCGGAGCGCGGAGGCCGAGAGGGTGAGCCGCTCGGCCGCCTCCAGCACGTCCCTCGACCAGTCGACGAGCAGGGCCCCCTCGGAGGTCAGCCGCGAACCCCGCGGCGAGCGCTCCAGCAGGGTCAGTCCGCATCGCCGCTCGAAGCGCGCGAGGGCCCGGCTGGCCGCGGGTTGGCTCATGCCCAGGCGCTGCGCGGCGGCACCCATGGAACCGAGCTCGGCGACGAGGACGAGCAGCTCGAGGGTGTCCAGGTCCGGCCACTCGTGGATCATCGGATCCCCCCTTTGTCATGCACGGGACGCATGAGCTGATGCCAAATCACCGTCTGGTGGCGACGAGCGCCGGATCCCATGCTCGAGAGCATGGACACCACACGGACCCCGGCCCCCCGGCTCACGCCGACCCCGACCCCGGCAACTCGGCTCGCCCCGGGCCTCGCGCTCGCCTTCGCGGCGGCTGTCGGCGCGTGGGCCGTGCAGCTGGTGGTCCCCGCGCTGAGCGCCCTCCTCGTGGCGATCCTCCTGGGCGTCGTCGTCACCCACGTCTGGCGGATGCCCGAGGCCGTCGGCCCCGGCATGAAGGTCGCTGCCAAGCGGGTCCTCCGCCTGGGCATCGTCGTCCTCGGGCTCCAGCTGGCCCTCGACGACATCCTCGCCCTCGGCTTCGGCGTCCTGGCGGTGGTCGTCGTCATCGTCGCCGGTGGAATCCTCGGCACGCTCGCCCTCGGGAGGTGGATGTCCATCCCCCGCCCGCTGACCATGCTCATCGCCTGCGGCTTCTCCATCTGCGGGGCGGCCGCCGTCGCCGCGGTGGAAGGGAACACTGACAGCGACGAGGACGACGTCGCCTCCGCGATCGGCCTCGTGGTGCTCTTCGGGACCATCATGATCTTCCTCCTCCCCCTCCTGCTCGCCCCGCTCGGGATCGACGACCGCACCCGAGGGCTCATCGCCGGCGGGTCGATCCACGAGGTGGCCCAGGTCGTCGCGGTCGGCGGCATCATCGGCGGCGGGGCCTTGACCGTCGCCGTGGTCGTCAAGCTGGCACGGGTGCTCATGCTGGCCCCGGTGATCTTCACGCTCTCGCTCGTCCAGCGGCGTGCCGGTGGCACGGACGCCGGTGCGCTCCCGCCCATCGTGCCGCTCTTCGTCCTCGGCTTCCTCGCGATGGCCCTCGTGCGTACCTTCCTCCCCCTGCCGTCCGCGGTGCTGGACGTCGGACAGTTCGTGCAGACGCTGCTGCTGGGTGCCGCGATGTTCGCCCTGGGCACCGGGGTGCACGTGAGCCTGCTGAAGAAGGTCGGGGGACGGCCGCTCGTCCTCGGAGTCGTCTCGACCGCACTCGTCTTCGGGCTGGCGTTCATGGGAATGATCCTCCTCGGGTGATCCAGGAACCACCAGCCGGGCCCCGGCGCTGCTCGCAGCGCCGGGGCTCGGCGACGGCATCGGAGTGCGTCGGAGTCGGCCTGACCGGGGTCAGGCCGACTCCTCGACGGCATGGTCGTCGACCAGGTCCTTGGGTCGGATGGCCAGGGTGCACACCAGGCTCAGGAGGCCGATCGCGAGGAAGTACCAGCGCACGTACCCCAGGTCACCACCCGCGCGGGCAAGCAGCCACGTGAGGATCAACGGCGTCAATCCGGAGGCGAAGATCCCGGAGAGCTGGTAGACGATCGAGATCCCCGTGTACCGGACGTTGGCGGGGAAGAGCTCGGTGAAGAAGGCCGCCACCGGCCCGTACATCATGGGGTAGACCACCCCGAGGGACAGTACGACGGCCATGATGACGACCACGGTGTTTCCGGAGTTCAGCATCTCGAAGGAGATCCCCGTCATCACCACCATGGCCACGGTTCCCCATGCATACGTCGTCCGTCGGGTGAACCGGTCGGACAGCTTGCCGAAGACCGGAATGAGCACGACGAGGACCACAGCAGCCAACATGACAGCCGTGAGCATCGTCGACTCCGAGAGTCCGAGGGTCCCCGTGCCGTACGCGATGCTGAAGACGGCCCAGGTGTTGAAGGCGAGCCCCTCGACCCACCGGGCACCCATGCCCAGCCAGAGGTGCTTGCGGTTGACACGCGAGCGCACCAGCTCCAGGACGGGGACGGCGGCCTTCTCCTCCTCCTTCTCGAGCTTGCGGAAGGCAGGGGTCTCCATCACCTTCAGGCGGATGTAGAGGCCGACGAGGACGAGGACGGCGCTCAGGCCGAAGGCGATGCGCCAGCCCCAGGCGAGGAAGGCCTCTTCGCTGGTCACCCAGGTGAGGATCGAGAACACACCGGTCCCCAGCAGCAATCCGATGGCCAACCCCATTTGCGGGACCGAGCCGAAGAGTCCCTTCCTCCCGGGCGGCGCGTACTCGGTCGACATGAGGACGGCCCCGCCCCACTCGCCGCCGATGGCGATGCCCTGTGCGAGACGGAGCACGACGAGCAGGATCGGCGCGGCGACACCGATGGACGCGTAGGTGGGCAGTACACCGATGAGGAAGGTGGCGACCCCCATGATCATCATCGTCGCGATCAGGGTCTTCTTCCTGCCGACGCGGTCGCCGATGTGCCCAAAGATCAGCCCACCGAAAGGACGGGCGACGAAACCCACGGCGAAGGTGGCGAAGGCCAAGAGGGTGCCCACGACGGGGTCCTCCGAGGGGAAGTACAGCTTGTTGAAGACGATGCCGGCAGCCACGCCGTACAGGAAGAAGTCGTACCACTCGACGGTGGTCCCCACGACGGTGGACAGCAGGACGGTACGCAGCTCGGAGCGACTCACCTGCACGCTCTCGCTGCCACCCCCACCATCGGGTGCCCGGTCAACATCCTGGGCGTCACTCGTGACCATCACGACCCCCCGTGCAGCGCCGCACGAAAGATCCCCGTCAGCGCCTCTGGCGTCACCGGCCGGGGGACGACGGACAGTTGGCGGGTCTGCTTCATCGCCCCGGTCACCAGGCCCTCGACGTCGGCCTCCCCGTACCCGAAGTGCCCCAGGTTGTCGGGGATGCCGATGTCCGACATGAGCTGGCTGAGCACACCGGCGAGGGCGTCCGCGCCATCCGTCTGGGTGAAGGTCTGTCCGGAGAGCAGCTGGGCGGCGCGGAGGTGACGCTCGGGGTCACCCGGATAGGTCCATCGGAAGACGTGGGGCGCGGTCACGGAGACGGCCTGGCCGTGCGGCACCATCGGCATCACCGGGTACCCGCTCGCCTGATAGTTCTGCACCGCACCCGCGATGGGGTAGGCATTGGCGTGCGGAAGGTGGGTTCCCGCGTTGCCGAAACCGGTACCGGCGTAGGTCGACGCGAGGAGCATCTGTTCGCGGGCGTGCATGTCGCGGCCATTCATCACCGCCTTGCGTAGGTGCTTGCCCACGAGGGTGAGGGCCATCTCGCACCACACATCGCTGATGGGGTTCGACCCGCAGAAGGCCGGACGCTTCATCGGGTCCTCCGGCGCGGGCTTGGCGTCGAAACTCACGCTCGTATAGCTCTCCAGCGCGTGCGAGAGCACGTCCATCCCGCTGGCTGCGGTGACCTCCGGCGGCATGGTCATCGTCGTCACGGGGTCGATGATCGCGAGCGAGGGCCGCAGGGCGGGGTGGCTGATCCCCGCCTTGAGGTGCTGGTCGAGCAGGTCGATCACGCAGATCGTCGTCGACTCGCTCCCCGTGCCCGCCGTCGTGGGGACGGCGATGAGTGGCTTGAGCGGACGCGAGGGCGCCCGCCCCCCGCCGATGGGTGGGGTGACGAAGTCGAGCAGCTCCCCGTCGTGGGTGGTCAGGAGATTGACCGCCTTGGCCGTGTCGATGACCGAGCCACCTCCGACGGCGACGTAGGCATCCCACTCCCCCTCCCGGGCGAAGGCCACCGCCTCGTTGATGCTCACGTCCGTGGGCTCCACGCCCACGGTCCCGTAGAGCCGGGCGTCGATCTGCTGGGCCCGGATGGACTCGAGGACCCGCTCGGGCGTTCCGGTCGCCACGACCCCCGCATCCGCGAGGACGAGCACCGATCTGCAGCCGCGTGCGGCCAGCTCCGCACCGATCTCGTCGAGCGCACCGTGACCGAATTTCAGCGGCGGAGCCGCCCACGTGAAGACGGATTCGTTGAGAGACGCCATTGTTCCTCATTCCTATAGTGTGGGAGTGGCTCCCATAATGTGGGAGTGATGCTAGGGCAGGAAAGCGCACCTGTGAACCCCCCCACCTAGGATTGACACCGTGGCCACACCTCCCCCTGACCCCGCCAACCACACCCCCGGACGGCCCCACGCACCGGCCGGGACACAGGCCGTGCGACGGGCCGCGGCGGTGCTGGACCTGTTCATGACGAGCGAGCACCCCCTCCCCGTCGGCAAGGTCGCACACGCCCTCGGGCTCTCCTCCGGGACCGCCTCCCGTCTCGTCGGCGCCCTCGTCGCCGAGGGCTACCTGCAACGCTCGCCCGGGGGCGAGTCCTTCCACCTCGGACCCAAGGCCGTGCTCATGGGCCAGGTCGCCGGGAGATTCTTCGGACTGGACCGGGCCACACCCGTCCTCGAGGGCGTGCACAGCCAGTGCGACGAGTCCGTGAACCTCACCGTGCGTGACGGAGGCGAGTCCGTCGTCATGCTGCGCTGGCAGAGCACCCTGCCCCTGCGCTTCGAGCAGCATGCGGGTGCGCGCTTCCCGCTCTACACGACCGCAGCAGGCAAAGCGATGCTCGCCCACGACCCCGATGCCAGCAGCTATCTCGCGGCGCTGCCCCGGAGGCTACCGACGCTGACGTCGACGACCTTGGCGAGTCCGGACGAGCTGAGCGCGGACCTCGAGCGGACGCGCACCCGTGGGTACTCGATCGACAACCAGGAGAACGTCGAGGGTGTCCGCTGCGTCGGCGCCCCCGTGCTCGATCTCGCAGGTCGGGCGCACGCGGCGGTCGTCATCCAGGTCCCCACCGTGCGCATGAGCCGGCCACGACAGAGCGAGTTAGCCCGCCTGGCCGTCGACGCCGCCGCCGAGATCACCAGACTCCTGCCCGCTGACCGGCAGTTGCGCCGATAGCTCCGAGGGAAACTCACCGATGAGCTCCCGCCACGCCTCCACGCCCGAGTGGTCGCCCACCCCGCTGGCCTGACGCATGAGCAGCAGGCCAGTGCGTTCAAGGTGCCGCTCCATGGCGCTGCGCGCGCCGGACGCGTCCCCCAGGCACATCCGGTCCACGATCGGCACGTGCTCGTGGTAGATGTCGAAGAGGCTTCTGGTGCGGCCAGCGGTTGACGCCCCGAGCAACTCCAGGGACTCTCGCAGCCGGGCCACGACTCGAGCAGCCCGGGCATTGCCGGCCAACTCCATGATCAGCTCGTGGAGCGCTCGATCGTGCGCACTGAAACCGCCCTCGTCGCCCTTGAGCGCCGCGCGCTGCATGTCCCGGAGCCGACCGGGCAGCACAGCCCTCGCCCCCTCCACCCCACGGGCCGCGGCAGCAGCCGCCGCCGGCTCGAGCGCCAACCGCAGGTGCACGATCTCGACGACCTCCCGCGGCCCCGGCACGAGCACCCGGAAGCCACGATTCTTCACGAACTGCACCAGGCCCGCCTCGGCGAGCGCGAGCAGGGCCTCCCGGGCGGGACTGCGCGAGATGCCCAACCTCTCGGCCACCGTACTGACCGAGTAGAGCTCCTCCGGGACGAGCTCGCGACGCTGGATCCACGTCCGCACGATCCGTGCCGTCTCATCCGCCATCGACGGAGCACGACCCACACCCTGCGAACTCATCTGCTGAGAGTACGTGGCGACCCAACATGTTACGACTGCCGACACCAGCATCAACTGGTGTCGGCAGTCGGGACATCAGGTGCACCGTCAGCCCCCCGCGGGGCGCCGGCTCACCCTTCGCCCACGGGCGGCGACCTGGCTCAGACGTAGTCCTTGTACTTGTCGAGCAGTCGGACCGGCTTGGAGAGCGCGTCCCGCCGGAACGGGTCACCGAGCTCACGCGTGCACATGATCTCGATGACCGTCGTCCTGCCCTCGTTCATCTGGGCGTCGATTGCCGCGGTCAGTGCGGGACCGACCTCGTCGAGCTCACTGACCGTGACGCCCTCCGCACCCATCGCCCGGGCGATGCCGGCGAAGCTCTCGCTCTCCAGCTCGCCGGCGACGAAGCGGCGGTCGTAGAAGTCGACCTGGTTCTTCTTCTCGGCACCCCACTGGCGATTGTGGAAGACGACCGCCGTGACCGGGATGTCGTGGCGAACGGCCGTGAGCACCTCCCCCATGGACATGCCCCACGCGCCGTCACCGGCGTAGGCGACGGCCGGTCGGTCCATGGCCGCGGCCTTGGCGCCGATGATCGTCGGCAGGGCGTAGCCGCAGTTGCCGAAGCTCATCGGGGCGAAGAAGGAGCGCGGCTCCTCGAAACGCAGGTAGGAGTTGGCGACCGAGTTGATGTTCCCGATGTCGGTGGAGACCATGACGCGCTCGGGCATGGCCTTCTCGAGCTCTCGCAGGACCTGGCGCGGGCTCAGCCAGGAGCCGTCCTCGCCCTTCGCCTCCTCGATCATCTCCAGGCTGTACCCGTCCTTCTCGTGGGTCCACTCGGTGAGCTCCTGCTCCCAGGCGTCCTGCTCGCGCCGCATGGTCTCGACCCGCGCCTCACGATTGTCGTCCGAGCGCAGGTCGCGCACCTCCAGGCGCTCGCGCAGCGCGACCGCCGCCTCGGCGGCGTCGCCGCAGATGCCCACACTGATCTTCTTCACCAGACCGAGCATCTTGTGGTCCGCATCGATCTGGATGATCTTCGCGTCCTTCGGCCAGTAGTCCATGCCGTGCTGGGGCAGGGTCCCGAAGGGGCCGAGGCGCGAGCCGAGGGCGACGACGACGTCCGCCTGCGCGATGAGCTTCATCGCGGCCTTGCTCCCCTGGTATCCGAGGGCGCCGCACCACAGCGGGTGGCTGGCCGGGAACGAGTCGTTGTGGAGGTAGGAGTTGACCACCGGGGCGCCGAGGCGCTCCGCCAGGGCCTTGCACTCCTCGACCCCGTCGGCCATGACGACGCCCCCACCGGAGATGATCACGGGGAACTCCGCCTGGGCCAGCAGGTCAGCGGCAGCGTCCAGGCTGGCGCCACCCCCGGGCCCCCGGTCGAGCCGCTGCGGGGTGGGGATCTCCGTCTCGATCTCACCGTAGAAGTAGTCACGGGGGATGTTGATCTGCGTGGGGCCGATCTCGGTCATCGCGCGGTCGAAGGCGCGCCCCGTCAGTTCAGCCATCCGCTTCGGGTTGTTCACGTGGGCCTGGTACTTCGTGAACTCCTGGAACATCGGGAGCTGGTTGGCCTCCTGGAAGCCACCGAGGCCCATGCCCATCGTCCCCGTCTCGGGGGTGACGATGACGACGGGGCTGTGCGCCCAGTACGCCGCCGCGATGGCCGTGACGCAGTTGCTGATCCCGGGTCCGTTCTGGCCGATGACCAGGCCGTGCTTGCCGGAGACGCGGGCATAGCCATCGGCCATGTGGGCGGCACCCTGCTCGTGCACGACGGGCACGAGGCGGATGCCGGCCGGGGCGAAGATGTCCATGGCGTCCATGAAGGCGGACCCCATGATGCCGAAGATGTCGGTCACTCCGTTGGCGACCATGGTCTCGACGAAGGCCTCGGAGGGGGTCATCCTGGTCACTCCGGAGGTGACCTGCCGGGTGTCCGGCGCCTTCGTGCTCATCTCGCGCTCCGGTGCCGCGTGGCCGTCCCGGCCCATCTGGCGCTCTGGTGTCTGGGTGCTCATGGGACACTCCGATCAAGGTAAAAGTTCTGGATATCGAGACGCTCCACCATGAAAAATGGAACCTAGGGCAACGGTAGGCAGTGTCGCGACGCCTCGTCAAGGGTCTGATCACATTTCCTGAACGCCTTGTTCCGAAAACAGAGACTGGGTACGGTGAGTGCCATGGACACCGACTCCACACCCACGGCCGGGCAGCCGCGCGACATCGGCGGCGAGACGCCGACGCTGCGCGTGTTCTCCCTCTTGGAGCTCATCGCCGCCAAGGACGAGTTCGTCACCTTGCAGGGGCTTGCCGTCGAGTCCGGCCTCCCGAAGCCGACCCTGCACCGCATGCTGCGACAGCTCGAGGACGCCGGTCTGCTCGTGCGCCAGGTCGACGGGCGGCACTACGGGACCGGAGCCCGGTTGCGCGAGCTGGCCGAGGACATCCTGCTCAACGCCGCCCAGTACGGCGCGACGCACGGGGTGCTGCGCCACCTGGCCGAGTCCACCGGCGAGAGCTGCAACCTGACGGCCCTCTCCGGTGACGAGGTCATCTACCTCGACCGCGTCGAGACGACCGCACCCCTGCGCTTCACGCTCGCCGTCGGGAGCCGCGCCCCGGTCCACGCCTCGGCCAGCGGCAAGGTCCTGCTCGCACAGATGACGCCCACCCAGCGCCGGAAGCTGCTGAGCCACTCCCCCCTTCCTGCGCTGACGCCGGCGACCCTCACCGACCCCGATGATCTCGAGAGGAGCCTCGAGGCGGCCCGCACCCAGGGGTGGGCCATCGACGACGAGGAGTTCCTCCCGGGCCTCGTGTGCATCGCGGTCCCCATCCCCAGCGACCGCGGTCGCAGCAACCGGTGCCTGGCGATCCAGGCCCCGGCCATGCGACTTCCCGCCGCCGAGGCACCCAAGCTCGTCGAGCCCCTCATGGCTGCCGCCGCCTCGATCGCCACGATCGAGAGCGAGGGGTCCACCGACACCGACACCCGCGAGACGCAGGAGGTCTCATGATCCCTGACACCACGGTCGACGTCCGCGAGACCTTCGGCATCGACACCGACCTCGTCGTCCCGGCCTTCCGGGAGACCGGCGAGCACGTCCCCCGCCTCGACCCGACCTACCGACTGCAGCCGGCGGTGACCCGGGCCCTGCTGGCCGGATTCGCCCACAACCGCCGCGTCCTCGTCCAGGGCATGCACGGCACGGGCAAGTCGAGCCACATCGAGCAGGTCGCGGCCCGACTCAACTGGCCGTGCGTCCGCATCAACCTCGACGGGCACATCACGCGCCTCGACCTCATCGGGAAGGACGCGATCACCCTGCGCGACGGCCAACCGGTCACGGAGTTCATCGAGGGCATCGTGCCGTGGGCGCTCCAGCACGGGGTCGCCCTGGTCTTCGACGAGTACGACGCGGGGCGACCGGACGTGATGTTCGTCATCCAGCGACTCCTCGAGAGGGAGGGCCGCCTGACCCTGCTCGACCAGTCCCGCGTCCTCGACCCCGACCCCGGCTTCCGGATCTTCGCGACGAGCAACACCGTCGGTCTCGGCAACGTCACCGGGATGTACCACGGCACCCATCGCCTCAACCACGCGCAGCTGGACCGCTGGGACATCGCGGCCACGCTCAACCACCTGCCCGCCTCCGAGGAGGCCGCCATCGTCACGGCCCACGTGCCCGGCATCGCCGCCGACCGTGACCTCGTGGCCGGCATGGTGCAGTTCGCGGGCCTGACCCGCGCGGCCTTCTCCGCGGGCGACCTGGCCACCCTGATGTCGCCGCGCACCGTCATCGCGTGGGCGGAGAACATCGACCTCTTCGAGGACCTCGGCACGGCGCTGCGCTACACCTTCGTCAACAAGTGCGACCCGGACGACGAGCCGGTCGTGGAGGAGCTCTTCCAGCGCTGCTTCGACCGCGAGCTCGACCTGCTTGCCGGGCCGACCGGACCTCGAGAGGCCACGCTCGCGGGTTCGGCACGGTGATCGACCCGGCAGCGCCCCTGCTCACCGGGCGGGAGACGCCGCAGGAGGCCGCGCGGACGCAGGAGGCGGTGGTGCGGCTGTCCGGTGCCGCGGCGCGGGCCGTGAGCCACCGCCCGGACCTGGGGCGCCAGTGGTCGCGGTGGCAGCTCAGCCGACGACCGGTCCCGGCGCGGGCACCCCACCTGCACCCGGCGGCACACGTGGACGACTGGGCCAGCCACCGGGGCGCCACGGACGCCGTGGCCCTCCTCGTGCGGCACAGCGACCCGGCGACCTTCCTCGCGACCACCCCCGGTGACGACCTCGTCGCCGACCTCGTCTTCGCGATGCTCGAGCAGATCCGCGTCGAGTCCCTCGCCGACCCCCGGCTGCCCGGTCTGGTGAACAATCTGGAGCACCGCTTCGACGCGTGGACTCGACAGCTCGTGGGCAGCGACCTCCTCGAGACCGAGCAGGGTCTGCTCGTCCTCACGATCGCCCAGATCTGTCGCTCCCGCGTCCTCGCCCGGGGGATCGACGACCGGGTCAGCGATCTCATCGAGCACACGCGATTCACCATCGCCGGTGCGATCGGGGGCCCGCTGGCGCGGCTGCGGACGGCCCGGCACGACCAGACCGCCTACGCGGAGCCGGCGGGAGAGCTGGCCCGGGTGGCGGCCTCGCTCGTGGCCGCCGCCCGCGCGGCCGAGGGCGAGGAGGTCGACCCTGCCGACGACCCGGAGGACACCGGCACGACGGCCCTCTCCCTCCTCGTCGGTTTCGACGAGGGCGAGGGCCCCGCGGGCCGGCTCGACCTCGCGCGCAGCGAAGCGCTGGCGACGGGTGATGGCGGCTACCGGGTCTTCACCAGCAGGCACGACCGGTGCGACCCCGCCCGGGCCCTCGTCCCCCCGAGCGACCGCGCCGCGCTGGACGAGAGGCTGGACCACCTCGTGCGCGACAGCGGGCTGAGCGTCGCCCGACTCGCCCAGGCCATGGGCCGCACCTTCGCCAGTGCCGAGACCACGGGCTGGGAGGTCGACCTCGAGGAGGGTGAGCTCGACCCGGCCCGGTTGACCCGGCCGGTCACGCGCACCGGGGATGCGCGCGTCTTCCGCTCCCGTCATGACCGACCCTCGACCACGACCGCCGTGACGGTCCTGCTGGACTGCTCGGGCTCGATGAAGGCGCACCGCGAGCGGATGGCCCCCCTCGTCGAGGTCTGGGGCCGGGCGATGAACCGCGCCGGGCTGTCCGGCGAGATCCTCGGGCACACCACCCGCTCGTGGGGTGGGGCACTGGTCCGCCGCGACTGGCAGCGGGCCGGACGCCCGACGCGCCCCGGCCGACTGGCCGAGCTGCAGCACCTCGTCCTGCGCGATGCCGAGGCGACACGGGGCCGTGACGTCCAGGCCTCCGCCCTGCTGCGCACCTCCGCCTACCGGGAGAGCGTCGACGGCGAGGCGATCCTCTGGGCCGCCGAGCGCCTGCGCTCGATCGAGGCCCGACGTCACGTGCTGGCGGTCGTCACCGACGGCTCACCGATGGAGACCTCGACGAGTCGGGCGAATGACGGCGCCTACCTCGACCACCACCTGGCCGACGTCATCGCCGACCTGGACCGCTCCAGCGACATCGAGCTGGTCGGGGTGGGCGTGGGCCTCGACCTGTCCGGCTGGTTTTCCCGCTACCACGTGCTCGACCTGACGGCTCCCCTCCCGCACGTGGCCCGGGAACTGCTGACCACGCTCAGCCGGGGGTGACCCGGTCAGTACCAGTGCGGGTCCTTGCTGTCCCAGAAGGACTTCGCCTCACAGGGGCTGCCGTAGCTGCTCTTGATGTAGTCCAGACCCCACTCGATCTGCGTGATCGGGTTGGTCTTCCAGTCGGAGCCCGCCGAGGCCATCTTGCTCGCCGGCAGGGACTGCGGGATGCCGTAGGCGCCGGACGAGGAGTTGGTCGCGTCGTGCTCCCAGTCGCTCTCGCCGATCCACAGCGAGTCCAGGCAGCCCCACTCGGCGTCGCCCCAGCCACGCTCACGCATCAGCTCGATGGCGTAGGGCTTGGGGTCCTTGCGGATCGTGGCGAGCTGCGCCTGGGTGAAGTCGCGCTCGCCGACCGGCTTGGCCTCGTTCTCGCGCTTCTTCTCGGCGCGGGCTGCCTTCGCCGCCTTCGCCTTGCGCTCGGCGGCGGCCTTCTTCTTCGCCGCCGCCTCCTTCGCGCGTTCGGCCACCTCGCGGCGGTCCTGCTCGCGGGAGGCGCTGCGGGAGACATTCGTCGAGCGGCGGTCCTCCGCCAGTCGCGCGATGTCCGCGGTGACGGTGTTGGTGGCCGGTGTCTGCGCGGGCTCGCTCGTCGCGGAGGACGCCGCGGTCGCGTCGCCGGGGTGGGAGGGGTCCCCGATGGCGACGGTGGCTCCGACGGAACCGAGCAGTGTCACGGCCAGTGCGCCACCGACGACGGGCCGGCGGACTGCTGAGAGCACCGCGGACGCACCGCGACGGCCGCCCGTGGACGGCCCGTGCCGCGGCGTGTAGCTCGACGAGCCCACGTCACCAGCTCCTTCCACGACGACAGCCACTCCAAGGAGTGGCTGTGGGGAGGCGGCCCACCCGGACGCGAACCGCCGTTATCAGTTCGAGACCTTAACGGACAGCACTCCTCGACGCCACCCGGCCCCCACAGGCGAAGGGGGCGCCCCCACAGGCGAAGGGGGTGCCCCCGCCGGTGATGGCGGGGGCACCCCCTTCGTCCGGGGCCGTCGCTCAGACGTCCACGCCCTCGAGCAGGTCGGTCACGAGCGCCGCGATCGGGCTGCGCTCGCTGCGGGTGAGGGTGACGTGCGAGAAGAGCGGGTGCCCCTTGAGGGTCTCGATCACCGCGGCGACCCCGTCGTGGCGCCCCACGCGCAGGTTGTCGCGCTGGGCCACGTCGTGGGTGAGGACGATCTTCGAGTTCTGCCCCACGCGGGACATCACCGTGAGCAGGACATTGCGCTCCAGGCTCTGCGCCTCGTCGACGATGACATAGGCGTCGTGCAGGCTCCGACCGCGGATGTGGGTCAGCGGGAGCACCTCCAGCAGGTCACGGTCGAGGATCTCCTCGACGACCTCCTTGGAGACGACGGCGCCGAGCGTGTCGTGCACCGCCTGGGCCCAGGGGCCCATCTTTTCCTGCTCGCTCCCGGGCAGGTAGCCGAGCTCCTGACCGCCGACGGCGTAGAGCGGGCGGAAGACCATGACCTTGCGGTGCTGACGTCGCTCCATCACCGCCTCGAGGCCGGCGCACATCGCGAGCGCGCTCTTGCCGGTCCCCGCTCGGCCACCCAGGCTGACGATGCCGACGTCCGGATCGAGGAGGAGGTCGAGGGCGATCCGCTGCTCGGCCGAGCGTCCGTGCAGCCCGAAGGCGTCCCGGTCGCCGCGCACGAGACGCACCTGCTTGTCCGCGCCGACGCGTCCGAGTGCGCTGCCGCGCTCGGAGATGATCTTCAGCCCCGTGTGGCAGGGCAGCTCGGCGGCGGCGAGGTGCTCGACCCGGCCGGTCTCGTAGAGGTGGTCGACGTCCGCGCCACCCATCTCGACCTCGGCCATGCCCGTCCAGCCGGAGTCCGCGCGGGTCTGCTCGTGCCGGTACTCCTGGGCGTCGAGGCCCACCGCGGATGCCTTGACGCGCATCGGCAGGTCCTTGGACACGATGGTGACGTCGGCGCCCTCGAGAGAGAGGTTCTTCGCCACGGCGAGGATCCGGGTGTCGTTGTCCCCGAGGCGGAAGCCGGAGGGCAGCGCCATCGGATCGGTGTGGTTGAGCTCCACCCGCAGGGTGCCCCCCTCCTCACCCACCGGCACCGGGGCGTCGAGCCGGCCGGCCTCGATCCGCAGGTCGTCGAGGAGGCGAAGGGCGGTCCGCGCGAAGTACCCCAGCTCCGGGTGGTGGCGCTTGCCCTCGAGCTCGGTGACGACGACGACCGGCAGGACGACCTCGTGCTCCTTGAAGCGCATCACTGCCCGTGGATCGGAGAGCAGGACCGAGGTGTCGATGACGTAGGTGCGAGAGCCCTCGTCACGGGGTGGCAGGTCCACCGGGTCGGGCGCGCCGTCACGCTGCGTGCCAGAGGGGGTGACGGTCTGGGTCATCAGGTCGTCCACGTCGGTCTCCTCCACGGGGCGCCGCGCCGCCAGGCGCGTGCGCGCCTACTCTCGGTGCTGGTGCCGGGACCGGGCCGTGGGCGTGAGCCGGGGCCGGGTCCGACCCCTTCCGCTGAGCAACAGCTCCATGCCTGAGGCCTCCCGAACGATCTGCGATGTGCAGTCCGTCACGCTCAACGTACGACCGGATCGCGCGGCCGCACGCGACCGCGGGGGCGTGTCGACACCGGTGCCGCAGATTTCACGTCCCGGACACCTCACCCGCCACATCCGTCACTCGCACCCCCCTCCCCTTCGCCCGGCGACAGGCGGAGGTCAGCTGCCGAAGCGCCGGTGCCGGTCGGCGTAGGAGCGCAGGGCCCGCAGGAAGTCCACCCGACGGAACTCGGGCCAGTAGACCTCGCAGAAGTAGTACTCGCTGTGCGCGGACTGCCACAGGAGGAAACCGGAGAGGCGCTGCTCGCCCGAGGTGCGAATGACGAGGTCCGGGTCGGGCTGCCCCTTGGTGTAGAGGTGGTCGCCGATGTCCTCGGCCGTGAGGTCCTGGGCGACGTCCTCGATCGTCGCGCCCTGCGCCGCACGCGAACACAGCAGGGAGCGGACCGCGTCGGCGATCTCCTGCCGACCGCCGTACCCGACCGCGACGTTGACGACGAGCCCGTCGACACCGGCAGTCTCCTCCTCGGCACGCCGCAGCGCGGCGGCCGTCTGCGCCGGGAGCATGTCGAGCGCACCTGCGGAGTGCAGCTGCCACCGACCGGCCGAGGCCAGGTCGGCGACGAGGCCCTCGATGATCCGCAGCAAACGGTCGAGCTCCTCCGGCGGGCGGGTGAGGTTGTCCGTGGAGAGCAGCCACAGCGTCACGACCTCGACGCCGGCGTCCTCGCACCACTCGAGGAAGCTGGCGATGTTCGCCGCCCCGGCCCGGTGGCCGGCCTCGGCGTTGCCGCCGCGCTCCTTGGCGAAGCGTCGGTTCCCGTCGACGATCATCCCCACGTGCCGCGGCACGGCATCACGGTTGAGCTGGCGCACGAGGCGTCGCTCGTAGGCGCTGTAGAGCGGGTTGCGCACTCGCGATCCCTTTCGTGGCGAGGTGTCGGCCGGGCCCAACCTACCGTCGCGACCCGTGTCCGAGCCCACAGGTCGGCAACCCCTGCTCGACATGGCCAACCTACGCACCCGTAAGTTACCGTGGTTGGATGGAGTCCCCCCGGAGTGAGATGAAGGAGCTCGTGCATGACGTCGGCGGGCAGGTCGACGCCTTCGTCGAAGCCGTCAAGCCCCACCTGCGGGGGTGGCTGCACCTGGTCACCGCTCCCCTCGCCCTCATCGGCGGGCTGATCCTCACCTCCACGGCCCCCACCCAGGGCGGTCGGCTGGCGGCGATGGTCTTCACCATCACGGCCGGCCTCCTCTTCGGCACCTCCGCGGTCTACCACCGCGGCCGGTGGCGCGGGAAGACTGCCGGCGCCCTGCGGCGGTGGGACCACGCGAACATCTTCCTCATCATCGCCGGGAGCTACACCCCCTTCGCCCTGATGCTGCCGCGCGCCCAGGCGGTCACCCTGCTCGTCATCGTCTGGAGCGGGGCCACCGTCGGCGTGCTCTTCAGGGTGCTGTGGGTCGGTGCCCCGCGCTGGCTCTACGTCCCGGTGTACATGGCCCTGGGCTGGGTCGCGGTCTTCTACATCCAGCCGCTGCTGACCCACGGCGGATGGCTGATCCTCACCTTCGTGGCGCTGGGTGGCGCGCTCTACACCGCCGGCGCGGTCGTGTACGGGCTCAAGCGGCCCAACCCCTCACCGCGGTGGTTCGGCTTCCACGAGATCTTCCACGCGCTGACGGTGCTCGCCTTCATCTCACACTTCGTCGCCGCGACGCTGGCCCTCTTCGGGCCCATCGCCAACACCTGAGTCCCCGGCCTCGGTCGCCCGGGTCTCCTCGGGCGGTCGCGCTGCGCGCGCCGCCCGCTGCTCCTCCGCGCGCTGGGCGAGGTTCATCCGGCGCATCCGCGTGAACATGTTGCGCATGAGCAGCCACAGGGCCACCGCGAGGAAGAAGAAGGCGACGAAGGCGAGGAAACCCGGACCGACCTCGGAGCTCGGGGCGCTCACGCCCACTCCTTGACGGTCGGCGCGATGCGATCGTCGCGCACCAGCTCGAGGTCGGTGCGCTCGGCCAGGGCATCCGCCGCGGACAGCGACGGCGGGATCCCCGCGAAGAGGTCGTCCTCACGGTCATCGGTGCGCACGTGGCTGAGCACGAGCTCGTACTCCTCCGTCGGCCAGATCCGCGCCTGCATGTCATTGGGCACCGCGAAGAAGAAGCCATCGGGATCGATCTGGGTGGCGTGCGAGCGCAGCGCGTCGTCGCGCTGGTCGAAGAAGTCCGAGCAGGGCACCCACGTGGTCACCGGCCGCTGCGGGCGCCCCTTGGTCCGCTCGAGCCAGTCGACGAAGGGCGACTCCTTGCCCAGCTCGAGGATGGCCTCGTGCAGGGCCTCCATCCGCTCCCGGCTGAAACCACCGATGTAGTAGAGCTTGAGCGGCTGCCAGGGCTCACCGGCGTGCGGGTAGGCCTGCGGGTCCCCCGCCGCCTCGAAGGCCGCGACGCTGACCCGGTTGGTCATGACGTGGTCCGGGTGCGGGTACCCACCGTTCTCGTCGTACGTGGTGATGACGTGCGGTCGGAAGCGCCGGATCTCCCGCACCAGCGCCTCGGTGGCCACCTCGAGCGGCTCCAGGTAGAAACAGCCGGTGGGCAGGGGAGGCAGCGGGTCGCCCTCAGGCAGGCCGGAGTCGACGAAACCGAGCCAGGTGTGGTCCACGCCCAGGGCAGCCTGCGCCCGGGCCATCTCCCCTCGACGCACCTCGACGAGGTCGCGGGTGATGTGCGGGTCGTCCTTGAGCTTGGGGTTGAGGACGTCCCCGCGCTCTCCTCCGGTGCACGTCACGACGAGCACCTCGGCTCCGTCGTGGACGTAGCGAGCAGTTGTCGCCGCGCCCTTGCTCGACTCGTCGTCGGGGTGGGCGTGGACGGCCATGAGCCTGAGTGCTTCCACTGGTGGGGTCCTCCCGGACAGGTGCGGTCCCGCGCGGGCCCGGTGTGCCGACGCGGTGTGGTGTCACGGACAATGGAGCCATCCTCTCACCGCGCACCGAGCCTCTCGACGCGAGCCGGTGCCAGCCCCCTTCGTCCGCAGGAGCAGCGATGACGACTCACGCGCAGGACCACGACCCGTGGGACCCCGAGCGCGAGGAGGCCGAGGTGGAGGCGCGGCCCGGCCGTGCCAACCGGCTCTGGTGGGCGCTCGGCGGCCTCTTCGTCACCGTCGGGCTCGCTCTCACGGTGTGGTTCGGTGTCTCCGGCACCGAGGACGCGATCACGACGACCGACATCGGCTTCGAGCACCCCAACGACCGGGAGATCGTCATGGTCTTCGACGTGACCCGGCCGACGGGGACGGCCATTTCGTGCACCGTGACGGCCATGGATGGCCAGTACGCGCGGGTGGGCACCGCAGAGCACGAGGTTCCGGCCGACGACGAGCGCACCACCCGCGTGCGCGCGACGGTGCGCACGACGACCACGGCGGTCACCGCGACCGTCAAGGACTGCTCCGCGATCGACTGACTCGGCGGACGGTGACCTGCATCCCGCGGGAAAGAGCGTTAGACTGGGGACTTCACGCAACCGTGGGTCTGGACCGATCGGTCCAGACCTTTGTGCATCATCAGCCGATGCGCGATGAGCACCACGGTGATCATCCGTGGGGACGCACGCCACAGTCCCTGCGGCCCCGAACGCAAGGAGTACCCCGTGACCCAGTCCGCGCCCACCGCGACCTACCTGACACAGGAGGCGTTCGACCGACTGCAGGCCGAGCTGCGCGAGCTCTCGGGCCCGGGTCGAGTCGAGATCGCCAAGCGTATCGAGGCCGCCCGCGAAGAGGGTGACCTCAAGGAGAACGGCGGCTACCACGCCGCCAAGGAGGAGCAGGGCAAGATGGAGGCCCGCATCCGCCAGCTCAACCAGATCCTCCAGACCGCCACGGTCGGCGAGGCCCCGCCGGACGACGGCATCGTCGAGCCCGGCATGGTCGTCTCCGTCGAGATGTTCGGCGACAAGGAGACCTTCCTCCTCGGCTCGCGCGAGATCGCGGACGGCGACGACAGCATCGACGTCTTCTCGGAGCAGTCGCCCATGGGAGCGGCCATCCACGGCAAGAAGGTCGGCGACACCGCCACCTACGAGGCCCCCACCGGCAAGATCATCGAGGTCAAGGTCCTCTCGGCGAAGCCCTACTCCGCCTGATCGACCGACGACGAAGGGCCGGGCACCGCTTCCAGCGGCACCCGGCCCTTCGTCATGGCGTGCGGGGGGTCAACCGCGGGTCCACGGCCTGGGGCCGGGCCCATCGAGCCCCAGCCAGCCGCCCACCGAGGAGGAGTCCGCCCAGTCGGTCCGCGCGGCCAGGCCCCGCGGGTCGAAGGCGACACTGCGCTGTCCGGCGGAGTCCGCGGCCGTGGTGACGTGGGAGCCGTCCCCGGTGGGGATCTGTGCCGGCGCCCCGGAGCGGGCGCTCTCTGCGGGTGTCGAGGTCGCGGCGTCCGCGGCGCCCAGCCGCTCGAAGGCGGTCGGCCCCTGACCGGGCTCGTCGGCACCGATCACCTCCAGGCCCGGCAGGTCCGGAAGGGTGGGCATGAGGCGGTCGGTGATGAGCATCCCGTGCGGCGAGGCGAGGAGCACCGGCCCCTGCGAGGAGTCGACGGTCAGGCCCGTCACGCCGTGACGCAGCTGCTCGACCCGGCCCCACGCCTCCTGCTGCGCGTCCTCACCGGGCGCGGCGACGGCCGCGTGCGCGGTCGGCGCCGCGCTGGCGACGGGCGGAACGGACCCGAGGTGCGATGACTGGCGCTGCTGCTCCGACTCGGCCGCCAGGGTGCGGCTGTAGGTCCGCAGCGCGGACTCGGCCTCGTCGATGCTCCGGTGGGCGGCGTGCCACTCCTTGGCGAACTTCTCGAAGTCCGGCCCGTCCCACAGGGCGCGCAGCCTCTCCAGCTGGGCAGCACCACGACCTCCGACGTCGCAGATCCGCGCCACCTGCCGTCGCAGAGCGACGGCGATGTCATCGAGCTCCTCGACGTCCGCGCCGTGGGTGACCTTCCCGCTCATCTCCCGCCTTCCTCCCGGTGGGGCCCACCCTAGAGAGCGCAACCGATCGGCCCAATGGGGAGTACTCCCCACCTGAGACAATGGGAGCATGTTCGGTCACCGCCAGATCCCGCCCATGCCCACCGCCGACACCGCGTTGTCCGGTCGGGGTGAGCGACCCTTCCGCCTCCCGGAGCGCCACGCGGTCCTCGACACCCCGCTCGAAGGCCCGTGGCCGGAGGGCACCGAGGTGCTCTACGTCGCCATGGGGTGCTTCTGGGGCGCCGAGCGGATCTTCTGGCAGCTCGAGGGGGTCGTCGCGACCGCCGCCGGGTACATGGGCGGTTTCACGCCGCACCCGACGTACGAGGAGACGTGCACCGGTCTCACCGGTCACACCGAGAGCGTGCTCGTCGCCTACGACCCGACGCGCACCCGTCCCGAGCTGCTGCTCAAGGCCTTCTGGGAGAACCACGACCCGACGACCGCGAACCGGCAGGGCAATGATGTCGGCACCCAGTACCGCTCGGCGATCTACTGGACCACCGAGGACCAGCGGGCCGCCGTCGAGGCGACCGCCGCGGCCTTCGGTGAGGAGCTGGCGCAGCATGACCTGCCGCAGATCACGACCGAGATGCGCCCCGCGAGCGAGGTCGGCCAGTTCTGGTACGCCGAGGACTACCACCAGCAGTACCTCCACACGAACCCCGGCGGCTACTGCAACCACGGCCCGAACGGCCTGACCTGCCAGGTCGGGATCCTGCGCCAGGACGAGGTCCCCGCCCAGCAGGACATCGCGCCACCGCAGTAGCTCCTGGTCAGCGTCCGAGCCACCGGCGCCACCACGGACGGGGCGAAGGGGGGTCAGGCGCCTCGTCGAGAGGTCGCGGGGTACGCGCCACGCGCAGGGCCCGCCACCCCTCGACGATCTCCTCGACGTCGAGGATCGGCGCGACCGGTCGGGAGACGGGGCCCAGGCTGGGGCGACGGCGCTCGTCGATGACGCGCGCGTTGTAGTCCCTCAGGAGCTCGCGGACGTTGGCCTCGGAGGCCTCGTCGGCGAGCGACTCGGGGTAGCCGGCCGCCTCGCGTCGCAGCTGCAGGACGGGCGGCATCGCGTCGGAGGCATCCAGGCCCTCGCGGGCGATCATCCCCTTGACCCACCAGTCCGGGTCCGGGTTGTCCACGCCGCGCAGCGGCTTGCCTGCGCCCGGCAGGTTGTCGAACTCGCCGCGCTCGGTCGCCTCCCGGATCTGCTTGTCGATCCAGCTCTCGTGGGACGGCACGCTCATGACACCCCAGTGTGGCGGCTCCACCGCGCCGGCGCACCCGTGGAGCGGGGTCATGGTGCCCGGGCCGGGCCCACCCTCACAGGGCCGTGGCCAGCTCGGTGCCCTGGCGGATCGCGCGCTTGGCATCGAGCTCGGCCGCCACGTCCGCGCCGCCGATGACGTGCACATCGACCCCCTTCGCCTGCAACGGCTCGACGAGGTCGCGCACCGACTCCTGCCCGGTGCAGACCACGACGTTGTCCACGGCGAGGGTCCGCAGCGTGCCGTCGACGGTGATGTGCAGGCCCTCGTCGTCGATGCGTTCGTAGGACGCGCCGGTGATCTGGTGCACGCCCTTCGCCCTGATGGCCGCCCGGTGCACCCAGCCGGTGGTCTTGCCCAGCCCCTTGCCGATCTTCGTCTCCTTGCGCTGGACGAGGTAGACGGTGCGCGGCGACAGCTGCGGGTGGGCCTCCTTGAGACCGCCGCGCTCCGCCGAGGTCGGGTCGACGCCCCACTCGTCCATCCACTCCTTGATGTCGAGGGTGGGTGAGTCGACGGTCGTGAGCAGCTCGGTGACGTCCACACCGATCCCGCCGGCGCCGATGACGGCGACCCGCTCCCCGATGTCGCGGGTGCCGAGCACGGCCTCCGGGTACGTGGCGACCATGGGGTGATCGATCCCCTCGATCGCTGGGACGCGGGGGGTCACGCCGGTGGCCAGGACGACCTCGTTGAAGGTCTCGAGGTCGTGCACCCCGGCGCGACGGCCCAGGTGCACGGTGACACCGCGACGCTCGAGCTCACCACGGAAGTAGCGGATGGTCTCGGCGAACTCCTCCTTGCCGGGGATGCGCATCGCGAGGGCGAACTGGCCACCGATGTCCTCCCCCGCCTCGAAGAGCTCGACCTCGTGGCCACGCTCGGCCGCGGACACCGCCGCGGACAGCCCGGCCGGGCCGGCGCCGACGACGGCCACCCGCTTGCGGCGTGCCGTCGGGGAGAGGACCAGCTCGGTCTCGTGACCGGCCCGCGGGTTGACCAGGCACGAGGCGACCGTGCGCTGGAAGGTGTGGTCGAGACAGGCCTGGTTGCAGGCGATGCAGGTGTTGATCTGCTCGCTGTTCCCCGCCTGTGCCTTCGTCCCCCACTCCGGGTCGGCCAGCCACGGGCGGGCCATCTGGACGAGGTCGGCCTGGCCCTCGGCGAGCGCCTGCTCCGCTTGGTCGGGCATGTTGATCCGGTTGCTCGTGACGACGGGCACGTTGACGTGCGGGCGCAGCCGCTCGGCGACCTCGGTGAAGGCCTTCCTCGGGACGGACGTGACGATCGTGGGGACGCGCGCCTCGTGCCACCCGATGCCGGTCGAGATGATCGTCGCCCCGGCGGCCTCGATCTCCGTGGCCAGGGCCAGGATCTCCTCCCAGGTCTGACCACCCTCGACGAGGTCGAGGATCGACAGGCGGTAGACGAGGATGAAGTCCTCGCCGACGGCCGCGCGGACCGAACGCACGATCTCCGTGGCGATGCGCCGCCGGTTGGCCGGGGTGCCACCCCAGCCGTCGGCGCGCGTGTTGGTGCGCGGCGCGAGGAACTGGTTGATGAAGTACCCCTCGGAGCCCATGACCTCGACACCGTCGTAGCCGGCGGAGCGCGCCAGCTCCGCTGCCCGGGCGAAGGACCTGATCTGGCGGCGAACGCCCTTCTCGCTCAGGGCCCGCGCGGTGAAGGGGTTGATCGGCGCCTTGGTCTTCGACGCCGAGACGGAGAACGGGTGGTACGCGTAGCGACCGGCGTGGAGGATCTGCAGCGCGATCTTGCCGCCTTCGGCGTGGACGGCGTCGGTGATCTGCCGGTGGTGACGCGCCTCCCGCTCGGTGGTCAGCTTCGAGGCGAAGGGGTACAGGCTGCCCTGGCGGTTCGGCGCGAAGCCTCCGGTGACGATGAGCCCGGCACCGCCCTTCGCCCGCTCCGCGTAGAACGCGGCCAGCCGCTCGAAGTCGCGGGCCTTGTCCTCGAGCCCCGTGTGCATCGATCCCATGATCGTGCGGTTGCGCAGGGTCGTGAAGCCCAGGTCCAGCGGGCTGAAGAGCGTGGGGTAGTCGGTCATGTCGTCCTCTGGTCGGCCAACGGTTTGCGCGACGAGTGTGCCGGCGGCACAGGGTCGTTGCCTGCTCGTTGGCATTGTCCCTCAGGGATGACAAGGTTGGGTCACGCAGTCCCCTGACGTCGAGGAGAGCCATGGCTGAGCTGGGCAAGGTGGCCGGACGTGCCCTCGCTGGCGCTGCAGGAACGGCACTGGCCGGAGTCACCGCCGCGGGCCTGGGGTACGGACTCATCCAGGCCGAGGCCAAGATCACCCGCCGGATCGTCGGCAACCCCTTCGACGGGGCCCCCGACGACGACGGGGTCTACGGCGCGGCCCCCGGGGACCCCGTGCGACTCCTCGTCCTCGGCGACTCCACCGCCGCCGGGATGGGCGCGGACAACCGGTACCAGACGATCGGCGCGATCCTCGCCAGCGGGCTCGCCGCGATCATGGGACGCCCGGTCGAGCTGACCAACGAGGCCGTCGTCGGCGCCGAGTCCTCGGACCTGAACATCCAGCTCTCGCGTGCCCTCGCCCGCATCGATCACGCCGACGTCGCCGTCATCCTCGTCGGAGCCAACGACGTCACCCACCGCATCGACCGGTCGGTCTCGGTCAAGCACCTCCAGCGCACCGTGCGGTACCTGCGCACCCTCGACATCCCGGTCGTGGTCGGCACCTGTCCGGACCTCGGCACGGTCGAGCCTGTCCCCTTCCCCCTGAACAGGCTGTTGCGCCAGTGGAGCCGGGAGCTCGCCGCCGCGCAGACCGTCACCGCCGTCGAGGCCGGTGCCCGCACCGTCTCCATCGGTGACCTGCTCGGTCCCGAGTTCGCGGCGAGCCCGTCGGTGATGTTCAGCCAAGACCGCTTCCACCCCTCCGCCGCGGGCTACGCGCGGGTCGCGTCCGCCCTGCTGCCGACGGTGGCGGCCGAGGTCAACGCCTGGCCGGAGGACGCGAAGAGCGACACCGAGCCGGAGCCGAGCCGCGGCGAGGGCATCGGGGCGCTCGACGATGCCGCCGAGCGTGCGGTCTTCTCCCCCGGCACCGAGGTCGCTCCGGCCGAGCTCAAGGGACACCGGGCCGGCCCACGCGGGCCGTGGGCGATGCTTCGACGCCGAGGTGAGCACCAGGTCACCGACGTCTGACCCGGCACCCCGGTCTCAGGACGTGCGGTCCTCGCTCCAACGCAGGCGGAGGGCGGCGAGCCGCTCCGCGAGGTGCGGGGGGCTCCCTTCGCCGGCGCAGGCATCGAAGACGACGACGCGCAACTGGTCCATGACGACCGCCGGGCCGAGATCGGGCACGGCCTCCCCCGCGAGGTCGGCCAGCAGCGCATGCACCTGCGGGTGCGCGTCGGCCGCGCGGTCCAGGGGCAGCTGCTGCCACCGCCGGACCGCGCGGCCGAGCTCGCTCTCGACGTCGGGTGGGATCAATCCGAGCGGAGACGCGCCAGCAGGCGCAGCAGCTCGAGGTACAGCCAGACGAGAGTGACGAGCAGGCCGATGGCCAGGTGCCAGGAGTAGCTCGCCGGTGCGCCGGTCTTGATCGCGAGGTTGATGTCGTCGAAGTCGATCGCCAGGGTCAGCGCCGCCAGACCGGTGCCGAAGACGGAGATGCCGATGCCCATCAAGCCGGTCCCGCCGAAGCCGAAGGGCGAGCCGTCGAAGAACAGCATGTAGCCGAGGTTGATCATCGAGAAGATGAAGTACCCCATGATCGCCATGCCCATGATCGCCCGGAACTTCTGGTTCACCTTGATCACGCCGGTGCTGTAGAGCACGAGCATCGAGCCGAAGACGCAGATCGTGGCAAGGATCGCCTGGGTGACGATGGACTCGAAGACACTGCCGCCGGCGGGGTCGAAGTTCTGGTGGTAGAAGGAGCTGATCGGGCCGACGAGAAGGCCCTCGACCCCGGCGTAGACGACCGCGAGGGCCGCGCCGATCGGCTTGCGCCGGAACATCACGAACAGGCTCATGCCGATGGTGCCGACGAGGCCGACCATCATCATCATGCCGCCGATCGCGGGGGCCATCGCCGCCAGCGTCCAGCCAACGGCCGCGACGACGAGCATCACGGCGAAGAGCGCACCGGTGCGCATGAGGACGTCATCGAGGGTGACCGCGCGGCCTCCGCCGCCATCGCCGCCGAGGCCGCCGACCGGACCGGGTTGACCGAACCCGGGCTGCGGCTGACCGTACCCCTGCTGGCCGTACTGCTGGGGTTGGCCGTGGCCCTGCTGGGGCGCACGGCCCTGGGGCTGTCCGTACCCCGCCTGGGGCGCGTAGCCCTGCTGGTGGTTCGACATGCCGGAGTCGCGGAACCCGGCATAGCCGCGCTGCGCATCCTTCTCGACCCGGTTGAGGATCGGGTTGCTCATGTGGATGGTCCTCCCTGGGACTGGGGCGACCTGCGGCCGCGCTCTGTGTCGAGCACAGCCTACGGGGCGAAGCGGGGAAGGACGCAGTGGCCATCCACAGAACGTCCGGCCGGCGTACGGGGCCGCTCAGTCGGTGAGTCCGTCGATCGCCTGCTCGAGGTCGGCGATGAGGTCCGCCGCGTCCTCGATGCCGACCGACAGGCGCACGAGGTCGTCCGGCACCTCGAGCATCGACCCGGCCGTCGAGGCGTGGGTCATGGCACCGGGGTGCTCGATCAGCGACTCGATGCCTCCGAGCGACTCGGCGAGAGTGAAGACCTCCGCGCGGGCGCACAGCTGCTCGGCCGCAGCGCGTCCACCGGCCATGCGCACCGAGAGCATCCCACCGAAGCGGCTCATCTGTTTCGCGGCCGCCGCATGCCCGGGGTGCTCGGGCAGCCCCGGGTAGAGCACCGAAGAGACCTCGGGTCGAGAGGACAGCAGGTCGACCACGGCTTCGGCGTTGTCGCAGTGCCGCTCCATCCGTACCCCCAGCGTCTTGATCCCGCGCAAGGTCAGGAAGGCGTCGAAGGGGCCGGGCACCCCGCCGGAACCGTTTTGCAGGAAGGCGATCCCGGCGTCGGTCTCCTCGTCGTCGGTGACGAGCAGTCCGCCGACGACATCACTGTGACCACCGAGGTACTTCGTGCTCGAGTGCAGGACGACGTCGGCACCGAGCGCCAGCGGCTGCTGCAGGTAGGGGCTGGCGAAGGTGTTGTCGACGACCAGCTGCGCCTTGGCCGCGTGGGCCACCTCGACGATGGCTGAGATGTCACCGATGTTCAGCAACGGGTTGGTCGGCGTCTCGATCCACACGAGCTTGGTGTTGGGGCGGATCGCGGCGCGGATCGCGTCGACGTCGGTCACCGGGGCCGGGGTGTACTCGATCCCCCAGTGGGTGAAGACCTTGTCGATGAGGCGGAAGGTGCCGCCGTAGGCGTCGTCGGGGATGACGAGGTGGTCCCCGGGACGAAGGGCGGTGCGCAGCATCGCGTCCGTCGCCGCCATCCCGGAGGCGAAGGCACGACCGTGGGTCCCCCCTTCGATCGACGCGGCGTTGGCCTCGAGGGCCTGCCGCGTCGGGTTGCCCGTGCGGGCGTACTCGAAGCCGCCGCGCAGCCCACCGACGCCGTCCTGGGCGAAGGTGGAGCTGGCGTAGATCGGGACGTTGACCGCACCGGTCAACGGGTCCGGCTCGTAGCCGGCGTGGATCGCGCGTGTGGAGAAGCCCTGGCTCGCGCGGGCGTCCGCCGCGCTCTTGTGCTCGCCCATGATCAGCCCTTCGGTCGGTGGGACAGATGGCCCAGCAGGTCGTGCCGGGTGATGACGCCCGCCGGCTTGCCGCCCTCGACGACCAGCAGGGCGTCGGCGTGCTCGAGTGCATCGGTCGCGGCCGAGACGGTCTCGTTGGCACCGATCTGGGGCAGCTTCGCGCCCATGTGCGAGCTCACCGGGTCGGCGAGGGAGGCGTGCCCCTCGAAGACGGCGGTGAGCAGGTCGCGCTCGTGGACCGCACCGGCGACCTCGCCGATGACGACCGGGGGCTCGGCCCCGACGACCGGCATCTGGGAGACGCCGTACTCGCGCAGGATGTCGATCGCCTCACGGATCGTCTCCTTGGGGTGCGTGTGCACCAGCGCCGGCAGCTCGCCCCCCTTGCCGCGGAGCACGTCCCCGACACTGGCCTCGCTCCCTTCGCGGCTCGGCAGGAAACCGTAGGAGGCCATCCACGCGTCGTCGAAGATCTTGGCCAGGTAACCACGCCCGCCGTCGGGCAGGAGCACGACGATGACGGCGTCCGGGCCGGCCCGCTCGGCGACCTTGAGGGCCGCGACCACGGCCATGCCGCACGACCCGCCCACGAGCAGACCCTCCTCGAGGGCCAGGCGGCGGGTCATGGCGAAGGACTCGTCGTCGCTCACGGCGATGACCTCGTCGGGGACCGACGGGTCGTAGGCACCGGGCCACATGTCCTCACCGACACCCTCGACGAGGTACGGCCGTCCGCTCCCACCGGAGTAGACCGAGCCCTCGGGGTCGGCACCGATGATCTGCACGCGCCCCTCGGAGATCTCCTTGAGGTAGCGACCGGTGCCGGTGATGGTGCCACCGGTGCCGATGCCGGCGACGACGTGGGTGACCTCGCCGTTCGTCGCCTCCCAGATCTCCGGGCCGGTCGTCTCGTAGTGGCTCGCGGGGCCGTTCTGGTTGAAGTACTGGTCCGGCTTCCAGCCGCCGGGTGTCTCGGCGGCGAGCCGGTCGGAGACCGAGTAGTAGCTGTCCGGGTGCTCCGGGGGCACCGACGTCGGGGTGACGACGACCTCGGCGCCGTAGGCGCGCAGGACGTCGATCTTGTCCTTGCCGACCTTGTCCGGGCAGACGAAGATGCAGCGATAGCCCTTGCGCTGGGCGAAGAGGGCGAGGCCGACGCCGGTGTTTCCGGAGGTCGGCTCGACGATCGTGCCGCCGGGCTGGAGCTCACCGGAGGCCTCGGCCGCCTCGATCATCTTCTTCGCGATGCGGTCCTTGATGCTCCCGCCGGGGTTGAGGTACTCGACCTTGGCCGCCACGAGGCCCGATCCGGGCGGGACGACGGAGGAGAGCCTGACGAGCGGGGTGTGGCCGATCAGGTCGGAGATGTGCTCAGCAATCTGCATCTCAGCATCGTGGCACGGATCGCGCCGAGACGTCCCTCCGGGTCGATGTATCGGCGAGCGTGGGGACGCACCCCGGCACATCGACCGAGAGCAGATGCGCCTCGACGAGCGAGGTGCCCCCGGCGGGACTCGAACCCGCACCGAAGGCGCTTTTAAGGCGCCTGCCTCTGCCAGTTGGGCCACGGGGGCGAGGCGATGCCACCGCCTAGCGGGCCGTCTCCTCGTCGTCCACCGGACGGGGGTTGACGACCGACTGGGCGATCCCGTCGAGGATGTCGCGCTCTGAGGCGGTGACGACGAGGTCGGGGCCGTTGGCCCCGCGTGCCCGCTCGAGGATCTCGTACCAGATGAGGGCTCCGGCACCGATGACGTCGACGCGGCCCGGGTGCATGAAGGGCTGCTCGGCACGCTCGGCCCGGGTGCTGAGGATCAGCCGCTCGCAGGCCTCCTGCATCTCGTCGACGGAGACGTGGGCCAGGTGGATGGCGCTGCGGTCGTAGGAGGTGAGGTGCAGGGCCTGCGCCGTGACGGTGGTGACCGACCCGGCGAGCCCGATGACGGTCTTGACCCCGCCGATGCCGACCTCCGCCTCGGCCGTGTCGAGCGCCTCGGCGATGTCGAAGCGCGCGGCGGTGATGATCTCCTCGGTCGGCGGGTCCGTCCGATGGTGCCGCTCGGTGAGGCGCACGCAACCGATGTCCAGGGAGGTGCCGGCCACCACCTCGTGGGTGCCGCGCACGATCTCCGTCGACCCCCCACCGATGTCGGCGACGAGGTAGGGCCCCTCGAAGCCCGCTTCGGCCAGCCCACGGGTCGCCCCCGCGAAGCTCAGCGCCGCCTCCTCGGCACCGCTGATGACCTCCGGGGTGACGCCGAGCTCTCCGAAGGCTGCCTGGACGCCGGCGACGAACTCGTCGGCATTGCTCGCGTCCCGGGAGGCGGACGTCGCGACGAATCGGATGTTGCCGGCTGGCACCCCGTGGTGGCGGCACTGCTCGGCGTACTCGCGGCACATGTCGAGGGTCCGGGCGAGGGCCTGGGGGTCGAGACGGCCCGCGGTGTCGACCCCTTGGCCGAGCCGAACCACCTCCATCCGGCGCTCGACGTCGGTGAGGACGTCGGTCTCTGCGTCGTGGTCCGCGATGAGGAGACGGATCGAGTTCGTCCCACAGTCGATTGCTGCGACTCTCATTGGTCGCTCCCTTCGTCCGTGCTCGTGCACGGGCTGGTGTGCCACCACTCGGGCAGCAGGTCGAGTGCCTCGTCGCCGAGGGGGTTGACCCCGGGACCAGCAGCCAAGGAGTGTGCCACGAGAACATGGAGGCACTTCACACGCGTCGGCATGCCGCCGGCGGAGATCCCCTCGATCTCGGGGACGTCGCCGAGCTCGCCACGGCGCCGCAGGTAGTCCTCGTGCGCGGCTCGGTGGCGCGCGCGGAGATCCTCGTCCTGCGTCAGGCGCTGCGACATCCGGGCCATGAGCCCACTCGACTCGAGTGTCGAGATGGCCCCCGTCAGCCGCGGACAGGTCGCATAGAAGGATGTGGGGAAGGGGGTCCCTCCCGGGAGTCGCGGCGCGGTCCGCACGACGGTGGGCCCGCCGCAGGGACAGCGGTGGGCGATGTCGACCGCGCTGCGCGCCGGGCGCCCGAGCTGCCCGTGGATGGTCGCCAGGTCGTCGGGGTCGACACGATCGAGGTCGTTGCCCCGCTCGTCGAGGGTCACTGGTCGCCCGCGGGGTCGTCGGCGGTCTGGACCGACGAGGCCATCTGCTCGTACCAGGGCTGGTTGTTCTTCGCCTCGACCGTGCCGGTCTGCGGGTCGATGTCCGGCGCCATCGCGTCCGGGTCGATCACCGTGTAGGTCTTCTCCCCCGGCTTGACGAACTTCAGCCGCTTGCGGGCCTGGGCCTCGACGTACTCATCCGTCTCCCACAGCTCTCGCTCGCGCTCGAGCTGCGAGACATCGGCCTCCTGGGCGGTGACCTGCTCGTGCAGCTCACCGAGGCGCTGTCGCTGGTCGTACCAGGACTTGCCGGTCGGCACGAGCATCAGCGCCAACAGGGCCATGACGGAGCCCAGGGCCACCCAGCGTCGCGTCGTCATCAGGGCACGGCGCTTCTCACCGCCCGTCGACGGCCGGGTCCGGCCACGCGGGGTGCGCGCGGCCGAACCGGGCCGTGTCGGGGGTCGGCGCGTGCCGCCCTTCGCACTGGAGCGTGCGGGGCGACGACGCGGCGTGGTGGCCATGGGTGGAGTCAGCCCGTGAACCGGGGAAAGGCGCCCGCACCGGCGTAGATCGCGGCGTCGTCGAGCTCCTCCTCGATGCGCAGGAGCTGGTTGTACTTGGCCACGCGCTCGGATCGTGCCGGAGCACCCGCCTTGATCTGGCCGCAGTTCGTCGCGACCGCGAGGTCGGCGATGGTCACGTCCTCGGTCTCGCCGGAGCGGTGGCTCATCATCGAGCGGAAGCCGCCCCGGTGGGCCAGGTCGACCGCGTCCATCGTCTCGGTGAGCGAGCCGATCTGGTTGACCTTCACGAGCAGGGCGTTCGCGGCGCCATCAGCGATGCCGCGCGCCAACCGCTGGGGGTTGGTGACGAAGAGGTCGTCACCCACGAGCTGGACCCGGTGACCGAGCTGAGTGGTCAGCTCCTGCCACCCCTTCCAGTCGTCCTCGTGGAGCGGGTCCTCGATGGAGACGAGCGGGTAGGCGTCGACGAGCTTGCCGTAGTACTCCGCCATCTGCTTCGCGCTGCGCTTCTTGCCCTCGAACAGGTAGGAGCCCTTGCCCGCGCTGCTGTGGAACTCGCTGGCCGCGACGTCGAGCGCGAGCGCGATGTCCGTGCCCGGGGTGTACCCGGCCTTCGTGATCGCATCGACGATCAGGTCGAGCGCCTCTCGGTTGCTGGCGAGGTTCGGCGCGAAGCCACCCTCGTCACCGAGGCCGGTCGACAGGCCCTTGTCCTTGAGGACCGCCTTGAGCGCGTGGTAGACCTCCGCGCCCCACCGCAGCGACTCCCGGAAGGAGGGCGCGCCGATCGGCGCGATCATGAACTCCTGGATGTCGACATTGGAGTCGGCGTGGGAGCCACCGTTGAGGATGTTCATCATCGGCACGGGCAGGACGTGGGCGTTGGGGCCACCGAGGTAGCGGAAGAGGGGCAGGCCCGCCGACTCCGCGGCCGCCTTGGCGACGGCGAGCGAGACGCCGAGGATGGCATTCGCCCCGATCGTGCCCTTGTTGTCCGTGCCGTCGAGCGCGAGCATCTCGGCGTCGATGAGGCGCTGCTCGCTGGCCTCGAAGCCGACCACGCGTGGCATGAGGTCGTCCTCGACCGCGCGCACCGCGTCCTCGACGCCCTTGCCGAGGTAGCGGTTCGCGTCGCCGTCGCGACGCTCCACGGCCTCGAAGGCGCCGGTGGAGGCGCCGCTGGGGACGGCCGCGCGCGCGATCGTGCCGTCGTCCAGCGCGATCTCGACCTCGACGGTCGGGTTGCCGCGCGAGTCGAGGATCTCGCGCGCGCCTACTGCCTCGATGCTGGCCACTGCCCACTCCTAGATGGTGCTCGATGACTCGGGAAGTACGTCGGCCCGAGCCTAACGGCTCCGGGGGGCGAGACCATCGAGCGACCCACCACGGGAGCACGCCCGCCCCCCTTCGCATCTGCCTAGGCAAATGCCAACTCCCCCGCGCACCTGCCTAGGCAAATGCCAACCCCCTGCGCATCTGCCTAGGCAGATGCGAACCCCGTGCGCACCTGCCTGGGCAGATGCGGTGTCAGCGGTCCCCGGCGCGGGCCGAGGCCTTCTCCAGCGCCTTGATCGCCTGCCACTGCGCCTCGATCTCCTCGAGGGTCTCGGCGCTCGCGTCACCGAAGACGTGCGGGTTGCGGCGCACCAGCTTGTCGACGAGGGCGGCGGCGACGTCGTCCACGTCGAAGGGAGCGTCCGCGTCGTCGGCGGCGACCCGGGCGTGGAAGAGCACCTGGAAGAGCAGGTCCCCGAGCTCATCGGTCAGCTCCGCCCGCACCCGCGGGTCGTCGGGGGCCGCGATGACGGCGGCGAGCGCCTCGTGGACCTCCTGCGCCTCCTCGAGGACGAAGGGGGCCAGGCTCTCGTGGTCCTGCGCCGCCACCCAGGGGCACCCACCCGGTGCGCGCAACCGGTCCATGACGGCGACGGCATCCAGCAACCGGCCACCCTCGACGTCCCAGGAGCCGATGAGCACCTCGACCTCGGGTGCCTCCTCGAGGCGGGAGACCTCCGAGGCGATGGCATCGCTGAGGCCGGGATCACCGTCGGCGGCGCCGATCCACACCGTCTCCCGCTCGAGCGCGGCAGTGACGAGCACCCGGGCCCGCTCGTGCGCGGTGCGCTCGTCCAGGGTCGTGACCGTGACCCCGTCGTCGGCGAGCGCCAGCGGCAGCGGCTCGTCGGCAGCGGCAGCCAGCACCCGGTCAGCGGCGTCGAGGGCGCGCCACGCGTCCCGGCTGAGCAACCCCGCCGGTACCCGCGGGCTCGAGGCCAGCAGGATGAGTCGGGGCACGGTCAGGGCGCCTCGAGGGGCGCCTGGTCGTCCGCCTGCTCCAGCCAGTTCGGCCCCTCACCGCTGACGCTCGCATAGCGCGGGCTGAAGGTGACGTCCTGCCCCTGGACCTGCTGCGCGATCTCCTGCTGCTGCTGCTGGTCGAGCTGGGAGTAGACCGCGTTGGCCCGGAAGAAGTCGATCGTGCGCTTCGACGGCGAGGCGACGACGTCAGCCAGTTGCTTCTCGATCGCGGCGTCCGAGGGAAGGGGGATGTCCTCCTCCTGCGCGTAGGCGAGGATCGTGTCGACCTGCACGAGGCTGGACAGGAGCGTGTCGGGACCGAGTTCCTGCGGCTGCTGGCCGCTGCCCGCGGCCTGAGCGCGGATGATCTGGGCCACCTCACGACTGCTCTGCTGGACCTCGCCGACGGTGATCGTCTCCCCCTCGACGACCGCGGCGGTGGCACCCGAGCCGGTGGACTCCCCTTCGCCGGATGATCCGCAGGCGGAGAGCGTGAGGGCGCCCCCGATCACGAGGGCGGCGATCCGGGAGGCACGTCGTTGTCTGCTGCCGGGCACGGGCTGGTCCTTTCTTTGACGATCCTCAGCGGGAGCGCGAGGTGTCGCGGGGCGGGCGTGCCCCAGCGTCCACGATGACATTGTCGAGCATGACTTGGTTGATCAGGTCGGTGGCCCACTGCAGCACCTCCGTGTCGCGAAGGGGGCTGCCCCCGATCCGGGCGGTCATGGGCTTCGGGACGAGCACCGTCTGGGTGCCCTCCTTGTAGGTCGACCTGGGGTAGAGCCGCGACAGACGCAGCTGCTGGCTCTCCTTGAGCTGGGCGGGGGCGAAGCGCACGTTCTGCCCCTGGGCGACGACATCGGTGAGGCCGGCGGCGCGCACGACGATCCGTAGCCGGGCGACGGCGACGAGGTTGCGCACCGGCTCCGGGGGCTCGCCGTAGCGGTCGGTGAGCTCCTCCAGGATCTCGGTGAGGTCCTCCTCGGAGTCGGCGGAGGCGAGCTTCTTGTAGGCCTCGAGACGCAGGCGCTCCCCCGGGACGTACTCGTGCGGCAGGTGGGCGTCCACGGGCAGCTCGATCTTCACCTCGGCGGGGGTGGCCTCCCCTTCGCCCTTGAAGTCGGCCACGGCATCGCCGACCATCCGCACGTAGAGGTCGAAGCCGACCCCGGCGATGTGACCCGACTGCTCGCCGCCGAGGAGGTTGCCGGCGCCGCGGATCTCGAGGTCCTTCATCGCGACCTGCATGCCGGAGCCCAGGTCGGTGTTGCTCGCGATCGTCTGCAGCCGGTCGTGCGCCGTCTCGGTCAGCGGCTTGTCCGGGGGGTAGAGGAAGTAGGCGTAGGCGCGCTCTCGTCCGCGGCCCACGCGACCGCGCAGCTGGTGCAGCTGGCTCAGTCCGAAGCGGTCCGCGCGGTCGAGGATCAGCGTGTTGGCGTTGGAGATGTCCAGGCCGGTCTCGACGATCGTCGTGCACACCAGGACGTCGAAGCGCCGCTCCCAGAAGTCGAGGACGACCTGCTCGAGACGCTGCTCGCCCATCTTGCCGTGGGCGGTCTCGACCCGGGCGTCGGGGACGAGCTCCCGGATCCGCGCGGCCGTGCGCTCGATGGTGCTGACGTTGTTGTGGACGAAGAAGACCTGCCCCTCGCGCATCAGCTCACGGTGGATGGCCGCCGAGACCTGCTTCTCCTCGTAGGGACCGACGAAGGTCAGCACCGGGTGGCGCTCCTCCGGCGGTGTGGCGAGCGTGGACATCTCGCGGATGCCGGTCACGGCCATCTCGAGGGTGCGCGGGATCGGCGTGGCCGACATCGCGAGCACGTCGACGTTGGTGCGCAGGGCCTTCAGCTGCTCCTTGTGCTCCACGCCGAAGCGCTGCTCCTCGTCGATGATCACCAGGCCGAGGTCCTTGAACTTCACCTCGGTGCCGAGGATGCGGTGGGTGCCGATGACGAGGTCGACGGCACCGGAGGTCAGCCCCTCGAGGACCTCCTTCGCCTGGGCATCGGTCTGGAAGCGGCTGAGGGCCTTGACCGTCACCGGGTAGCCGGCGTACCGCTCGGAGAAGGTGTTGAGGTGCTGCTGCACGAGCAGGGTCGTCGGGACGAGCGCGGCGACCTGCTTGCCGTCCTGGATCGCCTTGAAGGCCGCTCGGACCGCGATCTCGGTCTTGCCGTAGCCGACGTCGCCGCAGATGAGCCGGTCCATGGGGAAGGACTTCTCCATGTCGACCTTGACCTCGTCGATGGTGCTCAGCTGGTCCGGGGTCTCGACGTGCGCGAAGGCGTCCTCGAGCTCGCGCTGCCAAGGGGTGTCCGGCCCGAAGGTGTGCCCCGGGGTCGCCATCCGTGCGCTGTAGAGGCGGATGAGCTCGCCCGCGATCTGCCGGACGTGCCGCTTGGCGCGCGACTTCGTCTTCTGCCAGTCGCTGCCGCCCATCTTGTTCAGCGCGGGGGCGTCGCCGCCGACGTAGCGCGTCACCTGGTCGAGCTGGTCGCTCGGGACGAAGAGCCGGTCCCCCGGGTGCCCACGGCGCGAGGGGGCGTACTCGATGACGAGGTACTCCCGGGTGGCGCCCTGCACGGTGCGCTGGATCATCTCGACGAAGGAGCCGACACCGTGCTGCTCGTGGACGACGTGGTCGCCCGGGCGCAGCTGGAGGGGGTCGACCTGCTTGCGACGTCGCGAGGGCATCCGCCGCATGTCACGGGTGCTGGCCCCGGCCCCGCTGGAGCCGAGGAGGTCGGCCTCGGTGAGCACGGCGAGCCGGTGGTCGGCCGCGACGAAGCCGGTCCCCAGGCTCGCCCGGGTGACCACGACGATGCCCTCCTCCAGCTCGGCGGCGTCCTCCTCGCCGGCGACCCGGGTGGGCACGTCGGCGCCGCGCAGCACCTCGGCGACCCGGGCGACGAGCCCGGGGCCGTCGGTGGCGACGAGCACCCGCCAGCCCGCGGTGGTCCACTCGGCCAGCTGGGCGACGGCGGCCTCGGTGTTGCCGCGGAAGTGCGGCGGCTCCTGGGCCGGCACCCGCAGCCCGACGTGGTCGTGGGCGACGCGGTCGTCCAGATCTGAGGAGATGGCGGCGAGCTCGGTATCCACGGCGAAGGGGGTCAGGCTCCACCACGGCAGGCCGAGGTCGAGCGCGTGCTCGCGGGCCTGGGCGAGCGTCCAGTGGGAGGCGGTGCCGAGGACCCCTTCGAGGTCGATGGGCACGACATTGCCCGCGGCGGCATTGGCCCAGCTCGCCTGGAGGAACTCCTCGCTGGTGGAGACGAGGTCGTGCGCGCGGGCCCGGACCCGCTCGTGGTCGATGACGACGACACCCGCCTGCTTCGGCAGCACGTCGAGGATCGACTCCATCCCGTCGACGAGCGCGGGGGTGAGGGACTCCATGCCCTCGACCGCGATCCCCTCCGCGACCTTGAGGAGCAGGTCGGCGACGCCGGGCAGCTCCCCGGCCAGCGTGGCCGCGCGCTGACGGACCGCATCGGTGAGCAGGACCTCCCGGCAGGGCGGGGCCCACAGGACCTCGGCCGGCTCGAGGCTGCGCTGGTCGGCGACCTTGAACCAGCGGATCTCGTCGACGGTGTCACCGAAGAACTCCACCCGCAGCGGGTGCTCCTCCGTCGGCGGGAAGACGTCGAGGATGCCACCGCGCACCGCGAACTCCCCGCGGCGCTCGACGAGGTCGGTGCGCACGTAGGCCGCCGCGGCGAGCGCCTCGGTGATCTCGGTCAGGGCCCGCTCGTCCCCGACCCGCAGGCCGACCGGCTGGAGGTCACCGAGCCCCTTGGCCAGGGGCTGGAGGACGGCGCGGACGGAGGCGATGACGTACCCGAGCGGGCCGTGCCCGGCCCCCTGCTCCTCGGGGTGCGCCAGCCGACGGAGCACCGCCAGGCGTCGACCGACGGTGTCGCTGCGGGGGCTGAGCCGCTCGTGCGGCAGCGTCTCCCAGCTGGGGAAGGTCGCGATGAGCTCCGGGTCGACGAGCTCGCTGAGCGCCGTGGTGAGGTCATCCGCCTCACGGGCGGTGGAGGTGATGACCAGCCGGGGGGCCTCCCCCGGGACGGCGCCCCCGATCGTCGCGACCGTCGGCGCCCTCAGCCCGGTCGGGGCGACGACGTCGACCTGATCGCTCTCGGCGCGGTGTCGGGGGATGTCCGCGAGACCGGGCAGGCCGGCGATCGCGCTCAGGAGCGGGGCAAGTGAGGAAGTCATTCTGGCTCCGATTCTGCCGCATCCCGGTGACAGCCCGAACCGCCGGTTTCCGCCGGGTCCACGGCCGGGGTGCCCCACCTCCACCGGTGGCCCGCGGTGTGGCAACGTACGACCCACGACCACCCGATCGGCAGACACGGAGCAGGGGGCCACGTGGCGACGACCAGCCGAGCTCGACGACCAGCCCGCCTGCTCGCCGGCGCCGTGGCGGCGATCGGTCTCGCGTGCTTCGGCTCGGCGCCCGCCGCCGGGGCGCCGGGGGAAGCCCCCTTCGACCTCCCCGAGCAGATCACCGACCGGGCCGACGTCCTCGAGGACCCCGACGCCCTGCAGTCCGAGCTCGATGACCTCGCGCAGGAGCACGACCTGCAGCTCTTCGTCGTCTACGTCGACTCCTTCGACGGCGAGAGCCCGGAGTCGTGGACGCGCGAGACCTACGAGACCTCCGGGATGGGCAGCAACGACGTGCTGCTCGCGGTCGCCGTCGAGGACCGGCGCTACGGCATGTGGACGACCGAGGACTCGGGCCTCGACGCGGACCAGCTCTCCGACGTGCAGACCGACCACGTCGAGCCCGCGCTGGCGGACGAGGACTGGGACGGGGCCGTGTCCGCCGCCGCGGAGGGCCTGGGCGACGGGGGCGGGCCGAGCTTCTCGACGATCTTCTACCTCGTCGTCGGCGGGGTCTTCGTCATCGGGATCGCGATCCCGCTCCTGCTGTCCCTGCGCAAGAAGTCGTCCGCGGCCGGGACCGGCACGTCCCCACCGGTGATGGCCGGGGTGGGCACCGACCAGATGCGCCGGGACGTCTCCTCCGCGCTCGTCGACCTGGACAACGCGATCCGCGCCTCCGGTGACGAGCTGGCCTTCGCCGAGGCGCAGTTCGGCCAGCAGGCGACCCGGCAGTTCACCGTGGCGCTCGAGGCCGCCCGGGCGAAGGCGGACGAGGCCTTCCGGATCCAGCAGGAGCTCGACGTCGCCCGGGGCGCCGGACGGCTGCAGGAGGCCGATGAGCGTTCCCGGCTGAGCGAGGTCCTCGAGCTGACCCGGGCGGCGGACGCCGAGCTGGACGCCCAGGAGGAGGAGTTCACCCGGCTGCGCGATCTCGAGGCCACGGTCCCCCAGTTCCTCGCGTCCTTGCGCACCCGCATCTCGGAGGTCACCGACCGGGTCCCGGTCGCCCAGCAGGAGCTCGCCGGACTCGCGGCCACCCACCCCCGCGAGTCGTTGACGACGCTCACCGAGAACCTCGAGCGCGCCCGGACGCTCATCGACTCCGCCGAGGGTTTCGTCGCCACGGGCGAGGACCACGTCACCGCCGACGACCGACCCTCGGCCGTCGCGGCGGCCCGCGCCGCGGAGGACGCCCTGGGCAAGGCCGACTCCCGCCTGGAGTTCGTCCTCACCGCCCGGGCCACGCTCGACGATGCCGTGTCCGCCCTCGACGAGGCCCTCGCCTCGATCAGCTCCGACCTCGCGGACGCGCAACGACTGGGGGCCAACGACCAGGTCACCGTCGCGGCCGTCGGCGAGGCCGAGCACGCCGTCGAGGTCGGGACCGGGGCACGACGCGGCGGCGACGTCCTCGGCGCGCTGTCCGCCCTGGAGCGTGCCGAGCACTACCTGGACAACGCCCTCCTGCGCTACCGCGAGGACGCCGAGCGCGCGAGCGAGCGGGCCCGGCTCCTCGACCGTCGCTTCCAGCACGTGCGCGACCGCCTCGCGAGCGCGGAGAGCGAGCTGAACAGCCACCGCGGTCAGGTCGGCCGCGAGCCGCGCGCGGACCTGCGCGAGGCGAACCGTCTCCTGCACCAGGCCGAGGCCGCACGAGCGCGGGACCACGACCTCGCCGCCGACCAGCTCTCCCGCGCCGAGAGGCTCGCCGACCGGGCCCTGCAGGCCGTGCGCTCCCAGCGAGGTCCCTGGGACAACCGGGGTGGTGGTTACGGCGGTGGACACGGCGGACGCCGCGGTGGCATCGACGTCGGTTCGCTCGTCCTCGGCGGCATCCTCACCGGCGGCTTCGGCGGACGTGGCGGGGGCTGGGGCGGTTCCTCCGGTGGTTTCGGGGGCGGCTTCGGTGGTGGAGGCGGGGGCGGCGGTTTCGGCGGAGGTGGGCGCTTCTGAGTGACGACGCCGGCAGGACCCTCCCCGTGACCGACACCGACCCGTACCCGACTCGACCAGCACGCACCACGACCGGCGGTCCCACCGCCAGGAGGAATGCACGATGACCCAGAAGCAGACCATCCTCGGCCGCGTCAGCCAGCTCGCCAAGGCGAACATCAACTCCCTGCTCGACCGCGCCGAGGACCCGGAGAAGATGCTCGACCAGCTCGTCCGGGACTACAGCAACTCCATCGCCGAGGCCGAGGAGGCCGTGGCCCAGACGATCGCCCACGTGCGCATGGCCGAGAGCGACCTCGAGAGCGACCAGGACGCCGCCACCGAGTGGGGCCGCAAGGCCGGCGCTGCCGCCGGCAAGGCGGAGGAGCTCGCCGCCGCCGGTGACTCCGCCGGCGCCGAGAAGTTCACCAACCTCGCCAAGGTCGCCCTGAAGCGCCAGATCACCCACGAGAACGAGGTGAAGGAGGCCGAGCCGCGCATCGCGAACCAGAACGCGCAGGTCGAGCAGCTGAAGTCCGGCCTGGTCTCCATGAAGACCAAGCTGGAGGACCTGAAGTCCCGTCGCTCCGCGCTCGTGGCCCGGGCCCGCTCGGCCGAGGCCCAGGCCACGGTCCAGGAGGCCGTCGGGTCACTCGACGTCATGGACCCCACGAGCGATCTCGGTCGCTTCGAGCAGCAGATCCGTGAGCAGGAGGCGATGGTGCAGGGCCGCGCCGAGGCCCAGTCCGTCTCCCTCGACGACCAGTTCGCCGAGCTCGAGGACCACAGCCAGGACGCGGAGATCGAGGCGCGCCTGGCCGCGCTGAGGAACCAGGGCTGACGCGCGTCAGGGACGCGGTGCGTGCACGACCTGCTGGGCGTCGGTCAGTCCCTTGTCGACGACGAGCTCGACCGCGTCCGCGGCGTCGTCGAGCAGGAAGGGCAGCTCCTTGCGCTCCGTGGACGAGAAGTCCTTGAGCACGTAGGCCGCCGCGTCCATGCGACCCGGCGGTCGGTCGATCCCCACCCGCACCCGCAGGTAGTCCTTCGTCCCGAAGGAGCTGGAGATCGAGCGCAGACCGTTGTGCCCCCCTTCGCCGCCGCCGCGCTTGAGGCGCACCTCGCCGAAGGGGATGTCCAGCTCGTCGTGGATGACGATCGTGCGCTCGGGGGGCACGGAGAAGAAGCTCGCCAGCCCCTTGGTCGGCCCGCCGGAGACGTTCATGTACGAGTGCGGCACCGCGATGACCGCGCGGGCACCGCCGGGTCCACCGACCCGGATGGTCTCCGCGGCGGCGCCCGCCTTGTGCGCCCGCAGCCGCACGCCGGACCGCTCGGCCAGCGCGTCGATGACCATGGCGCCGACGTTGTGGCGGTTGCCCGCGTACTTCGGACCGGGATTGCCGAGGCCGACGACGAGCCAGGTGTCTTCATTCACGGGGCCACTGTAGGCAATGGCGAAGGGGGACCCCCTCCCCTGTGCACATGACGAAGGGCGGGACCTCCGTGGTGGAGGTCCCGCCCTGCGTCGTGCGGTGCGCCGAGGTCACTCCTTGTCGGAGGACTCCTCGCCGCCCTCGGCGGGCTCGGACGGGGCAGCGGCGGCCTCGTCGTCGGACTCGTCGTGCTCGATGCCGGCCTCGGCCTCGGCGTCGGCGAGCTCGGCCTCCAGCTCGTCCTCGGAGATCTGCTGGGTCACGTTGACGACGAGCAGCTCCGGGTCGGAGGCGAGCGTGGCGCCCGCGGGCATCTCGACCTGGCCGGCGAGGATCTGGGTGCCGATCTCGAGTCCCTCGACGGAGACGATGAGGGCCTCGGGCAGGTTGGTGACATCGGCCTCGATCTCGAGGGACGTGTTGTCGACGGTGACGACCGTCTCGGGGGCGGCGTCGCCCTCGAGGTGGACCGGGACCTCGACGGTGACCTTCTCGCCGCGCTTGACGATGACGAGGTCGACGTGCTCGATGATCGGCTTGATCGGGTCGCGCTGGACGTCCTTGGCCAGGGCCAGCTGGTCGCCCTCGCCCTCGACGGCGATCGTCAGCAGGGCGTTGGGGTTCTTCAGCGCCTGGAAGGTGCCGTGGAAGGGCAGCGCGAGGTGGGTCGGGGCCTCGCCGTGCCCGTAGAGCACGGCGGGGACCATGTTGGCGCGGCGCAGCTTGCGGGCCGCGCCCTTGCCGAACTCGGTGCGCTTGTCGGCTGCCAGGCGGATGTCATCGCTGGACATGTGGAACTCCTTGATCGGGGGGTGCCCGCGCAGGGAGCGGGCGTGTTGTGACGGCGGTGGCCTCGACGCGGGACGCGGCGCGGACGGGGTGTCGACGCGCGGGCTGGCCCGCTGGGCGGCACCGCGTCGATCACGGACAGCTGCGACCGTGCAGCGTCCCTCGCCGAGGCAACCCGTCGATACTAGTGGACCTCTTCGGACGCGCCAAACCCTGCCAGGACGGCACCATCGACGTCGTCGGCGGGCAGGGCCGGGGATCCGGTCCCACTCCCTTCGCCCAGCTTGACCGCGATGACGCCGGCGAGGATCGCCACGCCCCCGAGCATCTGCACCGGGGACATGGCCTCGCCGACGAGGATCCAGGCGAAGGCGATCGCGAAGAGCACCTCGCTCAACCCGACGAAGGAGGCGATGGTCCCGCCGAGCAGGCGGGCTGCGCCGATGCCCGTGACGTAGGAGACCGCTCCGGCGACGACGGCCAGCTCGCCGACGGCGACCCACCACGGGGCCGACCACCCGGCGAGCTCGACGGGAGCCGCGGACACGGCCATCGGCAGCCAGCCGAGCGCGGCGGCGGCCACGAGGCCGAGGGCTCCGACGGCCAGCCCCGCTCCGGCGAAACCGATCGGCGGCAGGGCCTCCTCCTCGTCCGCGCCGACGAGGAAGAAGACGACGAGGCCGGCGGCGGCGAGCAGGCCCCAGAGGATGCCGACGACGTCGATCTCGGCGCCGGAGGTGAGGTCGAGGACGAGCACGAGCCCCAGGACCGCGGCCACGACACCGGCCGCGGTGAGCGTCGAGGGGCGTCGATCGTGTCGGGCCCACAGCCACCCGACGATGAGGACGGGAGCGAGGTACTCGATCAGCAGCGCCACACCGACCGAGAGGTGGTCCACCGCCATGAAGAAGGCGAACTGGCAGCCGGCGACCGCGAAGAAGCCGTAGGCGAGGATCCGACCGAGGTTGCGACGGACGAGGTGCCAGTGTCCCCGCATGGCGACGACGGCGGGCAGGGCGACGATCAGCGCTGCCCCGACGATGCGCGCGGTGACGACCGCGCCCGGGCTCCACCCACTCGCGAGCAGGGCCGAGCCGAAGGTCCCGGAGGAGCCGAAGGTCGCCGCCGAGAGCAGCGCGACGCCCAGCCCGAGGACGAAGGGCGTCTGCCGCGCAGCGGAGGTGGCAGCGTGCACGAGCAGCTCCTGAGTCATGAGTGAAGTAACCTGTTGGCGATGACGCTAGTCGCCCCCGACGTCAGGAGTCAACGTGACGTTTGCCTATGACACCGATGTGGCCCTGCGGACTGCGGCCGCCTTGGTCAACACCGGATCCCCCGACGAGGACAGCCTGACGACGACGCAGGCCCTGCAGGAGTTCTTCATCGAGTGGGGGTGGACGGGCCGGCACGACGGGAGCGAGGCCGAGCTGGCGGCGGTCCGCGCGCTGCGGGGGCGTCTGCGCGCCGTGTGGTTGGCGGCCGGGGAGGAGGCCTTCGTCGCGGAGGTCAACGCCCTGCTGCGCAGCGGCCGCGCACTCCCCCAGCTCGTCGAGCACGGGGACTACGGCTGGCACGTCCACGCCGCCGACTCCGACGCGAGCCTGGCCCGGCGGATGCAGGTGGAGGCAGCGATGGCCTTCGTCGACGTCATCCGTGCCGGCGAGCTGTCCCGGCTGCGGGTCTGCGCGGCCGACGACTGCGTCCACGTGCTCGTCGACCTCTCCCGCAACCGCAGCAAGCGCTACTGCGAAGGGGGCTGTGGCAACCGGCTCGCCGCCGCGGCCTACCGGTCGCGCCGCGGCTGACTCCCGTCGTCGGGCCGGGTGGCTCAGGTGAAGAGGCTGGTGACCGAGCCGTCCTCGAAGACCTCGCGGATGGCCCGGGAGATCAGGGGGGCGATCGCGAGCACGGTCAGGCCCTCGAACTTCTGGTCGTCGACGAGGGGAAGGGTGTCGGTGACGATGATCTCCTCGGCCGCACAGGCCTGCATCCGCTCGACCGCGGGGCCGGAGAAGATCGCGTGGGTGGCGGCGATGATCACGCCGGCGGCACCGTCGGCCATGAGCGCGTCGGCGGCCTTGGTGATCGTGCCGGCGGTGTCGATCATGTCGTCGACGAGCACGCACCAGCGGCCCTCGACCTCACCGACGACACGGTTGGCGACCGACTCGTTCGGGCGGTCGATGTCGCGGGTCTTGTGGATGAAGGCCAGCGGCACACCGCCGAGCTGGCGCGACCACTGCTCGGCGACCTTGATCCGACCGGCGTCCGGGGAGACGACGGCGAGCTGACGGTCCCCGTACTTCTCCTTGACGTACTCGGCGAGGATCGGCCGGGCCATGAGGTGGTCGACCGGACCGTCGAAGAAGCCCTGGATCTGGTCGGTGTGCAGGTCGACCGCGATGAGCCGGTCGGCACCTGCGGTCTTGAAGAGGTCGGCGACCAGGCGGGCGGAGATCGGCTCGCGTCCCCGGTGCTTCTTGTCCTGGCGGGCATAGCCGTAGAAGGGCACGACCGCGGTGATCCGCTTGGCGCTGGCCCGCTTGAGTGCGTCGACCATGAGCAGCTGCTCCATGATCGCCTCGTTGATCGGCGTGGAGTGGCTCTGCAGGACGAAGGCGTCGCAGCCGCGCACCGACTCCTCGTAGCGCACGTAGATCTCACCGTTGGCGAACTCGTAGGCGCTCGAGGGCACGAGCTCGGTCTCGAGCTTGTCGGCGACCTGCTCGGCGAGTTCGGGGTGGGTGCGCCCCGTGAAGACCATGAGGTTCTTCTCCGGGGTCTTGTGGATGCCGGTCACTGGGTGTCCTCGCTGCTCGGGTGGGTGTCTGACGAAGGGGGCTGGGCCGCGGCCTGCGCGGCAGCCTCGGTCTGGGTGCCGGATCGCTGCTCGGCGATCCAGCCGTCGATGTTGCGTTGGCGACCGCGGGCGACGGCCAGCTGACCGGGCCCCACGGCCTCGGTGATGGCCGAGCCCGCGGCGACGTAGGCGCCGTCGGCGACCTCGACGGGAGCGACGAGGACGGTGTTGGAGCCGATGAAGGAGTGCGTGCCGATGACGGTGCGGTGCTTGGTCACCCCGTCGTAGTTGGCGAAGATCGTGCCGGCGCCGATGTTGGCGCCCGCCCTGATGTCCGCGTCCCCGGCGTAGGTGAGGTGGGGGACCTTCGCCCCCGGGCCGATCGTCGTGTTCTTCGTCTCGACGAAGCCGCCGATCTTCCCCTTCGCACCGACCTGCGTGCCGGGGCGCAGGTAGGAGTAGGGGCCGACGGAGGCCCCGGCGCCGATGACCGACAGCAGCGCCTCGGCCCGCTTGACGTGGGCTCCGTCGCCGACCTCGCAGTCGGTGAGCGTGACGTCCGGGCCGATCGTCGCCTCGGCGCCGATGCTCGTCGCGCCGACGAGCTGGGTGCCGGGCAGGACGGTGGTGTCCGCGCCGATGGTCACGTCCACGTCGATCCACGTGGTGGCCGGGTCGACGATCGTCACTCCGGCGCGCATGTGCCGCTCGCAGGTGCGCCGGTTGAGCTCCTTGCCCAGGTCGGCCAGCTGGACGCGGTCGTTGACCCCCTCGGTCTGCCAGAGGTCGGAGAGGACGTGGGCCGCCACGGTGCCGCCGGTGGCGCGGGCCAGCTGGAGCACATCCGTGAGGTACTTCTCGCCCTGCGTGTTGTCGCTCGTGACATTGGCCAGCTCGCGGCGCAGGACCGCGGCGTCGAAGGCGTAGATCCCGGAGTTGATCTCCCGGATGCCGCGCTCGGCCTCGGTGGCGTCCTTGAACTCGACGATCCGCTCGACCCGGCCGTCGGCGTCCCGGACGATCCGGCCGTAGGACTTGGCGTCCGACAGGACCGAGGTGATCACGGTGACCGCGGCCGCGGCCTCGGTGTGGACCCGGGTGAGCTCACTGATCGTCTCGGCGGACAGCAGCGGGACATCGCCCATCGTCACGACGACGGTGCCGGTGAGGTCCTCGGCCAGCTCGGTCAGGCCGCACTCGACCGCGCGACCGGTGCCCTTGACCTCGTCCTGGTCGGCGACCTTGCAGGGGCGCTCGACACCGGCGTTGAACTCCTCGACGAAGGCGGCCACCCGCTCTCGCTGGTGACGGATGACGACGACCGTCTCACCGGCACCGGCACCCGAGGCCGCGCGCATCGCGTGACCGAGCAGCGGGGCCCCACCGATGGGGTGGAGGACCTTGGGGAGGGTCGACTTCATCCGGGTGCCCTCGCCCGCGGCGAGGATGATGACTGCATCGGGACGGACGTCGTTCACGCGAAGTACTCCGAGGGTCGGGGGTGCGGCCAGCCGTCTGGGTCGCCTCGCCACTGTAGCGGCCGGGCCGGGAGCCGATCGACCGAGCCCGCCCTCAGAGGAGCTCGCGGAGCCCGCGAGAGGCGAGCTCCAGGGCCATCTGCCGGGCCTGCGGGGCGGTTCGCGCCTCGCGCACGCTCGTCGCGATCCGCTGGCAGTCCGGGAGGCTGTGCTGGGAGAGGGCCCAGCGGACCATCGCCACCTTGGCGGGTGCCATCGACAGGCTCGAGGCGCCCAGGCCCACGAGGACGAGCGCGAGGAGGGGGTCTCCCGCGGCCTCGCCACAGACCCCGATCGGCGTGCCGGTCGCCGCGCCTCCGTCGCAGGCGGCCGCGATGACGTCGAGGACGGCCGGCTGCCACGGGTCGAGCAGGTCGCTGAGCTCGCCCTGCATGCGGTCGGCCGCGAGGGTGTACTGCGAGAGGTCGTTGGTGCCGATGCTCGCGAAGTCCAGGTCGGCGAGGACGTGGCGGGAGCGAAGGGCGGCCGAGGGCACCTCGATCATCACACCGACCGAGGGCAGCCCGTGCTCGCGCACGCGGCGGGCGAACCAGTCCGCCTCCTCGGCCGTCGCGACCATCGGCGCCATGACCCGCACGTCCGCCCCGGTCTCCTTCGCGGCGAGCGCCAGCGCCTCGAGCTGGGTGTCCAGGAGCGCCGGGCGCGCGGCCGAGAGCCGCAGCCCCCGGCGGCCGAGGGCGGGGTTGTCCTCGGGGCCGAGGTCGGCGAAGGCCAGGGGCTTGTCGGCGCCGGCGTCAAGGGTGCGCACGACGACGCGGCGACTGCCGAAGGGGGTGAGGACCGAGCGGTAGATCTGCGCCTGTTCCTGCGCGGTCGGGGCGGTCGTGGCCGAGAGGAAGACGAACTCGGTGCGGAAGAGGCCGACCCCCTCGACGTCCTGGCCGGCCGCGGCCACGGCGTCCTCGACGTCGCCGATGTTGGCCAGCAGGGCCACCGCGTGGCCGTCGCTGGTGCCCCCGGGGCCGGCCGACCCCGCGAGGGCCGCGGCGCGGCGCTCCCCTCGCGCGACGAGGTCGGCGACGAAGGCCTCGCTCGGCTCGAGGGTCACCGTGCCCGTGTCGCCGTCGACCGCGACCGGGGTCCCGGACGGCAGCTCGAGGGCGCGGTCGCACTGGACGACCGCGGGGATGCCGCGCTGCGCGGCGAGGATCGCGGTGTGGCTCGTGCGGCCTCCCTCGCTGGTGATGATCGCGAGGACGAGCGTCCGGTCCAGGACGGCGGTCTCCGCCGGTGCGAGGTCCTGCGCGACGACGACGCTCGGCTGCGTGAGGTCCGGGACGCCGGGGGCGGGCACCCCGAGGACCGCGGCGACGGCCCGGGCACCGACGTCCCGCAGGTCGGCGACGCGCTCGGCGAAGTACCCGCCGAGGGCCTGGAACCGGACGGCGAACTCCTCCACGGCGGACTCGATCGCGGTGGCCGGGCCCTCCCCTTCGTCGAGGTGCTTGCCGGCGGCCTGGTGCAGGCTCTTGTCGCGGGCGATGAGCGCGGTCGCCGTGAGGATCTCGGCGGCGGTGCCGCTCACCCGGCCCGCTCGCTCGTCGAGGTCACGGGCGGCCGACTCGAAGGCCGCCCTCACCCCGGTCAGCGCCGACTCGGGATCCGTCGTGGCCGGCTCGCCCTCGGGCGCCCGGACCGGCGGGGCGACGAGGACCACCGGGCCGCAGGCGCTGCCCGGGGAGACACCGATCCCGTGTCGGGTGCCGCTGCCCTCATCGACCATCGGGCTCACTCCTGCGCGTCGAGGTCGGTCTCGAGGAGGGTGACGAGGCGATCGAGGACCTGCTCGGCGTCGTCACCGGCGGCGGTGACCTCGACCTGCTCGCCGTGCTTGGCACCCAACGTCATGACGCCGAGGATGCTCGTCGCGTCGACCGGCTCCTCACCGGGGCGGGCGATCTGCACCTCGAGGCCGGACTCGCCGGCCTGCTGGACGAAGAGGGCTGCGGGCCGGGCGTGCAGACCGACGGACGAGGCGATGGTGGTGGTGCGGCTGGCCATGGGTTCTCCTGGTGCTGTGGTGGTGGTCCTCGAGTCGATGTGATCGCGAGCGCACGGACGCTCACGATCACATCGACTCCAAGGGGTGAGCTGGTCAGGCGACGGTGAAGAGCAGGTCACCGGTGATGGCCTGCTCCGGCGCCGAGGCCAGATCGAGCGAGTCGGCGGGTGCGTCGAGGACCACGACGGGGACCTGGCGCGAGATCGACTGCCCGTCGGCCTCATCGGGCAGCTCGGCGGGGTCCCAGGTGACCACGGGGTCGCCCGCCTCGACGGCCGCCCCCTGGGTGACGTGCACCTCGAAGCCGCGCCCCTCGAGGCGGACGGTGTTGATCCCCAGGTGGACGAGCACCCCGATGCCGCCGCCGGCGACGACGAAGGCGTGCGGGTGGACCTTCACGACCGTCCCGGAGATGGGTGAGACGACCGTGGCCGCACCGTCCGGCGGGTCGATGACGAGGCCCGGACCGACGATCTGCCCGGCGAAGACCGCGTCGACGCAGTCCGTCACCGGCAGGACGGTTCCGGCGCAGGGGGCGAGGACCCTGCTCACATCAGGTCCTCGATGTCGTCGGCGAGGGTGTCCGCCTCGGGCCCGACGACGACCTGGATGACCGTGCCCTGCGCCATGACGCCGTGGGCGCCGGCGGCCTTGAGCGCGGCCTGGTCGACCTTCGCCCCGTCGTGGACCTCGGTGCGCAGCCGGGTGATGCACGGCTCGATCTCGACGATGTTGTCCGCTCCGCCGAGTCCGGCGAGGATCTGCTCCGCCTTCGTTGCCATGGTGGTTCCTCTCGTGATGGGTGGGGTCAGTCTGCGTCGCTCCGGGTGGCCTTCGCCAGCCCCCGAGGCCGTCAGGGTCGCGGCCGGGTCGGGGCAGGCTGCTCGGCGATCTCGGTGGACATGATCGTCACGATGCTTGACACCTCCCACGTCGGCGTGGATCCTCACTGGTACGTACCAGACCGTACCAATGAGGGTGAGGATCCGGAAGTGTCTCGGGAACAGCTGGCCGGCCCCCGGCCCAAGCACGCGCAGCTGCGCGACCGCCTGGCCGAGCTGGCGAGCGACCTCGGCCCCGACGCCGCGATCCCCTCCGAGCGCGAGCTGACGACCACCTTCGACGTCTCCCGCGCCACGGTGCGTCGAGCGGTCGAGGCACTCATCGCCGACGGACTGCTCCACCGGGTGCACGGCAAGGGGACCTTCGTCGCCCGTCCCCGGCTGGAGAGCCGGTTGCACCTCGCGAGCTTCAGCCAGGACATGCGCCGCCGTGGGCTCGAGCCGTCCACGCGGCTGCTCACCATCGAACTCGCTGCTCCCCCGAGGGACGTCGCCACGTGGTTCGGCGAGGACGAGGCGTGGCGCGTTGACCGCCTGCGCCAGGCCGACGGCCAGCCGATCGCCCTGGAGCACAGCTGGTACTCCCGCGCGCTGCTGCCGGGACTCGACTCCCACGACCTCACCGGGTCGCTCTATGCGCTTCTCGTCGAGGAGTACGACGTCGTCATCGACTCCGCCGAGCAGACCCTGTGGGGTGAGAGCGCGCAGGGACGGGACGCCGACGTCCTTGCCGCGCCCGCCCATACCCCGCTCCTCGTCTTCCGCCGCCTCTCCACCAGCCTCGACCGCCCGGTCGAGCACGTCGTGTCCCGCTACCGCGGTGACCGGTACCAGATCCACATGTCGTTGAGCCGGGACGACGACCCAACCCCGGCACCACACGAAGGGACAACGCCGTGACCACAGCAGACGGTCCGATCGACGTGCCCGGCGACACGCCGGCACCCAAGAAGAAGCTCAACCTCGCTCCACTGCAGAAGTTCGGGCGCAGCCTGATGCTGCCGATCGCCGCGCTGCCCGCAGCAGCGCTGCTCCTGAGGCTGGGTCAGCCGGACCTCCTCGGTGCGGACGGGCTCGGCTGGGAGCGGGTCGCGCCGGTGATCGGTGCGGCCGGCGGGGCGCTCTTCGACAACCTGCCGATCCTCTTCGCCGTGGGCATCGCCATCGGTATGGCGAAGAAGGCCGACGGCTCGACCGCCCTCGCTGCGGTCGTCGGCTACCTCGTCTTCAAGGGTGTCGGGGACGCGATGTCCCCCTTCGTCCTCGGCGCGGCCACCGGCGACGAGGAGCAGCAGCTCATCGACTACGGGGTCTTCGGCGGCATCGTCATGGGTCTGACGGCGGCATTCCTGTGGCAGAAGTACCACCGGATCAAGCTGCCGACCTATCTCGCGTTCTTCGGCGGGCGGCGCTTCGTGCCGATCATCACGGCGGTCGCGGCCATCATCATCTCGGTCCTCGTGAGCTTCGTCTACCAGTACTTCGACGCCGGGATCACCGGCCTCGGCGAGTGGGTCGCCGACAACGAGGTCCTCGGCGGCTTTGTCTACGGCACGACCAACCGGCTGCTCATCCCCACCGGTCTGCACCACATCCTCAACAACCCGCCGTGGTTCCTCATCGGCGAGTACACCCCCGAGGGTGGCCAGCCGGTCACCGGTGACATCGCGCGCTTCCTCAACGGCGACCCGACCGCCGGCGCCTTCATGACCGGGTTCTTCCCGATCATGATGTTCGCCCTGCCCGCCGCCGCCCTGGCGATCTACCAGGAGGCCAGGCCCGCGCAGAAGAAGCTCGTCGGCGGCATCATGGGTTCGACCGCGCTGACCGCCTTCCTCACCGGCGTCACCGAGCCCCTCGAGTTCGCCTTCATGTTCGTCGCCTGGCCGCTCTACATCATCCACGCGTTGCTCACCGGCTCGTCGCTCGCGTTGACCAATGCGCTCGGCATCAGGGACGGATTCGGCTTCTCCGCCGGCTTGTTCGACTACGTCCTCAACTTCAACATCGCCACCGATCCCCTCCTGCTCATCGCGATCGGGCTCGGCTATGCGGTGATCTACTACGTGCTCTTCCGGGTCGTCATCCGCAAGTGGAACCTCAAGACACCCGGTCGCGAGGACGAGGACGAGGGCTCGATCGTCACGGCGGACGACACCGCGTGATCCTCACCGGCGATCGCATCATCACCCCGGGGCGCACGCTCGCCCCGGGGTGGGTGCGGGTGGAGTCCGAGCGCATCACCGAGGTCGGCGAAGGGAGTCCCCCCGCACCCGCCGACCACTCCCTGACCGGATCCCTCGTGCCGGGCTTCGTCGACATCCACTGCCACGGCGGTGGCGGCGCCTCCTTCACCGTCGGGGACGCCGGGCAGGCGCAGCAGGTCGCCGCCGCCCACCTGCGCCACGGCACGACGAGTCTCGTGGCCAGCCTCGTCACCGATGAGGTACCCGCGCTGGAGCGTCACGTGCGCGTCCTCGGCGAGCTGGTCACCGAGGGGCTCCTCGCCGGGATCCACCTCGAGGGGCCGTGGTTGTCCCGGGACCTCTGCGGCGCGCACGAACCCACGCTGCTGCGACCCCCTTCGCCGCAGGACGTGGACCGGCTGCTTGCTGCCGGGGACGGCACCGTGCGCATGGTGACGATCGCCCCCGAGCTCGACGGGGCGCTCGGTGCGGTGCGCCGCATCCACGACGCCGGCGTCGTCGTCGGGGTCGGGCACACCGACGCGACCTGGGAGCAGGCCCGCGAGGCGATCGACGCCGGGGCCACCGTCGCCACGCACCTCTTCAACCAGATCCGCGGTCTGCACCATCGGCGCCCCGGGCCCATCGCCGCCCTCCTCGAGGACGGGCGGGTGTGGGTCGAGCTGATCTCGGACGGGGTCCACGTGCACCCGGCGATGCTGCGCCTCGCCCGCTCGGCCGCACCGGAGCGGATCGTCCTCGTCACCGACGCCATGGGAGCCGCCGCGGCCCAGGACGGCGACTACCACCTCGGGCCGATCCACGTGCAGGTCCGCGACGGGGTGGCCCGCACCCCCACCGGTGCCATCGCCGGATCGACGCTGACGATGGCGGGCGCGGTGCGGCACAGCGTCGCGAGCGGCTTCACCCTCGAGCAGGCGGTGGATGCCGCCACCCGCGCGCCCGCCGACGCCATCGGGCTCGCCGACGTCGGTCGGCTCGAGGTCGGTGCGCGCGCCGACCTCGTCGTGCTCGACGACGACCTCACGGTGGGCTCGGTCATGCAGGCCGGCGCCTGGGTCCACCGGACGACCGCCTGAGGTCCCTCACGTCATTCGCGGTCGTCGACCTCTTCGCCGGTGACGTCGTGCGCGCGGGTCCCGCCCAGGTGCGCTCCGCCGAGTGGGGTGCTGGACCACCCCACGAGGTCCCATCCGTCATCGGGGTGCCCCTCGAGCAGGGCCATGCCGGTGTTCTGGATCCACAGCCCGGCCGCTTCGTCGGCCGGGATCCCGGTGACCAGAGCCGCGTAGACACGGATCGCTGCCCCGTGGCTGAACGCCACGACGGTGTCGTCCTTCCCGTGGTCCGCCGCGATGGCGCGCACCGCCCCGTCGTAGCGGTCGAAGAAGTCCCGCCCCGTCGGGCCGCCCGGCATCGGCCGGTCCAGCTCCCGGTGCATCCAGGCCGCGAGACCCTCCAGGTACCCCGACACGGCCTCCTCGTCCGATCGCATCTCGAGATCGCCGGCGGAGATCTCCTCGAGACCGGGGCGGACGCCGAGGTCGATCCTGCGCTCCTGCCCGAGCGGGTCACCGGTGAGCTGGGTGCGCACGAGCCGAGAGGCGTAGAGACCGCTCACGTCCTCGTCGGCGAGTGCGGCCGGGACCGCCGCGGCCTGCGCATGACCGAGGTCGGTCAGGCCGGCTCCGGGGAAGGCCGTGTCCAGCGCTCCCCCGACGTTGTTGGGTGTCTGACCGTGACGGATGAGGATGAGGCGCACGCCCGCAGCGTACGCAGGGGCCCAGCTCAGACCTCGGCCAGTACCGACCGGAGCGGGCCGGGCAGCCGGTCCGGGTCCATCGCCTCGACGAAGAGCTGGGCGTAGCGCGCCTTGCGGCCGGACTGCGAGCCGAGGAATCGGCGCAGCACCTCCTGACGGGTCCAGCCCGCCTGCGCCGGCATCCGCGTCAGCAGGCGAAGGGAGCGGCCCTCACCGGCCTCCTCGATCACGGCCTCGACGCCGTCGAGACCCAGCGGGCGCATCAGCTCGTCCTCGAGGTCGATGTCGCAGGCATGGAAGCCCAGGCGTACCGGACCGTCCGGCGCGGCCGCGGCGGGCAGACCGGCCGCGACCAACCCCCTTCGCACGTGACGCTCCTCGCCGATGTCGTAGAGGCCGGCCAGCGGGACGTCCGCGCCGAGGGGGCCGTACCGCGTGGCGAAGGCCCTGAGGTTGGTGATGCCACCCATCGCCACCAGTGCCACGTCGTCGGCGACGAGATCGCGACCGAGTCGACGCGCCAGCGCGCCCAGCGCCAGCCGGTCGCTCTCGCCCTCGACGAGGACGACGGCGCGTGGGGTGCTCATCCAGCCATTGAGCGCCCGGACGGCCCTCCGGTCAAGCACATTCGCCACCGTCGCGGCGGCAGCGCATCATCCGGTGGCGTCGCTCCCCGGGTAGGAGTCGAACCTACGTCGCTAGTCCTGATTCAAAGTCAGGCGGGCCCTGCCGGCAGACCAACCGGGGAACGCCGCAGAAGCGGCACCGGTCAGGGTAGTCCACGCGAGCCGTGGTCCGTCACCGACAATGGGTCCATGAGCGAACAGGGGGACGACGGACGGGCAGCGCCCCGCCGACCGCGCATGACCGGTGCGGCCCGGCGCGAACAGCTCGTGGCGGTCGGACGCGGGGTCTTCGCAGCGAAGGGGATCGACGGCACCTCCGTCGAGGAGATCGCCGCGACCGCAGAGGTGTCCAAGCCGATCGTGTACGAGCACTTCGGCGGCAAGGAGGGCCTCTACGCCGTGGTCGTCGACCGCGAGCTGCGCGACCTCACCGAGGGAGTCACCAGCGCACTGACGGTCGGTGGCAGCGATCGGCAGACGCTCGAGCGCGCGGCGCTCGCCCTGCTCGACTACATCGAGGGCTCACCCGACGGGTTCCGCATCCTCGTGCGCGATGTCTCGGGCGAAGCACCCTCCGGCACCTATGCGTCGCTGATGTCGGACGTCGCGACCCAGGTCGCGCACCTGCTCTCGGACGCCTTCGCGCACCGCGGGCTCGAGCCGGCGGCAGCGCCCATGTACGCCCAGATGCTCGTCGGACTGGTCTCGCTCACCGGCCAGTGGTGGCTGGAGACCCGCAGCCCGGCGAAGGAGATCGTGGCCGCGCACATGGTCAACCTCGCCTGGAACGGCCTCGCCGGCCTCGAGGAGCGCCCCGCCCTGCACGACTCCGGGTCGATGTGAAGTCGAGCGCCCGGACGCTCGATCGCACATCGACCCGAAGGTGTGGGGCCGGGACAGCTCAGGCCTTGCGGCCCACCGCGAAGACCCGCCGGAAGGGCAGGAGCACACCCGCGATCGAGCGCGGATAGGCGGCGAGGACCTTCTGCGCGTAGGCGGCGATGAACTCCTCGCGCTCCGTCTCGTCCCGGAGCACCTCGAGCATGGGACGCAGGCCGGTGCCGGTCACCCAGTCGAGGACCGGGTTCTCGCTCTCCCCCTGCGGGTCGAGGACGTGGATGTAGGTCGTCTCCCACGCGTCCACCCCCAGCCCGTGGGCGGTGAGGATCTGCAGGTAGGTCGACGGCTCGCCGGCCCCGTAGCGCTTGCTCGCCGCCTCCAGCTCCCCGGCCCGCGGATGGCTCACGGCGATCTCGCGCATCAGCGCGTGGGTGGGCGCCTCGAAGTTGCCCGGCACCTGCAAGGCGAACCACCCGCCCGGAGCCAGCGCCTCCAGCCACCCCTCCATGAGCGAGAGATGCCGTGGGACCCACTGCAGCGCGGCATTGGTGACGATGACGTCCGGGGCAGCACCGACGGTCGTGATGTCCCACTCGGCCAGGTCCGCCTCGACCCACTCGACCCGCCCCTCGGTGTCCTGGCGTCGCGCCTCCGCGAGCATCTCCGCGCTGTTGTCGACGCCGATGACGCGCGCCTGCGGCCAACGCTGCGCGAGCGAGAGCGTCAGGGAGCCGGGCCCGCACCCGAGGTCGACGACGAGCTGCGGCGACTCGACGGCGACACGGCTCATGAGGTCGGCGAAGGGACGCGCCCGTTCGCTCGAGAACTGCCCGTACCGGCTCGGGTCCCAGGTCACTGCCATGCCGCCTCCTTGGTTCTGGTGTGCGCGAGCCTAGCGCTCCCTGACACACCACCCAGGTACCTTGACATCAAGATTCACGATGACCGGTATTCTTCGGGCATGAGCAGCCGCCACGACCCCGCCGACGACGTCGACGCCATCGTCGCGGCCTGGCGTCGCGAGCTCCCCGACCTCGACGTCGAGCCACTCCACGTCTTCTCCCGGGTCTCGCGCCTCGCTCGTCTGCTCGACCTGGACCGGATGAGCGCCTTCGCCCGGCACGCCCTCGAGGGCTGGGAGTTCGACGTCCTCTCCGCCCTGCGCCGCGCCGGCGAGCCCTACCAGCTCTCCCCCGGCGCCCTGGTCCGCGAGACGCTCGTGACCTCGGGGACGATGACCAACCGCATCGACCGGCTCGCCGCGAAGGGTTGGCTCGCGCGGCTCCCGTCGCCCACCGACCGGCGGGGCGTGATCGTGCAGCTCACGCGGAGCGGCCAGGAGGCCGTCGACGCCGCGCTGGCCGACCTGCTCGCCCGCGAGCGCGAGCTGCTCGACGAGATGCCGGCCGAGGAGCGCGCGGCCCTGGCCGGGGCACTGCGCCGGCTCCTCGCCCCCTTCGAGGCCTGAGTCAGCCGACGATCTCCGCAGCCTCGAGCCACTCCAGCTCGAGCATCTCCTTCTCCTGCGCGAGCTCTCCGAGACCGGCGTTCAGCTGCGCCAGCCTCGTGTGGTCCTGGACGGCGTCGGCCATCTCGTGGTGGAGCTTCTTCTCGCGGTCCGCCAGCTTGCCCAGCTGTTTCTCCACGCGAGCCATCGCCTTGCGCGCCTCTCGCTGAGCAGCCGGGTCGACGGTCGGCTCCGCCGGTACGGGCGAAGGGGGCGCCGTCGCCCCCTTCGTCGGGGCCACCGCAGGCATCTGCGAGCGCAGCTGCAGGTACTGCGAGACCCCACCGGGGAGGTCGCGGATGCGGCCGTCGCCGAGGAGCGCGATCTGGCGGTCGGAGAGACGCTCGAGCAGGTACCGGTCGTGGCTGACGACGAGGAGCGTCCCGGCCCACCCGTCGAGGACGTCCTCGAGCTGGGTCAGGGTCTCGATGTCGAGGTCATTCGACGGCTCGTCGAGGAGCAGCACATTGGGCTCGTCCATGAGCAGCCGCAGGATCTGCAGCCGACGCCGCTCACCACCGGAGAGGTCGGACACCCGGGACTGCTGGCGACCGCCGGAGAAGCCGAGTCGCTTGGCCAGCTGGGAGGCGGTGACCTCCTTCTTGCCGAGCATCGTCACCTGCCGCACGTCCTCGACCGCCTGGATGACGGTCTGGTCGGCGAAGCGCTCCAGCTCCCCGACCTCCTGGGTCAGGTGACCGATGCGCACGGTGACGCCCTCCTTGCGCTTGCCCGAGGAGAGCGGGACGGCACCGGCGAGGACCCGCAGCAGCGTGGACTTGCCGGCCCCGTTGACGCCGACGATGCCGACGCGGTCGCCCGGCCCGAGGTGCCACGTGATGCGCGACAGCAGCTCGCGCTCCCCCACCTCGACGGAGGCATCGAGCAGGTCGATGACGTCCTTTCCCAGCCGCGTCGTCGCGAAGCGGAGCAGCTCCACGCCATCACGCGGCGGCGGCTCGTCCTCGATGAGCGCGTTGGCGGCCTCGATGCGGAACTTCGGCTTGCTCGTGCGCGCCGGTGCGCCGCGACGCAGCCAGGCGAGCTCCTTGCGCAGGAGGTTGTCGCGGCGCTCGGCGGTGACGCGGGCGATGCGCTCCCGCTCGGCCTTGGCGAGGACGTAGGCGGCGTACCCACCCTCGTACTGCTCGACGCGGCCGTCGACGACCTCCCAGGTCCGCTCGGCCACGGCGTCGAGGAACCACCGGTCGTGGGTGATCGTCGCGAGCGAACGGTCCGGGCGGGCCCAGCGCCGCACGAGGTGCTCGGCGAGCCAGGCGACCCCCTCGACGTCGAGGTGGTTTGTGGGCTCGTCCAGGAGGAGGAGCTCGGGGTCCTCGACGAGGACCTGCGCCAGGGCGAGCCGGCGGCGCTCACCGCCGGACATCGGCCCGACGGTCGCGTCGAGACCACCGATCGCCGGCGCCTCGAGGCCGCCGAGGAGCCCCGTGAGGACGTCGCGGATGCGGGAGTCACCGGCCCACTCGTGCTCGGCCCGGTCGCCGAGCACGATCTGCGCGACCGTCGCCTCCGGGTCGAGGGTGTCGGTCTGGGTGAGCATGCCGACGCGCGTGTGACCCGCGTAGGTCACCCGGCCGTCGTCGAGCTCGTGCTCGCCGGAGAGGACCTTCAGGAGGGTGGACTTGCCGCCGCCGTTGCGGCCGACGATGCCGACCCGGTCTCCCTCGCCGAGACCGAGGGAGACGTCGTCGAGCACCTGAGCCGTGCCGAGCGCCAGGCGGGCGCGCTCGACGGAGATGAGGTTGGCCATCAGAGCAGACGCGCCGTCGGCAGGACGTGCGCACCGTGCACCGGACCGGTCGCGCGGAGGATGTCACCGGCCACCCCCGAGGCGGTGAGCGCGACGGCGACGTCGATGGCTCCCTCGGTGGACCCGGCGAGGATCGCCACCGTCGGGCCGGAGCCGGAGACGATCGCGGCGAGCGCCCCGAAGCCCATCGCGGCCTCGATGATCTCACCGATCTGCGGCTGCAGACCGACCGCGTCGGGCTGCAGGTCGTTGTCGAGCACCGGGGCGAGCTCGAGCGGGTCGCCGGTGCGCAGGGCGCTCATGAGCGCCGCGCTGGGCACCGGATCGGTGATCTCGCTGCCGGCGGTCCGCGCGTCGAAGGCCTCGTACACCGTCGGCGTGGACAACCCGCTCCCCGTGCACGGGACGAAGACCCAGTGATACCTCCCCTTCGCCAGCACCGCCGTGACCAGCTCACCGCGGCCGGAGCCGACGGCGGTGCCACCGTGCAGGAGGAAGGGGACGTCGCTGCCGATGTCGGCGGCGATCGCGTCGAGGTCCTCCCGGGAGAGGTCGGTCTCCCACAGGGCATTGCAGGCGAGCAGCGCGGCCGCAGCATCGGCCGAGCCGCCGGCCATGCCCCCCGCGACGGGGATCTCCTTGTGGATCGACAGATGGACCGGGTCCTGACCTCCGGTGCGCTCCGCGAGGGCACGGGCGGCCTGGATCGCCAGGTTGCTGTCGTTCGTCGGGACCCGCTCGGCATCGCGCCCACTGACCGTGCAGCCCCACTCGTCGGCGCGGGCCGCGGTGACCTCGTCGTGGATCCCGACGGCCTGGTAGACCGTCGACAGGGAGTGGAAGCCGTCCTCGCGCAGCGGACCGACGAAGAGCTCGAGGTTGACCTTCGCCGGGGCGCGCGCGGTCACGGCATCGGGCGACTCGAGGGCGGAGGTCATGTCGTCACCCTAGTCATGAGTTCCTCTGCGACCCGGGCGAACCCGAGCACGTCGACCTGCTCGCCGCGGGTGCGGGGGTCGATGCCGGCGGCGAGCAGCGCCGCCTCGGCCACCTCGCCCGAGCCGGCGATGCCACGCAGCGCTGCCCGCAGGGTCTTGCGGCGCTGCGCGAAGGCCGCATCGATGACCGCGAAGACCTGCTCCCGGGTGGCCGTGCTCGTCGGTGGCTCCCGTCGCACGAGCTCGACGAGGCCCGAGTCGACGTTGGGCGAGGGCCAGAAGACGCTCCGCGGGACCTTGCCCGCCAGGCGCACCTGCGTCCACCACGCCGCCTTGACGCTCGGCACCCCGTAGACCCTGCTCCCGGGGGGCGCCGCGAGGCGCTCCGCCACCTCGAGCTGGACCATGACGAGCACCCGCTCGATCGTCGGGAAGAGCTCGAGGAAGCGCAGCACGACGGGCACGGAGACGTTGTAGGGCAGGTTGGCCACGAGCGCGGTGGGCGGCGGCCCGGGCAGGTCGGTGACCGTCATGGCGTCGCCGTGGACGACGAGCAGTCGGTCAGCGGCCTGCGGCGCGAGCTCGGCCACGGTCGCCGGCAGCGCCCCGGCGAGCACCGGGTCCACCTCGACGGCGGTGACCTGCCCGACCACCTCGAGCAGGGCGAGGGTGAGCGAGCCGAGACCGGGCCCGATCTCGACGACATGGTCGTCCTGCGTCACCTCGGCGGCGCGCACGATGCGCCGCACGGTGTTGGCGTCGACGACGAAGTTCTGCCCCCACTGCTTCGTCGGGCGCACCCCGAGCCGGTCGGCCAGCTCGCGGATGGCGATCGGCCCGAGCAGCCCGCGGGGACCCCCTTCGTCAGGGGCGGTGGGGTCAGCGGTGCTCATGGGGCGACTCTATGCATTCCGTGGAACGGGCCGGACCCCCGGACCACGCTCGGTGGTCCGGGGGCCCGGTGCGACGAAGGGGTCAGGCTGCGTGCGCGCAACCCCACGGCGAGAGGCCGCGGCTGGCCTTGACACGGTTGGCGACGGTGATCTGCTCGCCACGGGAGGCCTGGTCGGCGCGCGGGGCGAAGTCGCCACCGCCGGCACCGAGCCAGGTCTGGGTGTCGAACTGGAGCCCGCCGTAGTAGCCGTTGCCGGAGTTGATCGACCAGTTGCCGGTCGACTCGCACTGGGCGATGCGGTCCCACATCGCGGCATTGGCCAGGTTGAGACCCGAGCCGCTGGAGGAGCTGCTGGAGGAGGAGCTGCTGGAGCTCGACGGCGTCGGGGACGGCGAGGGCGCCGTGCGGCTGGAGCTGCGCGAGCTCGACGAGGAGGACCTGCTCGAGGAGGAGCTGCTCGAGGAGGAGCTGCTCGGGCTGCTTGAGGGGGACGGGCTCGGCTTCGGGGCCGGCTCCGGCTCCGGCTTCGGCTTCGGCTCGGGCTTCGGGGCCGGCTTGGACTTCGTGCCCTCCACGACGACCCTGTCCACCGGCTGCTCGGTGACCGTGCTGCGGGTGCGCTTGCTCCAGACGGCCTCGCCGTTCTTGTACGTCACCGCGTAGGCCTTCGTCCTCGTGCCGGCCTCGCCCTCGGTCCTGACCGCGGTCTCCCCCGTGTAGAGGGAGGAGTCCTGCTTGGTCACGGTGGTGAAGGGGATCGCCTCGGTGCGGGTCTCGTCCTTGCGCTCGACCCGGTCGACGCGGATCGTCATGCCGTCCTTGACGCGGGCGCCGGCGCCGGGCTGGACCTGGTCGTTGGAGTCGTAGCGGACCTCGGCCTGCTGGAGGGCGTCCTCGACGGTCGCGGCGGTGACGGTCTGCGTGGAGCGCTTTCCGGCGACGAGGAGCGTGACGTCCTTCGAGGTGTTGACCTCGAGGTCGAGGCCGTCCCGGCCGATGGACGCGCTGCGGGAGGCGGAGAGGTCGGCGTTCTCGCCGTCGCGGAGGCCGAGCTCCTGCATCGCGTCACCGACGGTGGAGGCCGTGGTCCAGAAGGTCCGGTCCGTGCCGTCGATCGTCACGCTGAGCTTGCGGGCGGACCGCACGACGATCTTCTGGTCGTCCTCGACGGAGGCGTCGACCGAGGGGGTGACCTCGTCGTGGGGCCCGACGTCGACGCCCTGCTTGTCCAGGACGTCACCGACGGTCCCGCCGAAGGCGTGGACGGTGGACTTCTCGCCGTCGACCGACAGGGCGACGGACTTGTCCATGACGACGACGCCGGAGACGCCGAGCGCCAAGGTGCCGACGACGCCGGCCTGGGTGATGCGGCGGATGGCGGGTGAACTCACGGTGCTCCGATGATTGATCCTCCCGGGTGCCGGTGAGCCCGCAGACCGAAGACCCCCAGGGGAGGAGGGTTCGGTGTCAGCGAGCACATCAGGGGAAACCGGCCCCGGCCAACGGCGAGCCACGATGCCGGACGGACAACGCTCAGGTCAAGTTTTGGTAACGGACGCGACGAAGGTCACCACGGTCCGTAGACTCGCGCGGCGTTGTCGGAGACGGCCCGGCACATCGTCGGGACGTCCACACCACGGGTGCGGGCCATGACGCGGACGGTGTGCGGCAGCAGGTACGGAGCATTGGCACTGCCCCGCTCCGGGGTCGGCGTGAGGTAGGGAGCATCGGTCTCCGCCAGCACCTGCTCGAGGGGGCTGATGGCCAGCGCCTCCCTGAGGTCGCCGGCGCTGTTGAAGGTCACGGTCCCGGCGAAGGAGAGCAGGTAGCCGCGCTCGATGCACTCGCGGGCCATGGCCACGTCACCGCTGAAGCAGTGCAGCACGGTCGTCTCCGGCGCACCCTCGTCCGCGAGGATCCGCAGCACGTCCGCGTGGCTGTCCCGGTCATGGATCTGCAGCGCCTTGCCCGTGCGCTTGGCGAGGTCGATGTGCCAGCGGAAGGACTCCTCCTGCACGGCGTGGCCCTCGGGGCCCGTCCGGAAGTGGTCGAGCCCGCTCTCCCCCACGGCCCGCACGCGCGGATGGGCGACCAGCTGCTCGATCTCGTCCCAGGCCTCCTGCAACCGTCCCGCCGCGGCGAGCGCCGGGACCTCGTTGGGGTGCAGCGCAACGGCCCCGAGCATCGCCGGGTGACGCTCGACCTGCTCGACCGTGAACCGCGCGCTCTCGAGGTCGCACCCGACCTGGACCACCCGGTCGACACCGACCGCGGCCGCGGCGGCCAGCGCCGCGGCGACGTCGGCGGTGGTGCGCTCGCCATCGACCCCCGGCGCGATGGCATCGGCCACGTCGTGGCGCCGTACGTCGAGGTGGGTGTGGTTGTCGACGACCGCGATGGGAAGGGGGTCGGGCCGGTCGGGGATCTCTCCGCGCCCGGCCATCACTCGCCTCCGGCCATGGCCGCGCGCTCGGTGTCGACGACCTCCTCGGCGTCGAGCTTGACGAAGACCGGCGTGGGCTTGGCGATCGGGGTGCCCACGACCACAGGGGTGCTCGCCCACGCGGGAGAGTCGGAGTAGTCCCCGGTGATCACCGGGTACCCCGGCCCGCCGTCGAGGTCATCGACCTCGTCGACCTGCGGCATGGGCACGAGGGCACCGCTGCCGCCGAGGACGGCATCGACCCGGTTGGCAGCGTGCGGGAGGAAGGGGGCGAGCAGCAGGTTGCAGTCGCTGACGGCCTGCACGAGCGTGTGCAGCACCGTCGCCAGCCGCTCACGCTGGTCATCGCCCTTCAACCGGAAGGGCTCGGTGTCCGTGACGTACTTGTTGACGTCGCCCACCACCCGCATCACCTCCGCGAGCGCTGCCTTCTGCCGGTGCCGCACCAGCAGGGAGCCGACCTCGTCGAAGGCCTCCCCGACCCGCGCGAGCACCGCCCGGTCGACCTCCTCGAGGGTGCCGGGCGCCGGGATCTCACCGAAGTTCTTCGCGACCATCGACGCGGTCCGGTTGACGAGGTTGCCCCACCCGGCCACGAGCTCGGAGTTGTTGCGCTGGACGAAGTCCGGCCAGGTGAAGTCGGCGTCCTGGTTCTCCGGGCCCGCGGCACAGATGAAGTACCGCAGGGGGTCGGGGCCGTAGTCCTCGAGGACGTGACGCACACCGATGACGTGGCCCCGGCTGGAGGAGAAGGCCCTGCTCTCCATCGTGAGGAACTCGCTCGAGACGACCTCGGTCGGCAGGTTCAGCTCACCGAACTCACCGGGGGCACCCCCCTTCGTCCCCTTGCCGGCGTACGCGAGCAGCTCCGCGGGCCAGATCTGGCTGTGGAAGGTGATGTTGTCCTTGCCCATGAAGTAGTAGGACAACGCCTCGGGGTCGTTCCACCACTCGCGCCACCGCTCGGGGTCGCCGGCGCGGCGCGCCCACTCGATGGACGCTGAGAGGTAGCCGATGACCGCGTCGAACCACACGTAGAGACGCTTCGTGGGGTACTTCTCACCCAGCTCCCCGGGGAGCGGGATGCCCCAGTCGATGTCGCGGGTCATCGCCCGCGGGCGGATGTCGTCGAGGATGTTCAGGCTGAAGCGGATGACATTGGGGCGCCACGTCCCGGTGGCCTCGCGCCCCTCGAGGTACTCGCGCAGCGCATCGGCGAGCGACGGGAGGTCGAGGAAGAAGTGCTCGGTCTCCCCGAAGTGCGGCGTGGAGCCGTCGATCTTGCTCCGCGGCTCCTTGAGGTCGCTCGGCTCGAGCTGGTTGCCGCAGTTGTCGCACTGGTCGCCGCGCGCCTCCTCGTAGCCGCAGATCGGGCAGGTGCCCTCGATGTAGCGGTCGGGCAGGGTCCGACCGGTCCGCGCATCGAGCGCGACCTGCTGCGCCTGCTCGATGAAGTACCCGTTGGCGCGGCACTGCTCGAAGAGGCTCTGCACGACCCGGGAGTGGTTGCGCGCCGTCGTGCGCGTGTAGAGGTCGTAGGAGCAGCCGAGGTCGGCCAGCTCGTGCGCGATCGTCGCGTGGTTGCGGTCGACGAGGTCGCGCGCCGTCGCGCCCTCCTGGTCCGCCAGCACGAGGATCGGCGTGCCGTGCTCGTCCGACCCACTGACCATGAGGACGTCGTGCCCCGCCATGCGCATGTACCGGCTGAAGACATCAGAGGGCACGCCGAATCCGGCGACGTGACCGAGGTGGCGGGGCCCGTTGGCATAGGGCCAGGCGACGGCGGAGAGAACCTTCATGGCCTCATCCTAGGTTCCCCCCGGTGAGCCCCTCAGAGCGTGGGGATGAAGGCCGCGATGATCCGACGGCCGACGTCGCGCACGAAGGTCTCCCGCTCCGCGGGCGGGCGGGAGAGCGCGCTGGTGAGGACACCCTCCATGGCCGCGATGATCGCCTGGGCCGAGGTCCTGACGTCGTCGATCTCGGCCACGGTGAGGATCTGCTCCACGATCGCCTCGATCCGCTCCCGGGCCGGCGCCATCGCCTCGGCGATCTCCGCCCGGCGGGTGGCCTCCTGGGCGAGCTCGGCCTTCGCCAGCAGGGCATCGGGCTCGCGCAGCCAGCCGGCGAAGAGATCGAGTGCGCGCTCGACGACCGCCGCATCGGACTCGCCCGCGCGCTGCCTGCCGGCGAGCTCCTCGACGCTGTCGATGAGGCCGGCGGCGATGAACTCGGTCAGCGCCGTCACGAGCGCCAGCCGGGTGCGCAGGTATCCGGAGGTGCTCCCCTGCGGGAGACCCGCCTCGGCGTCGACCGCACGATGCGTCAGGCCGCGCATGCCACCGGCGGCGACGACGCGCGTCGCCGACTCGAGGATCAGCTGCATCCGCGGCGACAGCCCGGAGGAGTCCTTGGCGCTCATGGCGCTCACGCTACCCCTCCGCGCGGGCCGTGAAGCCGTCGCCGCGGACGCCGTCCCGCCGCGATCTCCGGACTTGACCGCTCTTTTCTACGGGTGTAGTTTCTGGAGTGTCTTCAACAGATGTAGAAAGGAAAGGCCATGAGCATCGCCTCCATCGCCGGTTTCGTCACCGCGGCCCTCACCCTCGTCGGCATCGCGCTCGCGATCCTCGTCGTGGCGGTCGGGACCGCCGCCGTCCAGTTCTTCTCGGAGAACCGGGTCATCCGCGTCGCCCGCCGGGAGCCCCTCGTCGCGTACTACCGTCACGTCGCCTTCGGCTGAGCGAAGGGGGCAGCGCCCCCGCCGCTCCTGCTGATCTCCCTAGGGTGGGTGCATGTCGGCCACCACCATCGCCCCGCGCACGGCGCTGACCGAGTCCTTCCTCGTGCTCGGCGTCTCCTTGGGCGCCTCCGCCCTGTGGTCGGCCCTCTCCCTCCTGCGGAAGGTCACCGCGACCGAGGGCCTGTCCGGTCAGGTCACCTCGATGAACCAGTCGGTGACGCCGGACCAGCCGTGGCTCGACCTGACCCACCAGCTCCTCGGGATCGGCCTGGCGCTCGTCCCGGTGGCCCTGGCCCTCCACCTGCTGGCCCGTCAGCACCCGCAGCCGGCCCGCTTCATCGGCTTCGACCACCGCGATCCGCTGCGCGACACCGTGATCGGTCTCGGGCTGGCCGCCGCCATCGGCATCCCCGGCCTGGGCCTCTACCTCGCCGCCCGGGCACTGGACCTCAACACGACCATCGCCGCCTCCGACCTCTCGGCCGCGTGGTGGACCATCCCCGTGCTCATCCTGGCGGCCGGGCAGAACGCCCTGCTCGAGGAGGTCGTCATGCTCGGCTACCTCTTCACCCGATGGCGTGAGGCCGGGTGGTCGCCCGTGGCCATCGTCGTCACCAGCGCTCTCGTGCGTGGCAGCTACCACCTGTACCAGGGCTTCGGTGGCTTCGTCGGCAATGTCGCGATGGGCCTGCTCCTCGGCGTCGTCTACCTCCGCGTGCGGCGCACCGCCCCGATGTTCATCGCCCACTGGGTCATCGACATCGTCGCCTTCGTCGGCTACGCACTGCTCGTCACCCGGGTCAGCTGGCTCGGCTGACCCCGTCCCGCTCCACACCGATCCCCTCGAGGCGTTCCTTCGTCATCGTCCTGGCGCCCTTCGGCACCGTGAACTGGTCGTTCGTGTCGTTCCAGCCGGAGAAGTCGTAGACGGTCTGCGCCGGGGACTGGCCGTAGGCCAGCCGGAGCATCTCCGGCTCGGCCGGGTCGAGCGAGATCCACATGACCCGGGAGGCGCGCTGGCCCCGGCCCGTGGGCAGGTCGATCCGGGCGACCCACTCGCCGTCGATCCTGTCGGTCGACCCGGAGGCCTTGGCGCCGTCGAAGGGGGTCAGGGACTTGCCGAAGAAGCTCCCCTTGACCAGCGAGTTGGGCCGCAGGTCATCGACGGGAGAGTCGTCCCGCGTCACCTTGAGCCACTCCCCCGCGTACTTCGCCAGCGTGGTGTCATCACGGCCGAGACCGGCGAACCACTTCGCGTCGGCCCTGATGTAGTGGTACCAGCCCTGGGCCTGGACCTCCAGGGTCCCGCCGTTGGGCAGCGTCAGGGTGGTCTTCGAGGCGCCTGCGTGCCTCTCCTGCGACGTGAGGTCCCCGGTCGACCCCGCCGAGCGCAGCTCGACGGGGACGGTCTCGCGGCCCACCGTGGTGTAGAGCGTGCCCGTGATGCTCACCGTGCTCATGGACGACATGTGCTGCTTCGCCCGGGCGACCAGCGTGGCGGCATCGGGGGCCGGTGGCCGGGGGCCGCCCCGGGTCGCGGAGGTGCTGCTGCTCGTCGGCGGCTCGGTCGTGCTCGTCGTGATGACCGGCTCGTACGACGAGCTGCTGCTCCCCGGGTCCTTCCCACCGACGGGACCGCAGGCGGACAGCGACAGCACGACGGCGCCGGCCGCCACCAGGGCGGTCCGGCGCCGAACGGTGCGGACGCTGTGCGAACTCATGTCGTCCCCGCGGGTGAGCCGACGCTCAGCGGCCGCGCGCGGCCTTGCGCAGGTCGGCGTTGAGCGTGCTGATCACGTCGAGCGGGATCTCCTTGGGGCAGGCCGCGGCACACTCGCCGATGTTGGTGCAGCCGCCGAAGCCCTCGAGGTCGTGCGCCTCGAGCATCTTGACGACACGCCCGTTGCGCTCCGGCTGCCCCTGCGGTACCTCACCCAGGTGGGTGACCTTCGCGCCGAGGAAGAGCATGCCCGAGGCATTCGGGCAGGCCGCGACGCAGGCGCCGCACCCGATGCACTTGGCCGACTCGAAGGCACGGTCGGCCTGCTCCTTCGGCACCGGGACCGAGTGGGCCTCGGGGGCCGCGCCGGTGTTGACGGACACGTAGCCACCAGACTGGATGATCCGGTCGAAGGCACTGCGGTCGACGACGAGGTCACGGATGACCGGGAAGGCGTTCGCGCGCCACGGCTCGATCGTGATCGTCTCGCCGCTGCGGAAGGAGCGCATGTGCAGCTGGCAGGTGGTCGTCCGCTCGGGGCCGTGGGCCTCACCGGAGATCATCAGGCCGCACATGCCGCAGATGCCTTCGCGGCAGTCGCTGTCGAAGGCGATCGGCTCGGTGCCCGCGTCGATGAGCTGTTCGTTGAGCACATCGAGCATCTCGAGGAAGGACATGTCCGGAGAGATGTCCGTGACCGGGTAGGTGACGAGTTCGCCCTGTGCGGTGGGTCCGGCCTGGCGCCAGATCTTGAGGGTCAGTTCCATGCTCACTTGTAGCTCCGCTGCTTCAGCTCGATGAACTTGTAGTTCAGGTCTTCCTTGTGCAGGACGGGTGCGCCGTCCTCTGCGCCGAACTCCCAGGCCGCGACGTAGGCGAACTCGTCGTCGTGACGCAGCGCCTCCCCGTCGTCGGTGACCGACTCGGCCCGGAAGTGACCGCCACAGGACTCACGACGGTGCAGTGCGTCGATGCACATCAGCTCGCCGAGCTCGAGGAAGTCGGCCACCCGGCCGGCCTTCTCGAGGCTCTGGTTGAGGGTGTCGGCGGAGCCGAGGACACGCACATTGCGCCAGAACTCCTCCTTGAGCGAGCGGATGAGGTCGATGGCCTTGCGCAGCCCCTCCTCCGTGCGCTCCATCCCGCAGTACTCCCACATGATGTGGCCGAGCTCGCGGTGGAAGGAGTCGACGCTGCGCTCACCGTTGATCGACATCAGGGTGTCGATCCGCTCGGTGACCGAGCTCTTCGCCTCCACGACCGCGGGGTGGTCCTCCGAGATCTTCTCGAAGGGCCCCTTGGAGAGGTAGTCGCGGATCGTGTTCGGCAGGACGAAGTAGCCGTCCGCCAGGCACTGCATCAGCGAGGAGGCGCCGAGGCGGTTGGCGCCGTGGTCGGAGAAGTTCGCCTCACCCACGGAGTAGAGGCCCTCGACCGAGGTCCTCAGGTCGTAGTCGACCCAGAGCCCACCCATCGTGTAGTGCACGGCGGGGTAGATGCGCATCGGCACCTGGTAGGGGTCCTCGCCGGTGATCCGGGCGTACATGTCGAAGAGGTTGCCGTACTTCGCCTCGATCGCCGGGCGACCGAGGCGCTCGATCGCCGAGGCGAAGTCGAGGTAGACGCCCCGACGGAAGTCGCCGACCTTCGGGCCGACGCCGCGGCCCTCGTCGCACATGTTCTTCGCCTGACGAGAGGCGATGTCACGGGGCACGAGGTTGCCGAAGGCGGGATAGATCCGCTCCAGGTAGTAGTCGCGGTCCTCCTCGGCGATCTCCCGCGGGTCCTTCTCGCAGTCCTCGGCACGCTTGGGCACCCAGATGCGTCCGTCGTTGCGCAGCGACTCCGACATCAGGGTCAGCTTCGACTGGTGGTCGCCGCTGACCGGGATGCACGTGGGGTGGATCTGCGTGTAGCAGGGGTTGGCGAAGTAGGCGCCCTTGCGGTGCGCGCGCCAGGCCGCGGTGACATTGCAGCCCATGGCATTGGTCGAGAGGAAGAAGACGTTGCCGTAGCCACCGCTCGCGAGGACGACGACGTCGGCGAGGTGGGTCTCGATCTCGCCGGTGACCATGTCGCGGGCGATGATCCCGCGGGCGACGCCCTCGACGATGATGACCTCGAGCATCTCGTGGCGGCTGTACTCGGTCACGCTCCCGGCCGCGACCTGACGCTCCATCGCCTGGTAGGCGCCGATGAGCAGCTGCTGACCGGTCTGGCCCGCGGCGTAGAAGGTGCGGGCGACCTGCACACCACCGAAGGAACGGTTGTCCAGCAGTCCGCCGTAGTCGCGGGCGAAGGGCACGCCCTGCGCGACGCACTGGTCGATGATGTTCGAGCTGACCTGGGCCAGGCGGTAGACGTTCGTCTCGCGGCTGCGGTAGTCGCCACCCTTGACGGTGTCGTAGAAGAGTCGGTACGTCGAGTCACCGTCGTCGTTGTAGTTCTTCGCGGCGTTGATGCCACCCTGTGCGGCGATGGAGTGCGCGCGGCGGGCGCTGTCCTGGTAGAAGAAGCTCTTGACGTTGTAGCCGGCCTCTCCCATGGTCGCGGCGGCGGAGGCGCCGGCGAGGCCGGTGCCGACGATGATCACGTCGAGCTTGCGGCGGTTGTTCGGGTTGACCAGGGCGCTGTCGAACTGGTGCTGGGTCCACATCTTGTCGATGGGCATCTCGGGCGCCCGGGTGTCGGCGATCGGCTCTCCCTCGGAGAAGTACTCCCGGAGCGCGTCGCTGTTGAGCGTGTCAGTCATGTCTGTCATTGCTCCAGAGTCAGTCGAGGAGGTTGAAGAAGATCGCGAAGGGCGGGATGAGGAAACCGACGACGATGACCACGCCGACGATCGCGCCGAGCGCCTTTGCGCGCTGCCTCGAGACGGTGGTGCTCGTCAGTCCCATGGTCTGGGAGGCGCTCCAGACACCGTGGTAGAGGTGCATGCCCAGGGCGACCATCGCGATGACGTAGATGAGCAGCACCCACCACAGGTCGAACGCGGCAGAGATCATGACGTAGGGCGACTCCTTGACCGCCTCCGCGCTCGCCTCGCTGTTGAAGTTCGGCTTGACGACCGTGAACTGGACGAGGTGGAAGATGACGAAGGCCAGGAGCGCCAGGCCACCCCAGCGCATGGTGCGCGAGGCGAGGGAGGAGCCGGTGTTCTTCTTCACGGCGTACTTCTGCTGGCGGGCCGAGCCCGCGCGCGACCACAACTTCATCCCGGCGTAGACGTGTCCGATGATCGCCAGGATCAGCACGATCCGCACGGTCCACAGCAGGCCACCGTAGGGGAGCATCGGCTCACCGAAGGTCCGCAGGTGATGGGCGTACTCGTCGAAGGCCTCCTGCCCGGCCAGCGCCTTGAGGTTGCCGTACATGTGCAACAGGACGTACAGGATGAAGATGACGCCGGTCCCCGCCATGAGGAATTTCAACCCGATGGAGGACGACGCCACCCCCTTCTTCTTCGCGGGGAGGGTCGTAGTAGCCACGGAGTCAAGGTACTCCTCAGCGGGGCCGCGCACCGTACCGCCCCCTCCCTTCGTCGTGTGACTTACGCCCGGTTACCGTGACGTAATAGACAACACATCCGTCACCGAAATCGGTGTCAGCACAGGGAGATCGGCATGGACCAGGCACCCGAGACGATCGCCGTCGCGACCAGCCCGCGTGGCGAGGTCGCGTTGCGCGAGCGACGAGACGCCGACGGGCTCGTGGTGCACGAGCTGATCGTGGCCGGGATCTTCGCGATGGACACCGTCGACACCTCGACCGAGACCGCCCTCGCGGTGCGATCCCTCGAGCGGGTGGAGGCACCGCGCCGGGTGCTCGTGGGCGGCCTCGGCCTGGGTTTCACCTCATGGCAGGTGCTCAAGGACCCCCGGGTGCGCGAGGTCCACGTCGCCGAGATCGAGGAGGACCTCGTGCAGTGGGCGCGGCTCGGCCTCACCCCGACGCTGGGCGTGCTCGCCAGGCACCCGAGGGCCGCCCTGCACGCGCGCGACGTCGCCATCGTCCTCCGTGGCGAGGTCGACGAGGCGCAGGGCCCGTGGGACCTCGTCCTGCTCGATGTCGACAACGGACCGAGCTTCCTCGTGCACGAGGACAACGGGCGGCTGTACTCGACCCCCGCCCTCTCCTCGGCCCTGGCCACGGTGGCACCGGGCGGCATCCTCGCGATCTGGTCGGCCCAGCCCGAGCCGGACCTGCTGGCCACGCTCGCCGAGCTCGCCCCCACCGAGGAGATCCTCCTGCCGGTCGTGCGCCAGGGCCGCTCGCTGGAGTACGCGCTCTACCTCACTCGTCCCTAGGTCGTGCGACCCGAGGCGGCGGCCTTCGCGGCGGCGGGCAGAGCGGCCAGGACCGTGTCGAGGGCCGCGCCCTCGAGGGCACCGGAGACGAACCACACCTCGAAGGCGCTCGGTGGCAGGTGCACCCCCGCGTCGAGCATCGCGTGGAAGAAGCGACCGTAGGCCCCGGTGTCCTGGGCCTGCGCGTCCGCGAAGCCACGCACCTCACCGTCGCGGAAGAAGATCGAGAACATCGAACCCGCCCACTGCACCCGGTGGGGCACCCCCTCCTCGGAGAGGGCCGCCGAGGCCGCGCCGGCGATCCGGGTCGCCGTCGCCTCGAGTCGCGGGTAGAGCTCCGGGGTGCACCCGCGCAGGGTCGCCAGGCCTGCTGCCGTGGCCACGGGGTTCCCGGAGAGGGTGCCGGCCTGGTAGACGGGCCCCTCCGGTGCGAGGTGCGCCATGAGGTCGGCCCGGCCGCCGAAGGCCGCCGCCGGGAAGCCACCGCCCATGACCTTGCCGAAGGTGAACAGATCGGGGGCTCCTCCGGCGTACCCACCCGGGTGTGCTCCCTCGGAGCCGGTCTCGTGCCCGTACCAGCCGGAACGACTTGCCCGGAAGCCCGTCATGACCTCGTCGCTGATGAGCAGCGCCCCGTGCGCGGCCGTGACCCGACGCAACCCCTCGGTGAACCCGGGAGCGGGCGGCACCACGCCCATGTTGCCGGGCGCGGCCTCGGTGATCACCGCGGCGATCTCCTCGCCACGCGAGGCGAAGAGGTCCTCGAGGGCGTCGAGGTCGTTGTACGGGAGGACGACGGTCTCCCCCGCGGCCGAGGCGGGGACCCCGGCCGAGTCCGGCAGGGCGAAGGTCGCCACACCCGAGCCCGCCTGTGCGAGAAGGGCGTCGACGTGACCGTGGTAGCAGCCGGCGAACTTCACGATGACCGAGCGGCCGGTGGCCCCGCGCGCCAGGCGAAGGGCGGACATCGTCGCCTCGGTCCCGGAGGAGACGAGACGGACCTGCTCCACCGGCTCGACCCGGTCGACGATCTCGCTCGCGAGCGCCACCTCGTTCTCGCTCGGGGTGCCGAAGGAGAAGCCCTTGGCCGCCGCCGACGTCACGGCCCCGAGGACGTCCGGGTGCGCGTGCCCGAGGATCATCGGTCCCCAGGAGCAGATGAGGTCGACGTAGTGGTTGCCGTCGACATCGGTCAGCCATGCCCCGTCGGCGCGGTCGATGAACCGAGGGGTGCCGCCGACGCCACCGAAGGCGCGCACGGGTGAGTTCACCCCCGCGGGGGTCACCCTGCGGGCACGGTCGAAGAGGGCCTGCGATCGGGTCGTCGAGAACGTCATGTCCCCAGTCTCCCCCACCGGCCCGGCCGGGGCACCGGGCCCCGACGGGCAGCGGGCGCTCCCTCGCTCAGGGTCGGGATGCCCGACCGAGGACGTGTGGACTCGCCGGTGCGGTCGGCTGCTCCGGGAAGCGCAGGTGACGCACGCGGTCGACCGCGAAGCCACCGTCGCGGATCGTGGAGAGCGGGTCGCGGCTGGTGTGGCACCCGCCGGCGACGAGAGGCCGGATCGTCGCGTCGAGGGCGCGCTGGACGAGTCGCAGCCCCGGGCTGTCGCGGCACAGTGCTCGAGGAAGACCAGGGTGCCGCCGGGGCGGATGACGCGAGCCAGTTCGGCCACGGTGGCCCGGGGGTCGGGCACCGAGCACAACACCAGGCAGAGCACGCCGGTGTCCACGCTGGCCTCCGGCAGGGGCACGGCCTCGCCCGTGCCCGCGGTGACCTCGATCGTCACGGGCGCGTGGTCGGCGGCCGCGACGGCCAGCGCGCGCAGGTGGGGTTCGGGTTCGATGGCCCGGACCCCGGTCACGGTGCCGGGGTAGCGGGTGAAGTTCATGCCGTTCCCGCAGCCGACCTCGAGGACCGAGCCTCGGATGTCGCCGAGCAGCTCGGTGCGCAGCTCGCCGAGACCCTCGTCGTCGGTGCGAGCGGTCATCGCCGCGTAGTAGCGCGCGAAGAGCGGGCGTCGTCGGTCCCACGAGGTCGGCGTGGTCATCGCGGTCTCCTCACGCTGCGCGTGGCCCGGCCACGACCACCGAGGCTAGTCGTCGAGGCCGATCTCGTGGTGCTCGGGCGCGAGGTGGTCACGGATCGTGGCCATCGCCTGCCCCAGCGCCTCGAACTGCTCCGGGGTCAGGAGGTCGACGAGGTTCTGTCGCACCGACTCCACGTGGACTCCCGCCATCTCCTCCAGGGCGGCCCGCCCGGCATCCGTGAGCGCGATCTCGACGCCGCGCCCGTCCTCGCTGGAGCGGCAGCGCTCCACCCAGCCGCGCTTCTCCAGCCGAGCGGCCGTGTGGGTGACGCGAGAGCGCGACTGGACGATGTCGTCGGCCAGGTGGGACATGCGTGTGTGCTGCCCCGGGGACTCGGAGAGCATCGACAGCAGCTCGTACTCGGTCATCTGGACCTTGTGCGGCGCCAGATCGTCCACGAGCGCACGCTCCAGCAGCCGCGTGCCGCGCAGATAGGCCCGCCAGTGCGCCTGCTCGCCCTCGTCCAGCCAGCGTGTTCCGTTCACAGCCGCGTCGCCACCTCGAGTGCGAAGTACGTGAGGATCATCTGCGCACCGGCCCGCTTGATGTGCAGCAGCGACTCCATGACGGCAGCGTCCCGGTCGATCCACCCCCGCTCGGCGGCGGCGACGATCTGGGCGAACTCACCCGAGATCTGGTACGCGGCGACGGGCACGGACGAGACCTCCGCGGTCGCCGCGATGATGTCCAGGTGCGGCTGGGCCGGCTTGACCATGACGATGTCGGCGCCCTCGGCGAGGTCGAGCTCGACCTCGCGCACGGCCTCGACGGCATTGGCCGGGTCCTGCTGGTAGGTCGCCCGATTGCCGCTGAGCGAGGACTGCACCGCCTCACGGAAGGGACCGTAGAGCGCGGACGTGTACTTCGCGGCGTAGGCCAGGACGAGGACGTCGGTGTATCCGGCCGCGTCGAGGGTCGCCCTCACGTGGGCGACCTGGCCGTCCATCATCCCGGAGAGGCCCAGCACGTGCCCCCCGGCACCGGCCTGCGCGAGAGCCACGTCGGCGTAGCGCTCCAGGGTGGCGTCGTTGTCGACGACGCTGCGCCCGGCGGCGTCGGTGGCGAGCACTCCGCAGTGACCGTGGTCGGTGAACTCGTCGAGGCAGAGGTCGGTCATGACGACCAGCTGGTCACCGACCGCGTCCACGACGGCCCGGATGCCGAGGTTGAGGATCCCGTGCGGGTCATCCGCCCCGGAGCCGCGCGCATCCTTCTCCTGCGGCACTCCGAAGAGCATGATCCCGCCGATCCCCGCTGCGACGCAGGCCCGGGCCTCGTCGACGAGGGAGTCGAGCGTGTGCTGCACGACGCCCGGCATCGAGGAGATCTCCACCGGCGCGTCCACACCCTCACGGACGAAGACGGGCAGGACGAGGTCAGCGGGGTGCAGCCGGGTCTGGGCGACGAGCCGACGAAGGGGGGCGCTGCCCCGCAGTCGGCGCGGCCGCACCACCGGTCCGGGAGGACGGGGGCTCGTGGGACTCACCCCTTCGCCTTGCGTCGCGTGGCGGCCTTCTTGCGCCGCGCACTCGGACGCATCGGTTCCTCACCCGCTTCGACCGCCGCCGCGGCCACCTCGCGACCGTGGTCGGCCAGCGCCTCGACGAGGCTCGCGCCGGTCGCCTCCTCGGCCATGACGTCGACCCGCAGGCCGGCCTCCTCAGCGGTCTTGACCGTGGCGGGACCGATGCAGGCGATGACCGTCGACGGGTGGGGCTTGCCGGCGATCCCGACGAGGTTGCGCACGGTCGAGGAGGAGGTGAAGACGACGGCGTCGAAGGCGCCCTGCTTGATGGCGTCACGCACCGGCGCCGGCGGCGGCGTCGCGCGCACCGTCCGGTAGGCGGTGACGTCGTCGACCTGCCACCCCATCGTCTGCAGGCCGGCGACGAGCGTGTCGGTCGCGATGTCGGCGCGGGGCAGGAAGACCCGGTCGATCGGGTCGAGGATCTCGTCGTACGGCGGCCACTCCTCGAGGAGGCCCCGGGCGGACATCTCCCCGCTCGGCACGAGGTCGGGCTCGAGGCCCCAGTCGCGCAGGGCGTCGGCGGTGACCCCGCCGACGGCCGCGATCTTCAGACCGGAGAAGGCACGGGCGTCGAGGCCGAACTCCTCGAACTTCTCGCGGATCGCCTTGACCGCGTTGACCGAGGTGAAGCCGATCCACTGGTACCGACCGGTGACCAGACCGCGGACGGCCCGCTCCACGGCCTGCGGGGTGCGGGGCGGCTCCACGCTGATCGTCGGGACGACCTCGCTCGTCGCCCCGTGACCGAGCAGCTGCTTGGTCATGGGACCGGCCTGGTCCTTCGTCCGCGGGATGAGGACGTTCCAGCCGTAGAGCGGCTTGGTCTCGAACCAGGAGAGCGACCCGCGCAGGGCGACGGTCGGACCGACGATCGCCAGGGTCGGCACCTCGAGCCCGTGGACGACGTCCGCCGCCTCGGCGAGGGTCGTCTCGCGGGTGACCTGGCTGGTCGTCGTACCGCCCTGGGTCAGGGCCACCGGGGTGGCGCCGTCACGGCCCGCGGCGAGCAGGTCGGCGAAGGCGGGGACGAGGTGCTCGGGCAGGCCGAGCAGGACGAGCGTGACGTCGTCACCGACCGAGGCGGAGAGGTCGGCCCGGGTGGAGCCGGAGACGCTCACGACGTGCAGCGCACCGGTCGCCCGGTTGGTCAGCGGAACCCCCGCGTAGGAGGGCACCGCGCTGACGGCCGAGACGCCCGGGACGACGTCGAAGTCGATGCCGGCCTTGGACAGCGCCGCGGCCTCCTCGGCGAGGCCGTTGAAGGTCGCGGGGTCACCGTCCATGAGACGGACCACGAGGCCGCCCTTGTGCGCCTTGGCCGTCTTGACGACGAGCTTGGCGCGCGAGGCGTGGGTGAGTTGCTGACCGTGCTCACCGTGGCTGGCGTCGACGACGTCGACGCCCTCCCCGGTCATGGCGGTCACGACCGCGTCGGTGGTCAGCTGGTCGGTGATGACGGCGTCGGCACGGGACAGCAGGTCGACGGAGGCGACGGTCATCAAGGACGCGTCACCCGGTCCGGCGCCGACAAAGGCGACGCGGGCCGGTCGGCGGGCAGCGGTGGCGGATGCGGTCGAGCGCTGGGGGGTCACTGGGCATGCTCCGAAGCGGTCGGGGGGTGGGTGTCTGACAAGTCGGCGAGCGCTGGCGCGCCGTCGGCGATGAGGGTCCGGGCGAGGCGGCGGCCGAGGGCCTCCGCCTCCCCGAGAGGGCCGGAGATGGAGCGGCGGAGCTCGCCCGAGCCGTCGATCGCGGCGACGACGGCCCTCAGCGAGAGCAGCACGCCGTCGTCGTCGTCGACGACCTCGGCGAGTGCCCCGACCGGGGCGGAGCAGCCGGCCTCCAGCTCGGCGAGGACGCCGCGCTCGGCGGTCACGGCGGCGCGGGTGTCCGGGTCGTCGAGGGGCCGGAGGGCGGCCAGGACCGCCTCGTCGTCCTCGCGGCACTCGACGGCCAGAGCCCCCTGTCCGGGCGCGGAAAGCATCTGGATCGGCTCGAGGAGCTCGGTGACCTTCTCCTGCAGGCCGACGCGGTTCAGGCCGGCGCTGGCGAGCACGATCGCGTCGAGCTGGTCCTCCCCGGGGCCGACCAGCCCGAGTCGGGTGCCGAGGTTTCCGCGGATGTCGCGGAACTGCAGGCCGAGACCGAGGCAGGCGAGCTGCGCGCGACGACGCGGCGACCCGGTCCCGATGACGGCGCCCTCGCCGAGCTCTCCGAGGGTGAGTCCGTCGCGGGCGCACAGCGCGTCTCGCGGGTCGGCGCGCGGGGGTGTCGCGACGACGAGGAGGCCCGGCTCCGGAGTCGTCGGCAGGTCCTTGAGGGAGTGGACGGCCAGGTCGATCTCGCCGTCGTGGAGGGCCTGCCGCAGGGCGCTGGCGAAGACGCCGGTGCCGCCCAGGCTCACGAGGGAGGCGCGGTTGGTGTCACCCTCCGTGACGATCTCGACGATCTCGACGTCGTGGCCGGCCGCGCGCAGGGCGTCGGCCACGTGCCCGGACTGGGTCATGGCCAGGGCGGAGCGGCGGGACCCGAGGCGAAGGGAGGTCACAACTGCCCCCCTTCGGAGTGGAGGTCGAAGAGCTGGCGCAGGGCGTCCTCGTACTCGGGGAAGCGACCGTCGACGGCGAGCTCCTTCGCGCGGATCGTCGGCTGGTGCAGCAACTTGTCGACGATGCGGTGGACGGCGCGGCCGACCTCCTCGCGGTCGGCGGCCGACATCTCCGGCGCCCGCTGGTCCAGCCGGGCCAGCTCACGCTCGACCACCGACTGGGCCGCACTGCGCAGCGCACGCACCGTCGGCGCGGCGATGCTCGCGGCACGGACACCGAGGTGCCGGGTGACGGCGTCACCGACGAGGGCCCGGGCCTGCTCGACCTCCGGCACGACCCCGTCGGCTCCGAGCAGCTGGCCGAGCTCACCGAGGCCGACCCGGGTGACACCGGTGAGGTCGTCGACCTCGTGGGCGATGTCGTGGGGCAGTGCGAGGTCGATGAAGGCCTGCCGACGACCGGTGCGCCTGACCTGTGCGTCGGCCACGTCGGCGAGGGTCACCGCCAGTCCGGTCGACCCGGTGCAGGAGATGACCACGTCGGCCTCGGCGAGGGCCGCAGCCAGCTCGTCGAGGGGGCGGGCCCGCCCGCCGAGTCGCTCGGCGAGGGCGACACCCCGCTCGTGGGTGCGGTTGACGACGTGGAGCCGGCCGGCCCCGCGACGCACCGCGGTCGTCGCGGCGAGAGCGCTCATCGACCCGGCCCCGACGACGAGGACGTGCGCGTCGGCGAGGGGCCCGACGTGCTCGACCGCCCGGTCGAGGCCGGCGGCCACGAGCGAGCGGGAGACCTCGTCGAGCCCGGTCTCGGCGTGCACCTGCTTGCCGGTGCGCAGGGCCTGCTGGACGAGGGAGTTGAGGTGGCTGCCGATGTGCCCCTCCGCCTGGGCGCGGGCCAGCGACTCACGCAGCTGACCGAGGATCTGGGACTCACCGACGGCCATCGAGTCCAGTCCTGCGGCGACGTTGAAGACGTGCCCGACGGCGGCATCGCCGTAGTGCAGGTCCAGGTGCTCCTTGAGGTCGTCGTGCGTGATCGACGTGCTCGAGGTGAGCGCCTCGGTGAGGTCGGCCACCGCGCCGTGGAAGGCGCTGACCTCGGCGTAGACCTCGGTGCGGTTGCACGTCGCGATGACGAGGTGCTCGGTGATGTCCGGGCTGGCCTGCGCGGTGGCGACGATGGCGGCGCGGCTGGCCTCGTCGAGCGCGGCGCGCTCGAGCACGCCGATCGGGGTCCGACGGTGGTTGAAGCCGAAGCTCAGCAGACTCATCGGCCCACCCCCTCCAAGAGGTCGTCCGGCTGGATGCCGGCCCGTTGTTGCTCGTGGAAGGCCAGGATCTGCAGCTCGGTGGACAGGTCGACCTTGCGCATGTGCACCCCTTCGGGAACCTGGATGACGGTGGCCGCGAAGTTGAGGATCGAGCTGACCCCCGACTCGATGAGAAGATCGGCGACCTCCTGGGCGGATCCCGCGGGGGTCGCGATGACGCCGATGCAGGCCTCCCCCGGGGTGACGACCGCCTCGAGCGCGGACATCGGCTGGATGGCGAGGTCGTCGACCGTGTGCCCGACGACCGCGGGATCCCGGTCGAGCAGCGCCACGACCTGGAACCCCTTGGTGGCGAAACCGCCGTACGAGGCGAGCGCCCGCCCCAGGTTGCCCATGCCCACGATGACGACCGGCCAGTCATGGGTCAGCCCCAGGGCGCGGGAGATCTGGTAGGCGAGGTGGGCCACGTCGTACCCGACCCCGCGGACCCCGTACGAGCCGAGGTGGCTGAGGTCCTTGCGCAACTTCGCGGAACTGACCCCGGCACTGTGGGCGAGCTCCTCCGAGGAAACGGAGAGGACATCGACGGCAGCGAGCTGGCCGAGGGCCCTGAGGTATCCGGGGAGTCGCGCGACAGTTGCGTCAGGGATTTCTCGCTTGACGGAATCGTCGACGGACACGATTGGGCTCGGCTCCTCTCCCGGTCGAAGGGCGAGCGGCGCCGAACGACCGAACACGTCGAGATTACGCTCTTGTGAACGAATGCACAAAGTCGCGGCCCATGCCGTGGACGGCCTCGCAGCGCTCCCCCTCAGCGATGCAGGGCGGCGCGCAGGCGCCCTTCGTCCACCCGCCAGTAGTCGTGCTGGCGCCCGTCGACGAAGGTCACCGGGATCTCCTCGGCGTACCGGGCGAAGTCCGGGTCCGCGTCGAGGGCGACCTCCTCGAAGCTGTCACCGGTCTCGGCGACGACCCGCTCGATCACCGCGCGGGCGTCCTCGCACAGGTGGCATCCGGGCTTGCCGATCATGACCACCCGGGACGACGGGAGCAGCACTCCTCCTCCTAGAAGAAGACCGAGCGGCGGGTGACGAGCACCGAGTACAGCGTCTGCTGGATCGTCTCGCGCACCTGGTCGGTGAGCTCGAAGACGAGCATCGGGTCGTCCGCGGCGGATGCTCCGAGGGACGCGGTGTCGACCGGCGCCCCGAACTCGATGATCCACTTGCTCGGCAGCGGGACGAGCCCGAGCGGGCCGAGCAGCGGGAAGAAGGGGGTGATCGGCGCGTAGGGGGCACCCAGCAGCCGCGCGACGGTCTTCATGTTGCCGATCATCGGGTAGATCTCCTCGGCGCCCACGACCGAGCACGGGATGATCGGGACCTCCGAGCGGATCGCGGCGGAGACGAAGCCACCCCGACCGAAGCGCTGGAGCTTGTAGCGCTCACGGAAGGGTTTGCCGACGCCCTTGAAGCCCTCCGGCCACACCCCGACGAGCTCGCCCGCACGCAGCAGGCGCTCTGCGTCGGCATTGGATGCGAGGGTCGCCCCCGTCTTGCGCGCGAAGTCACCGACGACCGGGAGCTGGAAGACGAGGTCGGCGCCGAGCATCCGCAGGAAGCGGCCGCGCGGGTGCGCGTCGTGGATCGCCATCTGGGTGATCACCGAGTCGATGGCGACCGTGCCCGAGTGGTTGGACACGAGCAGCGCGCCACCGTCGTCGGGGATGTTCTCGATCCCCCGGACCTCGACCCGGAACCACCGGTCCTTGAGCAGTCGCAGGACGGGGAAGACGGTGTGCCGGGTGAAGTCCTCGTCGAATCCGAAGTCGTCCACGGCGTAGTCACCGCGAACCCGCCGCTGGAGGAACTCGATGGTGTCGGCGAAACGCCGCTCCCACTCCTCCCCTGCCGCAGCACCGGCTGCCTGGCCGAGGGTCCGTGAGGTCAGCTGGCCGGCCGACAGCAGCACGGACAGCAGCTCGGCGAGGCCGGGCACGACCGCCTGACCCGACTGCGTGGTCTTCGAGGAGTCGCGCTCGACGGGCTTCTCTGCGGGGACCGCCGCGTGCGTGCTGGCCCGGGTCGAGGTCGACCGCCGGGCCGGGGGACGACGCGCCGCGCCGGTGCGACGAGCCGAGGAGCGGGTCGGCGTGGCGGCGGGGGGTGAGCCGTCCGGGCCGGAGACGACCCGCAGCGCGGGCTTGCGACGTGCCGTGCTCCTCGCCCCCTTCGTCCCGCTCCCGGCGGCGGAGGCCTCGGACGAGGGCCCGGTGAGCAGGGGCGTGGTGCGACGCTTCGCGCGTTCGCCACCGGCTCGATCGGCAGCCGCAGCAACGGTGCTCGTCCGCTTCGCGGGGGCCCGCTTCGCCGGGGCGCCCTTGGTGGCGCTCGCCGTCTTCGCGGGGGCCGCCTTCTTCGTGGTGGCCTTCTTCGTGGGCGGAGACGTCGTGGCCGCGGGGGTCGTCTTCTTCGCCGTCTTCTTCGCCGTCTTCGGTGCGGCGGTCGACCGGCGGGTGCTGTCGGCCATCACTTCTCGCTCTCGCTGGTGGGCGTCTCGGCGCGCATGGCGTCCTCGGCCGCTTGGACGGCGGACCATCCGGGCTGGGCGAAGGGCAGTCGGTCCATGATCCGGCCCTTCGTGGCGCGGGCAAAGTCCTCGTAGGCCGCGCGGGTCGAGTAGGCCGGGTCGAACCCGAGGTGGTCGCGCATCCGGGTGGTGTCCAGACCGCGGCCGAAGGCGAGCATGTCCAGCTGGTCCGAGCCCATGTCCATGAGCCCGAAGCGCTTGGCCAGGTCGGTGACCGCTCCCGTGGCCATCCGCGGGACGAGGACGAAGGGGCGGCCGGCGATGTTCGCCGCCTGGCAGGCGGTGATGATCCCGTCCCCGGCGACGTTCACCGGGCCCAGACCCGGCGCGTGCACGGCGTGCGCCATCGCGGCGACGCAGTCGTCCTCGTGGACGAACTGCAACCGGGCGTCGTAGCCGAGCGGGATCGGGATCACCGGCAGGGAGAAGTGGTCGGTGAAGGCGGTGCGGATGCGCGGACCGATGACATTGGCGAAGCGCAGCGTCGTGACGTCGATGTCCGGACGCCGACGGGAGAGCCCACGCACGTACCCCTCGACCTCGACGGAGTCGCGGGCCCAGCCGGAGAGGGGCATCCGCTTCGCCGACATGTCCTCGGTGAACATCGCCGGGTCACGCGAGCTCGAGCCGTACACCCCCGCGGTCGACTTCACGACGAGCTTGGTCACCGACTCCGCGCGCTGGCACGCAGCGAGCAGCTGCATCGTGCCGATGACGTTGATCTCCTTCTGCGTCGCCCGACCACCACCGGCGCGGGGGGTCGCGATGACGCCGAAGTGCACGACGGTGTCGACGTCGTTGCCCGAGATGATCCGGCTGACGAGGGGGCTGCGGATGTCGGCGCGCATGAACTCCGCGCGCCCGATGCCGTGCCTGGGCGGCACGACGTCGACACCGATGATCCGATCGACACCCTCGTCGCGGCTCAGCCGTCGCGCGAAGGCACCCCCGAGGTGGCGAGAGACCCCGACCACGAGCACGGTCCTGGGCACGGCACACCTCCTGTCTGGGCAGCGGCCACACCGGCCACGCTGTGGGCAGCCTAACCCCCCACCAGCGGCCGGGGACGGCGAAGGGGGCCCGGCCCGGATCTCCTCCGGTCGGGCCCCCTTCGCGCGGGTCACTTCTTGTTGCGACGCTGGTGACGCGTCTTGCGCAGCAGTTTGCGGTGCTTCTTCTTCGCCATCCGCTTGCGGCGCTTCTTGATGACGGAACCCATGCGTTGTCCTTCGCGTTCGTGGTCGATGTTTTCGGCGGCGGCTCGTGCGATGCACTCCTGCGGAGCAGACACCACCGAGAGCGTCAGGCGTGTGAGTCTATCCCGTGCTGCGCACCGCGATGACCACGGGACTCCCCAGCGGGAGACCCGTGGTCTGCTGCGCGCGGCCGGGCACTCAGGCGGTCTCCACGTAGGAGGTGTCGAGGTAGGTGTGCACGGCGTCCTCGGGGACGCGGAAACTGCGACCGACGCGGACGGCCGGAAGATCGCCGTTGTGGACCATCCGGTACACGGTCATCTTCGAGACACGCATGATCGACGCGACCTCAGCCACGGTGAGGAAATGCACCTCACCCAGACGGTCGTTGGACATGTGCACCTCGATATCTGCAGGTTCGCTCCGCCGGCCGGTACCGACGGACGTCAACGAGCCCTACAGGTGTCCACCATAGAGGCTGATGTGACGGCTGGGAAGACGGTCGCGGGGTCAATCCACGCAAAGTCCACTCGACACGCCGTACGCGGGCGACCTGTCGGGATCAGTCGAACCAGACGTCGAGGTTGTGGAGCGGGAAAACCGCCTCCCGGGTCGCCATGATGGCTCGGTCCACGCCGTGGTGCGGGTTGTACCCCATCGCCCAGGGCTGCACCCAGATCGGCAGGTCCTCGGCGGGCAGGTCACCCATCGTGACCGGCCCCGGCTGCCCCCCGACGAGCTCGACGTGGTCGCGCCACTCCTGCGGGGTCTCCGTGGCGGCGGGCACCGGGTGGTGGGCTGCGATGGCCGTGAGGTGCGTCCAGGCCCGTGGGACCGCGCTCGTGACGTCGTACCCCCCACCGCCGAACGCGAGCCAGCGGCCGTCCGCGACCTCGTGGGCGAGGCGGTGCAGGTTCACGGCCGCCTGGCGCTGCGCGTCGAGCGAGATCGCCATGTGCGCCAAGGGATCCTCACGATGGGTGTCGCACCCGTGCTGGGTGAGCAGGACCTGCGGCTCGAAGGCCCGCACCACAGGGGCCGCGACGGAGGTGATCGCCCGCAGCCACGGACCATCGACGACTCCCGGAGGCAGCGCGACGTTGACCGCGGTGCCCTCGGCCCCCGGGCCGCCGGTCTCTGCCGGCCAGCCGGTGCCCGGGAAGAGGGTTCGCCCCGACTCGTGCACGGAGACGGTGAGCACGCGGGGGTCGTCGTAGAAGAGTGCCTGGACCCCGTCGCCGTGGTGGACGTCGACGTCGACATAGGCCACGCGCTCCGCGCCGTGGTCGAGGAGCCACTGGATCGCGGCGCCGATGTCGTTGTAGATGCAGAAGCCGGCCGCCCGGTCGCGCATGGCGTGGTGCATGCCACCGGTGAAGTTCACCCCGTGATCGGCCTCGCCGGCCCACACGCGGCGAGCGATCTCGACGGACCCGGCGACGATGCGCGCGCTCGACTCGTGGATCCCCGCGAAGGCGGGCACGTCGTCGGTACCGATCCCCCACTGCCCGTCGGCGGTCCCCGGGTCTGCGGAGATGGCCCGGACGGCCTCGACGTAGTCCGGGTCGTGCACGCTCGTCAGGACGTCGTCCTCGGCGGCGGCCACGTCGATGACCTCGACCTGGTCGAAGACACCCAGGCCCTGGCACAGTCGCGCCGTGAGGTCCAGACGGATCGGGGCCATGGGGTGGCCGGCTCCGAAGTCGTACTTCGTGAAGTCGTCGCCCCAGATGGCGCACGCCTGTGTGCTCATGCCGCAGACGCTACCCCGGCTAGGGTCGTGTCCTCACGACGGCTCGACGATCGAAGGGAATGCACGTGGGACGCAATCGCCTGCACAACGAGGACGTCCTCGTCATCGGCCTGGGCCGCTTCGGTGGCGCCGTGGCCACGGAGCTGCACCGACTCGGCAACCGGGTCACCGCGCTCGAGCTCGATCCCGTGCTCGCCGAGACCTACCTCGGCCGGGTCGGCCGCATCGTCCAGGGAGATGCCACGTCGGTGGCCATGATCGAAGAGCTCAAGCCGCACACCTTCTCCGCCAGCGTGCTCGGCGTCGGCTCCTCCATCGAGGCCTCGGTGCTCGCCGCCGTGAACCTCATCGACAACGAGTCGCCCAAGGTGTGGGCCAAGGCGGTCTCGCCGGCACACGCGCGCATCCTCAACCGGATCGGCGTCCACCACGTCCTCTCGCCCGAGATCGAGTCGGGCCATCGACTGGCCCACCTCATCGGCAGTCGGCTCATGGACTACATCGAGTTCGACGACGGCTTCGCCATCGTCAAGATGACCCCGCCGTCCGAGGCGGTCGGCTTCACGCTCGCCCAGTCGGACATCCGTCAGAAGTACGGCGTCACCGTCGTCGGGGTGAAGTCGCCGGGACAGGACTTCACCTATGCCCGCCCGGAGACCAAGGTGCGCAGCGGGGACCTGATCATCGTCAGCGGCCCGACCGCGCTCATCGAGCGGATGGCTGCGCGACCCTGACCTCCACCGACGGATCGGCCCGGGGTCGGGTCGTCCCCGGTGGGACGGGGCAGGGTCAGGCGCGGTCCTCGCCGAGGGCGAGGACGAGAGCGATCTCGTCCTCGGTCGACTCACCGCTGGCGACCCGCATCGGGCGACGCTCGTCAGTGGGTCGGAAGCCGAAGCTCGAGGCGAAGGCGACGGCACGGCCGTTGTCCGAACCGACCCAGTAGAAGAGCTGGCCGAAGCCCTTGCTCTCGGCGACGAGGGCGCTCTGGCGCACCAGGCTGGCGGCGACACTCCGCCCGCGCCAGTCGGGGCGCACCCACAGTCCGAAGAGCTGGCCGCCGTTCTCGGCATCGCTCTCGGTGGCGTCGCCGACACTCGCGACCCCGACCTGCTCCCCGTCGCTCTCCGCCACGAGGCGCGCGCTGCGCGCCATCCGCTTGCGCCAGAACTCCTCGGGCTGGGCGGCCTCGGCGTCGTGGTCGGCCACGAAGGCATCCGGAGACTCCTGCAGCGCTTCCAGCCGAAGGCTGCGGTAGGTCTCCCACTCGTCCTCGGTCAGCGCGCGCACAGTAATCTCATTCATGGCAGCACTCTCTCATCCCGGGAGCCGAATCGGCAGGCCGGGTCACCCACTGTTCACCGTCCCGGCGCGATCCCGTGGGTCGTCGCGACCATGCGGGAACACCCGGGGACGTCACCGCACGTCCCGTCGAGGACGAACCCCAACCGGCTGTAGCAGGCCACCGCCCGCGGGTTGTCGAGCATGACGTGCAGTCGCACGACCCCCGCCCCCTCGGCCACGGCACGGTCGCGGCAGGCGATGACCAGCGCATCCGCGACCCCCGTGCCACGCGCGTGAGCGGCCACCCACATGGCGACGATCTCGGCATCGGTCCCCGGCTCCGGCCGAAGGAGCGTCGCCGTGCCCAGCGGCAGCCCGTCCTCGCGCTCGGCCAGGAAGACCGGCTGCCCGGTGCGCTCACGCCACGTCGTCTCGGTGAAGCCCACCTCACGGCCGAAGCTGCTGCCATAGGCACCCGGGGTGTCGAGGAGCATGGCCAACCGCACGGACCGGTGCAGCTGCCAGTCCTCCTCGCCGAGCCGACGGACCGACCAGGGCCCGGTCATCGTCCGGCGGAGCGATCGGCGCAGGCAGTCACGGCATCGGCGAAGGCATGGCGCAGCCCGTGGGCCTCCAACCGGGCCAGCGCTGCCGCGGTGGCCCCTCCCGGGGAGGTGACCTGGGCCCGCAGCACCGTGGGCTCCTCACCGGTCTCGGCCAGCATCGCGCCGGCACCGCGCACGGCCTGCGTGGCCAGGGTCAGCGCGTCGGCCCGGGCCAGGCCCCGGGCGACACCGGCGTCAACGAGCGCCTCGACCACGAGGTAGACGTAGGCCGGCGCCGAACCGGACAGCGCCGTGGCGGCATCCTGCTGGGACTCCGGCAGCACGAGGGTCCGCCCGGTCGGCTCGAGGAGCTCACGCACGCGCGCGAGCCGCTCGTCGGTGACCTCCGCCGCCGGGCTGAGCACGGTCATGCCCACACCGACCTTGGCCGGGGTGTTGGGCATGCCGCGGATGACCGCGGTCCCCTCGGGCAGCCCGGAGGCGAGATCCGCGAGGGAGACCCCGAGGGCGAGCGACAGGACGATCGAGTCGGGACGAAGGGAGGGGGCGATCTCCTCGAGCAGGCCCGCCACCGAGTAGGGCTTGACCGTGATGAGGTGCACCTCGGCGCGCGCCGCCGCCGGGGCGGCGTCGACGACCTCGACCCCCGCGAGGTGGGCATAGCGCTCGCGCAACCGGGCGGCGCTCTCCGGCCGTCCGCCGACGGCGAGGACCTCCCCTTCGCCACCGCCCGCAAGCGCCTCGAGGATCGCGCTGCCCATCGAGCCGACTCCATAGATCGCCGTCGTCATCTGTGCTCCTCGTGTCGTGGTGGGCTGCCAGCGTAGTCAGCCCTGGCCGGCGAGCACCGCGGCCAGGCTGCGCAGGCCGGAGGGCCGACGGGCGAGGTCCTCGAGGTAGTCGAGCCACCGGGACCCGTAGGGCACGAGGACGCGGACCCGGTGGCCGGCGTCCGCCGTGCGCATCTGCAGGTCGGGCTGGGCGCCGAGGAAGAACTGGTACTCCAGGCCCTCCGGGCCCCGTCCCGACTGGTCGGCCAGACCATCGGCGAGATCGAGCAGGAGCGGCTCGTGGGTGGCGACGACCGTGTGCGAGCCGGAGCCGAGGAGGATGGCCAGGCAGCGGGCGTAGGCGAGATCGGCCTCGTGCGGGTCCTGCCAGCTGTCGGTGCCGGAGGAGCCGGTCCCTCCCCGCACCAGCCGCACCCTCGCACCGGACCCCGCGAGCCGTGCGGCGTCGACCTCGCTGCGGTGACGGCGCGCGACGAGCGAGGTGGTCAGGCGCGGGTGATCCTCGCGGGTGCGCTCGACGAGGTCGAGGAGGGAGTCGACGTCCTCGACGGCACCGGAGCGCAGCGTGATGTCCACCCGGTGCGCGTCACCGACGGCGCAGACCCGGGCGAGCGCCGCCGCGGCCCGGGCGGGGTCGACGCCCAGCCCGAGGTGCTCGGGAGCCAGATAGATCTCCGGGTGGTAGTCGCCACCCGCGGTGACGGGCGCGACCCGCTCGATGGCGGTCACCGCCTCGGTGACCGTGCGGTCGATCCCCCCGGTGTCGGTCACCGGCTCCAGGAGCGGGTGCAGCGCGGCCATTCGGTGGGTCCGGCGCAATCGCTGCGCCTCCGCGACGGCGTCGTCGACCTGTCCGCCCGCGACGAACCGCCTCCGGGCCGCGGCCACGACCGCCGTGCGGGCGACCCGGTCCCGGTACCGCGGGGAGTTCAAGCTGTCGAGGGTGCGCGCACGCACGAGGTCCGCGATCGGGCGGGTCATGAGGTCTCCCTCCTCGAGTGCAACCGGTAGGCATCGGGCACGACGCGCCAGCTCCGCTCACGGACGGGGTCCAGTGCCTCGCCGTCGGCGTTCGCCCCGACCTTCTCGTGCATCCCGGTGACGGTGACCGTGCGCGCCCGCAGGGAGATGACGTCGTCGAGCTCGGTGTGCCGACCGCGGTTGACGCGAAAGGCGTACCGCAGTCGCCTCGACGGCGAGATGGCCCGGGAGACGACGACCTCGGCCCGACCGTCGCCGGGCTTCGCGCCGGGAGCGATCGGGGTGCCTCCTCCGACGGTCCGGCCGATCGTCACGGCCACCTGGAGGACGCGGTGGTCACCGCTGACGACGACCCGGTCGTCGGCGACGACCCTGAGGTGCCGGCCGCGCTGGCCGAACCCGGCCGCGACGCCGCCGATGACGTAGCCGAGGGCGCCGAGGTGCAGCGCGCCGAGGCGTTCCTTCCACGGTGCGGCGATGCGGCCGGCCTCCTCGCCGACACCCATGTGGACGGCATTGGTGACGATCCGTTGGTCATCGTCGATGAGGACGTCGACGGGTTGCGCCCGGCCGCTGACGATGACGCGCGCGGCCTCGGTCGAGTCCGTCGGCAGGCCGAGCGTCCTGGCGAAGTCGTTGCCCGTCCCCATCGGCAGCAGGCCGACCGTGGGCGGGTCCTGCCCGAGCCCGCCGGTGCGGCACAGCGCGGTGACGAAGGCGTTGAGCGAGCCGTCCCCGCCGGCCACCACCACCTCGCGACCGTCGCGAGCGGCGACCGCGTCGGTGAGCTCGTCGAGGGTGTCCGTGGTGACCACTCGCACGTCGCCCTCTGCGCGCAGGATCGCGAGCGCCTCGTCCAGGCGGGCACGATCGCTGGAGCCCGCAGAGGCGTTGGCGATGAAGAGGAAGCGTCTCACCCGGGCAGCCTACGGTCCCGGACGGACAGCTCAGGCAGTGCGGCGGCGCAGGGTCAGGCTGCCGAGGGTGAGCGCGAGGACGATCCAGGCGGCGATGACGAGGAACGGCAGCCCGAGGTCCTCGATCGGCTCGGCGCTGCGGGCGACGGCGCTCGCGGCGTCGACGACGTACGACAGGGGCAGGACGTCCGAGACCAGCTCGAGGGCACGGGGCAGTTGCTCCCGGGGTACGAGCAGGCCGCACAGGAGGAACTGCGGCAGGACGGTCGCCGGCATGAGCTGCACGGCCTGGAACTCCGTCGTGGCGAAAGCCGAGGCGAAGAGCCCCAGCGTCGTGCCGAGCACGCCACTGGCCACGACCACGACGACGAGCCATACCGGCGACGCCGCGGTGTCCAGACCGAGGAGCCAGACGGACACGGCGGTCACGACGACCCCTTGCACCACGGCGAGCAGCCCGAAGCCCAGGGCGTAGCCGAGAACGAGGTCGCCCTTGCCCATGGGCGTGGTCAGGAGCCGCTCGAGGGTGCCGCTCGTGCGCTCACGCAGCGTCGCGACGCTCGTGACGACGAACATGATGACGAAGGGGAAGATCGTCACGAGGACGGGTCCGGTGCGCTCGAAGAGCGTCCCTTCGACGTAGATCCACGCGAGCAGGCTCATGAAGAGCACCGGCATGAGGAGCAGCAGGGCCAGGGTCCGGCGGTCCCGGGTGACCTGCCGGAGCACTCGAGCGGCGGTGACGAGCGTCAGTCGGGGGTTCATGCCGTCACCTCCTCGACGAGGGCGAGGAAGGCGCCCTCGGTATCGGCCGCCCCGGTGTTCTCGAGAAGGTGGGCGGGCGTGTCATCGGCGAGGACCTCCCCTTCGCGCAGGAGGACCAAGCGGTCGCAGCGACTCGCCTCGTCCATGACGTGGCTGGAGACGAGGATCGTCACCCCGTCATCGGCCAGCCGGCGGAAGAGGGCCCACAGGTCCCGACGCAGCACCGGATCGAGGCCGACGGTGGGTTCGTCGAGGACGAGGACCTCCGGGTCCCCGACGAGCGCCGCGGCCAGGCTGGCCCGGCTGCGCTGCCCACCGGAGAGGGCATCGGTGCGGGATCGCGCGTGGGAGGCGAGGTCGACGCGCTCGATCGCTGCGGCCGCGGCCGCCGAAGGGTCGCCCACACCGAGGATCCGGGCGAAGTGGCCGACGTTCTCACTCACCGTGAGGTCGCCGTAGACGCTCGGTGACTGGGTCACGTAGCCCACTCGCGAGCGCAACCCGGCATGGCCGGCAGGGAGCCCGAGGACCTCGATGTCACCGGTGACGATCCGCTGGACACCGACGACAGCGCGCATCACGGTCGACTTCCCGCCGCCGCTCGGGCCGAGCAGTCCGACGATCTGGCCGGTCGGCACCCGCAGGGCCAGGTCGGGGATGACGAGGCGGCCACCGCGCACGACCCGCAGTCCGCTGATCTCGATCGCATAATTCATCATGTGATGAATTCTCCTCCCCTGCGCCCCCGTGCACAATCCCCCCACCGCATCTGCCTAGGCAGATGCGGATGGGCGGGCGCAGGCCCGCACGTGCCTAGGCAGATGCGGATGGGTGCGCGCAGGCGTCGCACCTGCCTAGGCAGATGCAGGGTCGGGGGGTGGGTGGTGGGGGGTGGGTGGTGGTGCGCGGCGTGCGGTCAGCCGACGAGGAGTCGCTGGACGGTGGGCGCCAGGAGGGCGACGATCTCCTCCGGCTCGGCCTCGACCATCGCGGGCACGCGGACGACGTATCGCAGCATCCCCGTGCCGACAAGCTGGGCGCCGGCCGCGGCGACCGCGAGATCCCCGGCCCCCTCCCCTTCGCCGGACACCCCGACGATCCGCGCGAAGATGCTGCGGACCACGAAGTCACGCAGCAGGTGCGCAGCCTCCTCGTGGGTCGCCACCGCACCGACCACCGCCTGGAAGCGTGCCCGCCCCTCAGGGCTGTCCCAGACCATGAGGAAGGTGCGCACGATGCGCTCGCCGGCGGCCTCGCGGGGACCGGTGACGGCTGCCGCGATCTCGTCCTCGATCCCCGCGGGGACACCGATGACCTCGGCGAAGAGCGCCGGCTTGCCCTCGAAGTAGTGGTGCACCAGGGCCGGATCGACGCCGGCCCCACGGGCGACCGCGCGCACCGAGGTGCCGTCGAAGCCCTTCGTCGCGAAGAGCTCACGGGCGGCCGCGATGATCTCGGCCCGGGTGTCCCCTCCCCCGGACCGCCGGCCCCGCGCGCCCATCAGGACGCCGAGTCGGCCGCGGGTCCGTCCACGACGGGGTGGTCGAGGTGGCCGAGGTGCCGGCGCGCGAAGTCGAGCGACTCGCGCAGGTCGACCTCGCGCTCCTGGGGCCGCCGGCGGGTCGCGACCTCGAGGACGACCGCGCCCCGGAAGCCGTTGCCGGCGACGTGTTCGAGGACCTCGACGCAGGGCTGGGTCCCGCGGCCGGGGACGAGGTGATCGTCCTTGAGCGTCGTCAGCATGCCGTCGGCGAGGTGGATGTGGGCGAGGCGCTGGTCGAGGTCGCGCACCATCTGCAGGGCGTCGCTGCGCGCGGTCGCGGTGTGCGACAGGTCGATCGTCACGTGGTCGTAGGGCTGCGGCACCGGGTCCCAGTGGGGCAGGTAGGCCTGCACCTGCCGTCCGCGGGCGGCCCACGGGAACATGTTCTCGACGGCCAGGATGATCCCGGTGTCCCGTTCCCGCTCGGCCACCCCGTCAGCGAAGTCGCGTGCGTACTCCTTCTGCCAGCGGAAGGGGGGATGGAGCACCACGGTCGGCGCACCGACCTCCTGGGCCAGCTCGATCGACTTGTCGACCTTGCCCCACGGGTCGTTGCTCATGACGCGCTGGGTCAGCAGCAACGTCGGGGCGTGGATGGAGACGATGCTCAGGCCATGGTGATCGGCAAGCGCCCTGAGCGCACCGGCGTTCTGCGAGATCGGGTCGGTCCAGACCATGACCTCGATCCCGTCGTAGCCGAGGTCCGCCGCGCGCTCGAAGGCAGCCGCAGCCCCCTCCGGGTAGACGGAGGCGGTGGAAAGGGCCACCGGGATCCGGTGCGCTGGATCAGCCATGGGACTGACCCTAGACCTCGCCGACGGACAGGTCAGACCATGAGGTCGAGATATCGCAGCAGCACGCCCTCGCGCAGCGCCCACGGGCAGATCGTCAGCTCGTCCACCCCGAGCAGGTCCATCGCGGCCTCGGCGACGATGCCGCCGGCGAGGATCTGGTGGGCGCGTGGGGCCGACACACCGGGAAGGGAGGTGCGCTCCTTGGCACTCATCGAGCCGATCCGGGAGATGGTCTCGCGGACATCGTCCAGGCGCAGGCGCCGAAGCACGTAGGGCCCGTCCGCGCTCGGCGCGGCACCGGAGATGCGCGCCAGCGAGCGCATCGTCTTGCTCGTGCCGACGACGCTGTCCGGGGTGGAGGCCTTGGCGTAGGGGCGGATCTCCTTGGCGAGCGTCGCGCGCACCCGCAGCCGCGCGGCCTTGATCTCCTCGCCGGTCGGCGGGTTGCCGGGCAGCAGCTCGCGGGTCACGCGACCGGCACCGAGGAGGAGGGACTTCGCGACGTCCGGCTCCTCGTCATCACCCAGGGTCAGCTCCAGGGAGCCGCCACCGATGTCCACGACGAGCAGGTGGCCCGCGGACCAGCCCACCCAGCGGCGGGCGGCGAGGAAGGTCAGTCGCGCCTCGTCCGGGCCGTCGAGGACCTCGAGGTCGACGCCCGTCTCGGACCGCACCCGGGCGAGGACCTCCTCCCCGTTGGGCGACTCACGGATGGCGCTCGTGGCGAAGGCGAGGATCTCCTCACACCCCTGCTCCTCGGCGACGTCGAGGCACTCGCGGACGAAGCGGGAGAGGTTCGCCGCGCCGATCTCGTCGATCGCGCCGTCGTCGTCGACGTGCTCGGACAGCCGCAGCAGCATCTTGTGGGAGGTCGCGGGAATGGGCGCCGCGCCGTGGTGGGCGTCGACGACCAGTAGGTGGACGGTGTTCGATCCGACGTCGATGACCCCAAGGCGCACGCGCCCACAGTAGACGGACCCGCGGGCCGGTGTGGCGCACCGCCATGCGACGTAGAGTGGCGGCCGTGGAGCACGACACCCCGCAGCACCCTGACGAGACCGACCTGATGACGAGCCGCACCTGGGTCGAGTTCGACGACCCGGGTGAGGACGGTCAGCGATTCCGCTGCGACCTCACGTGGCTGACGTCGTCGTGGACGTGCATCTTCGGCAACGGGTGCCACGGGATCGATGCGGACAAACCCGACTTCGGCTGCTGCGTCCTCGGCGCGCACTTCACCGACAAGGACGACCTCACCCGGGTGAAGGCGATCGTCGACGAGCTCGGTGAGGACGAGTGGCAGCTGCATCCCGGCACCACCCGCCGGTCCGCGTGGACGGAGAAGGAGGACGGCGACCTCAAGACGAAGGTGGTCGACGGCGCCTGCATCTTCTTCAACCGCCCGGGCTTCCCCGCCGGCGCCGGTTGCGCCCTCCACCAGCACGCGGTGCTCACCGACGTCGAGCCGCACACCGTCAAGCCCGATGTCTGCTGGCAGCTGCCGATCCGGCGCACCTACCGGACCGTGGAGCTGCCGGACGAGAGCAGCTACCTCGAGGTGAGCATCGGCGAGTACGACCGTCGTGGCTGGGGCCCCGGCGGGCACGAGCTCGACTGGTACTGCTCGGGCAGCTCCGACGCGCACGTCGCCGTCGACCCCGTCTACATCACCGAGCGCCCCGGGCTCATCGAGCTCATGGGCCAGGAGGGCTACGACGAGCTGGCGGTGCGGTGCGAGGCGCACCTGGCGCTCGTCTCCGCGGCCACCGGGACGTCGGGGGGCGCGGCCCACCCTTCGCCCGCCGGCCGGTCGCTGCTGCCGCTGCTCGTCCACCCGGCGACCCTGGCCGCGCAGGAGTCGAGCGGATGAGCGACGCGCTCGAGCTCGTCCGCGCGCAGCTGGCTCCCGCGGTGAGCGAGGGCGCGCTCGTGATCGACCCGGACGTCGTGGGCAACCACTCCCGCGACGAGGCGCTCTTCTGCCCCGGCGAGGGCGCACTCGCCCTCGTGCGCGCCCGGACGGTCGAGGACGTCCGGGCCACCCTGCGCTTCGCCTCCCGACACCGTGTGCCGGTGGTCCCCCAGGGCGCCCGGACCGGCCTGTCCGGGGGCGCCAACGCCGTCCCGGGCTGCCTCCTGCTGTCCGTCGAGGGGATGACACGGATCCTCGACATCGACCCCGGCGAGCGCACGGTGACCGTCGAGCCGGGGATCATCAACCAGGACCTCAAGGACGCGCTGCTCGAGCACGATCTCACCTATCCACCCGATCCCGGGTCGGTCGCGATCTCCTCCATCGGTGGCAATGTCGCGACGAACGCCGGTGGGCTGTGCTGCGTGAAGTACGGGGTGACGCGCGACTACGTGCGCCGGCTCAAGGTGGTCCTCGCGGACGGCACCCTGACGACGATCGGCACGGCGACGGCGAAGGGGGTTGCCGGGCTGGACCTGCGCGGGCTCTTCGTCGGGTCGGAGGGGACCCTCGGCGTCATCGTCGAGATCACCCTGCGCCTCGTGCCACGGCTGCCGCCACCGCTCACTGCGGTGGCGACCTTTGCCGACGAGCGTGCCGGGGCGCAGGCGGTCTCGACGTTCATCGCCTCCGGCGCGCAGCCGTCGATGCTCGAGTCCCTCGATCGCACGACGCTCGACATGCTCAACGACTACGGCGACTTCGGCCTCGACGACCGTGCGGGCGTCATGCTGCTCATGCAGTCCGACGGCGGCGGCCACCCGGAGACGGCCCTGGCCGAGGTCGAGGCCTTCGCCGAGCACGCCCGCGCCGGGGGTGCGATCGACGTCGTCTTCTCGGACGATGCGGCGGACACCGAGGCCCTCGTCGCCACCCGGCGCCTGGCGCAGCCGTCCTACGAGCGGTACGCCCACGCGCACGGCGGTGGACAGCTGCTCGACGACGTCTGCCTGCCGCGCGAGCAGCTGCCGACCTTCTACGAGCGCCTCGAGGCGATCCGCGCCTCCTCCGGCCTGACCATCGCGAGCGTCGCCCACGCCGGCGACGGCAATGTCCACCCCGCGGTCTTCTTCGATGCCTCCGACCCGGACGAGGTCTCCCGGGCGGACACGGCCTTCGACGAGATCATGGCGCTCGGGCTCGAGCTGGGGGGCACGATCACCGGTGAGCACGGTGTCGGCTTCCTCAAGCGCGGGTGGCTCGCGCGGGAGCTCGACGAGGGCAACCGCGGCATCCACCGAGCGGTCAAGGCGGCGCTCGACCCCCTGGGGATCCTCAACCCGGGCAAGATGTTCGCCGACCTGTGATGCCGGGGCACGGCGCCCCCTTCGCGCAGCCCGTGTGCCTGACGGCAGTACGCGCGCGTGTGCTCCGATATTGCGGGACACAGGTGTGCCGAGCGCCGTCACCCGAGGACGAAGGGTGTGACCTCCGTGGATGTCACCGGCGGCACGTAGGTTCTCACCCATGGTGACGAAGAAGGGACCGGCCTACCGGTGCACCGAGTGCGACTGGACGAGCGTGAAGTGGGTCGGCCGCTGCGGCGAGTGCCAGGCGTGGGGCTCCGTCGAGGAGATCGGCGGCACGACGACGCGCACCATCGCGGCCACCCGGGTGGAGCGACCCGCCGTCCCAATCCGTGACGTCGACGGAGCGCAGGCCAGCCACCGCAGCTCCGGGGTCCCCGAGTTCGACCGGGTGCTCGGCGGGGGCCTCGTCCCCGGGTCCGTCGTGCTCATCGCCGGCGAGCCCGGCATCGGCAAGTCCACCCTGCTGCTCGACGTGGCCGCCCGGGTCGGGGAGGGCCGTCGGGTGCTCTACATCAGCGGCGAGGAGTCGGCCGCACAGGTGCGCGGACGGGCCGAGCGCATCGGGGCGATCACCGACGGTCTCTACCTCGCGTCCGAGACCGACCTGGCGACGGTGCTCGCGCAGATCGAGCAGGTGCAGCCCGACCTCGTCGTCATCGACTCCGTCCAGACCGTCGCCTCGGCCGAGATCGACGGCGCCGCAGGCAATGTCGGGCAGGTCCGCGAGGTCGCCGGGGCGCTGATCCAGGCGGCGAAGGCCGCCGGCTTCGCCATGCTCCTCGTGGGTCACGTCACCAAGGACGGATCCATCGCCGGCCCCCGGGTGCTCGAGCACCTCGTCGACGTCGTCGTCCAGTTCGACGGCGACCGGCACTCCCGGCTGCGGCTCGTGCGCGCGGTGAAGAACCGCTACGGCCCCACCGACGAGGTGGGCTGCTTCGACCTGCACGACACCGGGATCGTCGGCCTGAGCGACCCGAGCGGCCTCTTCCTCTCCAGTCGCCACATCACCGTGCCCGGCACGTGCGCGACCGTCACCCTCGAGGGCCGCCGCCCGCTGGTCGTCGAGGTGCAGGCACTCGTCACCCCGTCGCAGATCCCGACGCCGCGACGGGCCAGCGTCGGTCTCGACAGCGGCCGGGTGGCGATGATCATCGCCGTGCTGGACAAGCGCGCGGGCGCGCCGATCGTGGGTGCCGACACCTACGTCTCCACCGTCGGCGGGGTGAAGATCACCGAGCCCTCGAGCGATCTCGCCGTCGCGGTCTCGATCGCGAGCGCCGTGCTCGACGAGCCGGTCACGCACGACCTGCTGGCCCTGGGCGAGGTCGGTCTCAGCGGCGAGGTGCGCCCGGCGGTCGGCGTCGGCCGACGGCTGATCGAGGCCGCACGGCTCGGGTTCCGCACCGCTTTGGTCCCGAAGGGGGCGCTGGCCGACGCCGACCCGCCCCCGGGGATGGAGGTCGTCGAGGTCGTCGACGTCGCGTCGGCGATCGAGCACGTCCGCTCCCACAGACCGTCGGGCCGACTGCGACCGGTGTGACGATCTAGACTCCACAGCGTGACCGACCCTGACGAGGACCTGTTCCGGACGACCCTTGCCGCGGTCGCTCCGGGAACTCCGCTGCGCGACGGGCTTGCCCGCATCATGCGCGGCAACACCGGCGCGCTGATCGTCATGGGCTACGACAAGCTCGTCGACTCGCTGTGCACCGGCGGCTTCGACGTGAACATCGAGTTCTCCGCAACCCGACTGCGCGAGCTGGCGAAGATGGACGGGGCGATCATCATCGACGCCAACGTCAGCCGCATCCACAAGGCCGCCGTGCAGCTCGTGCCGGACCCGTCGATCGAGACGATCGAGAGCGGCACCCGGCACCGCACGGCCGAGCGGGTGGCCCTGCAGACGGCCTTCCCGGTGCTGTCGGTGAGCCAGTCGATGCACATCATCGCGCTCTACGTCGACGGCCGCCGCCACGTGCTGCGCACGACCTCCGAGCTGCTCTCGCAGGCCAATCAGGCGATGCAGACCCTGGAGCGGTACACCACCCGGCTCACCGAGGTCACCGGCTCGTTGTCCGCCCTCGAGATCGAGGACCTCGTGACCGTGCGGGACGTCGCGATCGTCCTCCAACGCCTGGAGATGGTCCGCCGGATCCACGCGGAGATCGCCGAGTACGTCCTCGAGCTCGGCATCGACGGCCGGCTGCTCAGCCTCCAGCTGGAGGAGCTCACCGCCGGCCTCGACGAGACCATGCGCGCGGTGATCCTCGACTACCTCGAGCCCGACGTCGCCGTCGACACCGACGCGGACGTCCTCGACAACCTCTCCGGGCTCGACGCGGCCGAGCTGCTCGACCTCGGGCACGTGGCCAAGTCCCTGGGCTTCCCCATCGTCGGGGAGTCCCTCGACGCCCTGGTCAACCCGCGCGGTCTGCGCATCCTCGCCAAGGTGCCGCGCCTGCCGGGCGCGATCGTCGAGCGGCTCGTCGACCACTTCGGTTCACTGCAACGACTGCTCGCTGCGGGACTCGACGACCTCATGGCGGTCGAGGGGGTCGGGGAGCTGCGGGCACGCATGGTCCGCGAGGGACTCTCGCGCCTGGCCGAGTCCTCGATCCTCGAGCGCTACGTCTGATCGAGGGTCCGTGACAGGTCACGTACCGGCTCCTGATGCCCCGAGCCCGATGCTGCAGCCGGCCGTCATCGGGTGGTACGAGCGCCACGGACGAGACCTGCCCTGGCGCGCACCGGACTGCACTCCGTGGGGGGTCTACCTCTCCGAGGTGATGTCCCAGCAGACGCCGGTCTCGCGGGTCCAACCGATCTGGGAGCGTTGGCTCGCGCGGTGGCCCACCCCCGCCGACCTCGCCGCGGACTCGCCCGGCGAGGCCGTGCGCATGTGGGACCGCCTGGGCTACCCCCGACGTGCCCTGCGCCTGCACGAGTCGGCCGCGGTCATGGTGGAGCGGCACGGCGGCGAGGTCCCGAGTGACCACGCGGACCTGCTCGCCCTCCCGGGGGTCGGCGCGTACACAGCGGCCGCCGTCGCCTCCTTCGCCTTCGGCGACCCGCAGACGGTCGTCGACACCAACGTCCGCCGGGTGCTCGCCCGCGCGATCACCGGTGACCAGCACGCGGCGCCGTCCCTGACGGTCGCGGAGGTGCGGTTGGCCCAGCGCGCGATGCCCTCTGACACCGACGACGCCAATGCGTGGAATGCATCGGTCATGGAGCTCGGCGCCCTCATCTGCACGGCACGGGCACCCCGGTGCGAGGAGTGCCCCGTCGCCCACCTGTGCGCGTGGCAGCTGGCCGGCCGGCCTGAGCACACCGGCCCACCCCGTCGCGGTCAGGCCTGGCACGGCACCGACCGGCAGGTGCGCGGCCGGATCGTGCAGCTGCTGCGGGAGAGCGCGGACCCGGTCACCCGGGAGACGCTCGCGACCACGTGGCCGCAGGACGACGCGAAGGTCGAGCGGTGCCTCACCGGGCTGATCGAGGACGGCCTCGTCGAGCAGGGCCCGGCAGGTGGCTACGCCCTGCCGTCCTGAGGGGTCAGCTGCTTGAGCATCCGGGCGTTGCCGAGGGTGTTGGGCTTGACCCGCTCGAGGTCGAGGAACTCCGCGACTCCCTCGTCGTAGGAACGCAGCAGCTCGACGTAGACCTCGGGGTCGACCGCCTGGCCGTCGATCTCCGCGAAACCGTGCCGGGCGAAGAAGTCGGTCTCGAAGGTGAGGCAGAACAGGCGGTGCACGCCCAGCTCGACGGCGTCGACGGTGAGCGCCCGGAGCAGGGCGCCGCCGACCCCCTTCCCCAGGAAGGCGTCCGCGACGGCCAGCGTGCGGATCTCGGCGAGGTCCTCCCACATCACGTGCAGGGCGCCGCAGCCGACGACCTGCCCGTCGACCTCGGCCACGTGGAACTCCTGCAGCCCCTCGAAGTAGGCGACGGTGTCCTTGCTCACGAGCACCCGGCGCTCGGCCAGCGGTGCCACGAGGTCGCGGATGGCCGCGACGTCCTTGGTCCGCGCCCGGCGGATGGTCACACTCACCCGGACAAACCTACGCCCCCGCCACGAGGGCGGGGGCGCAGGGACGGGCGAAGGGAGGTCAGCGGACCCTGTACCTCGGCTGCGACTGGACGTTGAGCTCGTCCATGATCACCCGGTCGGCCTTCTTGGTCGCCTTGTCCTTGAACTGCAGCACGTCGAAGCCGCGAGCGATGTCCGAGGAGTAGAGGTGGCCGTTGTAGTAGTACGTGGACCACGTCCCGCCGATCCCCTCGCTCTCGGGGAGCGGCCCGCGCTCGAAGTAGCCGAGCTCCCGGGGGTTCTCCGAGTCGGTGAAGTCCCAGACGCTGACCCCGCCCTGGTACCAGGACTGGACCATGAGGTCACGACCGGCGACCGGGATGATCGACCCGTTGTGGGCGACGCAGTTCTCCGTCGACGTCTGGTGACGCGGGATCTTGTAGTACGACCTGTGCGTCAGGCGACCTCGCTTGGAGAGGTCGTAGATCGCGTTGGCCCCACGCTCGGGACCGATCTCGGCGTTGCACGTGGCGGCGCCACCGCCACCGAGCTCGTCGGTGAAGACGACCTTCGACGCGTCGGCGTTGAAGGTGGCGGAGTGCCAGAAGGCGTAGTTCTCGTTGTCCTGGACCCGCTCGATGACCCGCGGCTGCTCCGGGTCCTCGATGTCCATGATGATGCCGTCACCCATGCACGCACCGGCTGCGAGGTTCTTGTGCGGCAGGGCGGTGATGTCGTGGCAGCCGGTCGTGGCAGAACGACTGGCGATCGGGGTCGGACCCTCACCCCCGGGGTTGCCACCATCCGGGAAGAGGTTGGGCGTGGCGATGACCTTCGAGGCCGTCGGCGTCTCCTTGTCGATCTTGACGATCGAGACGAGGTCGTGCGGCGTCTGGCAGTCGGGGTACTCCTCGCGTGGCGAGTAGCTCGAGACGTAGAGGTAGTCGGTGCCGGCCCGGGCGCCCTTGCCCGGGATGAGCGTGTTGGTGTGGGAGCCGCAGGCGGTCTCGACCGACTTGAGGTACTTCGGGTTCTGCACGTCCGAGATGTCGAAGATCTTGATGCCCTCCCAGCTGTCCTTCTGGGTGGCCGACTGGGAGGAGGACGCGCAGGAGTCGTCGCTGCGGGAGGAGTCCGTCGACAGGTAGAGCAGGTCGCCGGAGACGCTGACGTCGTTCTGGCTGCCCGGGCAGCTGACCTGGACGATCGTCCTCGGCTTGCGGGGGTTGCGCACGTCGATGACGGAGAACCCGTCGTAGTTGCCGACGAAGGCCTTGTCGTCCTGGAAGGCGAGGTCGGTCCCGAGGCCCTCGGCGAGCACACCCGAGGGGGCGAGGTTCGCGAGGTGCCTGACGTTCTTGCTGCGGCCGATCTCGTCGGTCCGCAGATCCGTCCCGGAGACCCCGACGCGGTCGTCGGGGCCCTTCGCGGTGGCGGTGGCGGTCCCGAGTCCGGAGACGACGAGCGCCGTGGCCGCGACGACGGCCAGGGTGGGTCTGCGCATGGTTCCTCCCGCATGGTGGCGTCCTGCCGGCACGGGGGTGGTGGCCGGAAGGGGGGTTGCACCACAGTCCTCCACATCACCTGTGCGGGGACACCCGATCATTCCCGGATTTGGTCAGGAATCCGTCACGGCGGTCGCAGGCGCTCCCTCGTCGCCCCGGGGCGGCTACCGTCGGCCACGTGACCTGCCACCGCATCGTGACCGCAGCGCTCGCCGGCCTTGCCCTGGGCCTGGGCGCGTGCACCGCAGGCGAGGAGGAGCCGACGTCCACGGCGACCTCGCCGGACGCCCCGGTGCTGCAGCCGGGAAGGCCCGGCGAACCGAACACCTCGCTCAGCGGCACCTCCGCGGTGGCCTCCCCCAGCGCGAGCTACAACTCCGCGGACGTGGACTTCCTCCAGGACATGATCGTCCACCACGCGCAGGCCGTCGTCATGGGTGACATCGTCAAGGGCACGCTCACCGACCCCAAGGTGACGGCGATCGCCTCACGGATCAGCGACGAGCAGAAGCCGGAGATGCGTGGCATGGCCCGCACGCTCACGTCGTGGAAGGAGGACGTGCCACCCCAGGCCGAGAACCCGACCTTCGGGATGCGCAACGGCCACTCCTCACACGGCTCCATGCCCGGCATGGCCACGACGCAGCAGCTCGAGAGGCTCGAGCGGGCCACCGGGGCGGACCAGGACCGGCTCTACCTCGACCTGATGATCAGGCACCACCAAGGTGCGCTGACGATGTCCACGACCCTGTCGCGCCAGGGGGCCGACGAGCGGACCGGCGAGCTCGGCGACGACATCACCGTGACGCAGACCAAGCAGATCGAGCAGATGAAGGCCATGCGCACCCGCCTGTCGTGAGCTCTCCCCGGCCACCGTTGACGGATCGGGGTCGTCTCGCTACGTTTAATCAACCATCTGGTTGATAAAGGGGAGCGCATGGACCCGCGACAGGACGACCTGTCCAAGGTCTTCGCCGCCCTCGCCGACCCCATCCGACGGGACATCATCGCCCGCCTCACCGTCGGGGACGCCACGGTCTCCGACCTCGCCGCCCCCTACGACGTGAGCCTCCAGGCCGTGAGCAAGCACCTCAAGGTCCTGGCGGACGCCGGTCTCGTCACCCGCAGCCGAGAGGCACAACGTCGCCCGGTCCACCTCGAGAGCGAGGCACTGGCCCGACTGACCACGTGGATCGGGCGACACCAACGACAGGCCGAGGAACGCCTCGCCCGTCTCGAGGAGGTGCTCGGGGACCTCCCTTCGTCAGGCACCGACGCAGCACACAGCACAGGAGAAGACCGATGAGCACCCACATCACCACCGCGAGGATCGAGGCCGATGCCGAGGTTCCCCTGATCCGGATCACCCGCGACTTCCGGGCCACGGCCGCCCAGCTCTTCACCGCCCACACCGACCCTGATCTGTACGCACGATGGGTGGGGCCGGAGTCGGTGGACACCGTCATCGACCACTGGGATGCCCGCACCGGAGGCAGCTGGCGCTTCCGCAACACCCGCGCCGGCGAGGAGTACGCGTTCCACGGTTGCTTCCACGAGGTGCGACCCGACCGGATCGTGCAGACCTTCACCTGGGAGGGGATGCCCGACGGGGTCTCCCTGGAGACGATGACCTTCGAGGAGCTCGGGGAGGGGTGGACGCGCATGCGGGCCCAGTCGCTCGTCGACTCCTTCGACGCCCGCGAAGGCATGCTCGCCTCCGGCATGGAGGTCGGCGTCAACGAGGGCTACGCCGCACTGGATGCGATGCTCGAGCACGGGGTGATCGCATGACCTCGCTCAGCGAGATGTCCGTGGTCGAGCGCTACCGCGCGGCCGCGGCCACGTTCACCGACCGGGTGCACGGCACCCACGACTGGGATGCGCCGTCACCGGTCCGCGAGTGGCGGGCCCGCGATGTCGTCGGGCACCTCACCACGTGGCTGCCGGCGCTCGTCTCCTCGGGCAGCACCGTGCTCTTCGACCCGGTCCCGTCGGCGCAGGACGACCCCGTGGCCGCGTGGGCGGAGACCGACGCGCAGGTCCTCAGCCTGCTGGAGGACCCCGCGAGCGACCAGGTGGTGTTCTCGCACGAGCACATCGGTGAGCTGGCGCTGCCGGCCATGCTCGACCAGTTCTTCACCAGCGACGTCATCTTCCACACGTGGGACCTCGCGCGGGCGACGGGGCAGGACGACACCCTCGACGAGGACTTCCTCGCCGGGGCACTGGAGGGGATGTCCGCTCAGGCGGAGATGATCCGGGCCTCCGGTCAGTTCGGCGAGCAGCAGCCGGTGCCCGAGGACGCGAGCGTCCAGGAGCGCTTCTTCGCGTTCCTCGGCCGTGACCCGCGCTGGGCCCCGCCGGCCTGACGCGCTCCCCACCGCCGGGTCAGCCGCCCTTCGTATGGTCAGCCGCAGCTCGAGATGCGGCTGACCATACGAGGTGCTGCCTGCAGTAGTTCGTATGGGGACGGGCGGGCACGACGAAGGGGGACGAACCACCGTGGTGGTCCGTCCCCCTTCGTGCCGTGCGGTCAGTCCTTGGAGCCGCCGTCGCCCGCCTCGATGAGGGGGACCTCGAGGGCCCCGACGTTGGGGGCGCCGTGGAAGGTGAAGACGGCTGCCTTGCCCTCACCCTCGACGTCCACCGCGACGATCTCACCGGCGCTGAGCTCGCCGAAGAGGATCTTCTCGGAGAGCACGTCCTCGATCTCGCGCTGGATGGTCCGCTTCAGCGGGCGCGCACCGAGCACCGGGTCGTAACCCCGCTTGGCGAGCAGCTCCTTGGCCGCGGCCGTGAGCTCCATGCCCATGTCCTTGTCCTTGAGCCGCTGGTCGAGCTTGGCGACCTCGAGGTCGACGATCTTCACCAGCTCGTCCTGGCTCAGCTGCGGGAAGACGATGGTGTCGTCCACGCGGTTGAGGAACTCCGGACGGAAGTGGTTCTTCAGCTCGTCGATGACCTTGCCCTTCATCCGGGCGTAGTCCGTGCGGTCGTCCTTGTTGGCGACGAAGCCCATCGCGCCCTTGGAGATGTCCCGCGTGCCGAGGTTGGTCGTCATGATGATGACCGTGTTCTTGAAGTCGATCATCCGACCCTGCGAGTCGGTGAGGCGACCGTCCTCGAGCACCTGCAGCAGCGAGTTGAAGATCTCCGGGTGGGCCTTCTCGATCTCGTCGAAGAGGACCACCGAGAAGGGCTTGCGACGCACCTTCTCGGTCAGCTGTCCGCCCTCCTCGTAGCCGACGTATCCGGGCGGGGAGCCGAAGAGCCGGCTGACCGTGTGCTTCTCGGAGTACTCGGACATGTCGAGGGTGATCAGGCTGTCCTCGTCGCCGAAGAGGAACTCCGAGAGCGCCTTGGCCAGCTCGGTCTTACCGACACCGGTCGGACCGGCGAAGATGAACGAGCCGCCGGGACGACGCGGGTCCTTCAGGCCGGCGCGGGTACGACGGATGGTCTGCGAGAGGGCCTTGATCGCGTCGTCGTTGCCGACGACCCGCTTGTGCAGCTCCTGCTCCATGTTGAGCAGTCGCGACGACTCCTCCTCGGAGAGCTTGAAGACGGGGATGCCGGTGGAGGCGGCGAGCACCTCGGCGATCAGCTCCTCGTCGACCTCGGCGACGACGTCCATGTCACCGGCCTTCCACTCCTCCTCGCGCTTGGCCTTCTCCGCGAGGAGGTTCTTCTCGTCGTCGCGCAGGCTGGCGGCCTTCTCGAAGTCCTGACCGTCGATGGCCGACTCCTTCTCGAGCCGGACCTTGGCGATCTTCTCGTCGAAGGCCTTCAGCTCCGGCGGAGCCGTCATCCGACGGATGCGCAGACGCGCGCCCGCCTCGTCGATGAGGTCGATCGCCTTGTCCGGCAGGAAGCGGTCGTTGACGTAGCGGTCGGCCATCGTCACCGCGGCGACGATCGCCGGGTCCGTGATGGTCACCTTGTGGTGCGCCTCGTACTTGTCCCGCAGGCCCTTGAGCATCTCGATGGCGTGCGCCAGCGAGGGCTCGGCCACCTGGATCGGCTGGAAGCGACGCTCCAGCGCGGAGTCCTTCTCGATGTGCTTGCGGTACTCCTCCAGCGTGGTCGCACCGATGGTCTGCAGCTCACCGCGGGCGAGCATCGGCTTGAGGATGCTCGCGGCGTCGATGGCGCCCTCGGCCGCTCCCGCGCCGACGAGGGTGTGGATCTCGTCGATGAAGAGGATGATGTCGCCGCGCGTCTTGATCTCCTTGAGCACCTTCTTCAGGCGCTCCTCGAAGTCACCGCGGTAGCGGCTGCCGGCGACGAGCGAGCCGAGGTCGAGCGTGTAGACCTGCTTGTCCTTCAGCGGCTCGGGCACGTTCTCGTCGACGATGTCCTGGGCGAGGCCCTCGACGACGGCGGACTTGCCGACGCCCGGCTCGCCGATGAGGACCGGGTTGTTCTTCGTGCGGCGCGAGAGCACCTGCATGACCCGCTCGATCTCCTGCGACCGGCCGATGACCGGGTCGAGCTGACCGTCGCGGGCGGCCTGGGTGAGGTTGCGCCCGAACTGGTCGAGCACGAGCGAGCCGGCCGGCTGCCCCTCGTCGGGGCCGGTGCCGGCGCCGACGCCCGCAGCCTGCCCCTCCTTGCCACCCTGGTAGCCGGAGATCAGCTGGATGACCGTCTGGCGCACGCGCCCGAGGTCGGCGCCGAGCTTGACGAGGACCTGCGCGGCCACGCCCTCACCCTCGCGGATGAGGCCGAGGAGGATGTGCTCGGTACCGATGTAGTTGTGGCCGAGCTGCAGGGCCTCCCGAAGGGAGAGCTCGAGCACCTTCTTCGCCCGCGGGGTGAAGGGGATGTGCCCGGACGGCGCCTGCTGACCGGGACCGATGATGTCCTGGACCTGCTCGCGGACGGCGTCCAGGGAGACCCCCAGGGACTCGAGCGCCTTGCTCGCGACCCCTTCGCCCTCGTGGATGAGGCCGAGCAGGATGTGCTCGGTACCGATGTAGTTGTGGTTGAGGAGGCGAGCCTCCTCCTGGGCCAGGACCACGACCCGGCGGGCCCGGTCGGTGAACCGTTCGAACATGGGATCTACCCCTTCACGTGTTGCTCAGACCACGATGCTAACCGTGCCCGACCGGGTTTCCCCGGGACGGGCCTTCTCATGGGGTGCCAACGCCGCGGTGGGCGTCGCTGTTCCATCGCTGTGGCCCTGACCCCGGTGTTCGCTCTCAGCGCATTATGGTCAGCCCTGGGTGGGTGCCGGTGTGTCGATGATCAGGTCGAATCCCATGAGCTGCGTGCCGGTGGCGACCGGCGTGCGACCGCTCTGGTGGGCGGCCCGCGAGTCCCCGTCGCGCCAGGCGGCGAAGCACTCCTCGTCCGCCCACCGGGTGATGACGAAGTAGCGCTCCTCGCCCTCCGTCGGGCGCAGCAGCTGAAAGCCCTCGAAGCCGGGTGACCCATCGACGGCCCCGGCGCGAGCGGCGAAGCGTCGCTCGAACTCCTCGCGGGCCGGCTCCGGGACGGTGATCGCGTTGATCTTGACGATGCTCATGGGACGACCCTAGACCCGGCCACCACAGCCTGCGCAGCCCGCGTCGTCGAGCGCACGACCCGCCACCACAGGATGCACGCGACGACGGCCACGAGCGCTTCGAGCTGCTGGCTGCGGATCCACGTCGTCAGCTCCTGGGCGCTCGCCAGCTCGCCGCCGGAGCGGTCGAGGACGGAGAAGTTCAGTGCCAGCCAGGCGATCCACCAGGGCCAGAAGGTCCTGACCGATGAACCGAGCGCGCGGCTGGCATCGGCGACGACCTGGTAGGGAAACCACAGGTTGACCACGGGCACGATCCAGCCGAGGACGGCCCAGGCGGAGGAGCGCCGTTGACGATCGCCGGGTGCCGCCCACTCGGCAACGGCGCGGATCCTCAGCAGCCAGACTCCCGTCGCGATGAGCGCGACGAGGTTGGTCAGGGCGGTCAGGCTCCCCAGCAGATCAACGAGGTCGAGGGTGCCGTTGCTCACCGCGGGTGAGCCCCACCACCCCATGAGCTGGTCCTCCTCCAGCGTCACGATGACCCCGGCGGCACCGAGCAGCACCGCTGTCGCGGCAGCGGACCCCAGGACGAGGTGGTGGGCGAGGACCGGGACGGCAGGTGGCGGCCCGACCGGCCGCGGCCGGGAGTCCTCGGCAAACGGACTGTGTGCGTGCATGCGATCCATGCGCAGCAACCTAGGAAGATCCGGGGCTCGGCGCGCGTCGGGACGCGGCCGCCTGTGGACAACTGCGGCACCGGCCTACGCTGTGCCCATGCGCACGGTCTTCGACATCAGCGACCCGGCCACCGATGCCTACGACCTGCTCACGAGCATCGTCGTCCCGCGTCCCATCGCCTGGATCACGACCGTGGGCAGCGACGGGGTCGGCAACCTGGCGCCGCACTCCTTCTTCAACGTCGCCTGCCAGACGCCGCCGATGGTCAGCTTCTCCTCCGTCGGACGCAAGGACACCCTGCGCAACATCCTCGGCAACGGGCACTTCGTCGTGAACCTCGTCTCCGAGGGGATGGAGGACCTCGCCAACGCGAGCAGCGCCCCCTTCGCCGCCGACGTGGACGAGGCGCACGCCGTGGGGGTGACGCTGGAGCCGAGCGAGGTCGTGCCGGTCCCCCGCGTCGCCGAGTCCCCGACCTCCATCGAGTGCCGGCTGCACTCCAGCCTCAAGCTCGGCAACTCCCACCTGGTCATCGGCGAGGTCAAGGCCATCACCGTACGAGAGGACGCCCTCGAGGACGGGCGCCCGACGATGGACGCGCTGCGCCCGCTCTCGCGTCTGGGACGCGACGAGTGGGGTCGACCCCCCGAGGTCATCCACCTCACCCGGCCGAAGCGTCCCTGACCCACCTCAGCTGCGGCGCTGGCAGTTCCCGCACCAGTAGAGCGTGCGTCCGGCCACGTCCTTCGCCCGGACGATCGAGCCGCAGCGCCGACACTCCCGGCCGGTGCGCTTGTAGACGTAGGACGTCCGCTCGGTCAGGTGCACGCCCTCCCCCTTCGCCAGGGCGGACTCGACCTCGGCCACCTCCTCGGACACGGTGACGATCCGGCTCGTCGCGACCCCGAGGGGCAGGAGCCGGCGCAGATCGGCCCAGACGAGCTCCCACGAGGTGCGCTTGAGCCGCTCCCCGGGGGTCGCCGGGTTGATCCGGTGCCGGAAGAGCACCTCGCAGCGGTAGACGTTGCCCACCCCCGCGAGCACGTCCTGCTCCATGAGCAGCGCGGCCACCGACTTGCGGGAGCGGTGGATCCGCTCCCACGCGGCGCCACCGTCCTCGTCCCGCAACGGGTCCGGTCCGAGCTTGGCGTGCACCGCCGCCTCCTCCTCCGGGGTGATCACCGCGCAGGTCATCGGCCCACGCAGATCGGCCACGTGGCGACCGGTCGTGATGCGGCACCGCACCTGCCCGATGACCGGCCTCTCCCCGACGTACTCGGCCGCGTCGATGGTGAAGGTCCCGATGAGCCCGAGGTGGACGTGCAGGATCCGCTCGCCGGCGAACTCGATGAAGAGGTGCTTGCCGTGGGCCCGCGCCTCCAGGAGGACGTGCTCGCTCAGCAGCGCGGCGCCGGCGCCGAAGCGTCCCTGCGGTGAGGAGACCTCGACGGGCGTGCCGGCGAAGGCGCCGTGCAGGTCGCGGGCGATGCGGTGGAGGGTGTGTCCTTCGGGCATGGCGAAGGGGGGTCAGCTCGCCTTCTTCTTCGCCGTCTTCGTGGCGGCCGTCTTCTTGGTCGCCGACTTCTTCGCCGTCTTCTTGGCGGGCGTCTTCTTGGCGGTGGACTTCGTGCCGGTGGACTTCGTGGCGCTCTTCTTCGGGGCGCTCTTCGTCGGGGTCGACGTCGTGCTCTCGTGCGTCGTGGACGGGGCCTCCCCCCGCGAGGCCTTGGCCTTCTCGACGGACTTGGCCAGGGCCGCGAGCAGGTCGACGACCTCGCCGCCCTCCTCCTCGACCTCGGGAGCCCGGACCTCGCCCCCCTCGATCTTGGCCTTGACGAGGTCCTCGACGGCGAGCGCGTAGTCGTCCTCGAACTCGTCCGGGTCGTAGTCTCCGGCGAGCTCGTCGATGAGCATGCGCGCCATGGACATCTCCTTCTCCGTCGCCTCCCCGGCCTCCTCGACGGCGGCGAAGTCGGCGCTGCGGATCTCGTCGGGCCACATCATCGTCTGCATGACGATGACGCCCTCGCGCACCCGGAGCACCGCCATCGTCATCCGGCTGCGGATCGAGACGGTGACGATCGCCATCCGGCCCTGCGCCTCGAGCGCCTCGCGCAGCAGGACGTAGGGCTTGGTCGCGGACGCGTCCGGCTCGAGGTAGTAGCTCTTCTCGAGGAGCATCGGGTCGATCTGGTCCTCGGGGACGAACTTCTCGACGCTGATCTCCTTGCTCGAGCGCGTCGGGAGCCCGGCCATCTCCTCGTCGGTGAGCACGACCATCTCGCCGTCCTCGGTCTCGTACCCCTTGGCGATTTCGTCGTACGCGACCTCTTCGCCGTCGACGCTGCAGAAGCGCTTGTAGCGGATCCGCCCGCCGTCGGTGCGGTGCACCTGCCGGAACTGGACGTCGTGGTTCTCCGTGGCGGAGTACAGCCGGACCGGGACGTTGACGAGGCCGAAGGAGACGGCCCCCTTCCAGATTGCGCGCATGGGTCCAGCATGCCCGCTCGCCGCGGGCGCGTCACCTGTCGCGGCGGCGCAGCGCCTCGTCGACGACGTGCTCGGCGATGGCCAGCGCGGAGGTCGCCCCGGGGGACGGGGCATTGCGCACGAGCACGACCCGCTCGGTGCCGGTGATGACGAAGTCGTCCACGAGCCGTCCGTCGTCACCCATCGCCTGGGCGCGCACCCCACGGGTTCCCCGCACGACACCGGAGGTGTCGAGGGCCGGGACGTACTTCAGCGCCTCGGCGATGAACTGCCCGGAGCTGAGCGCGGTCCGGGACTCGCGCAGCGCGGCGGGGACGTTCGCGGCGGCGAAGCGCCAGAAGCCCGGGAAGCCCACGACGTCCAGCACGTCGGCGGGCACCGGCAGTCCTCGCTCGTAGGACTCGCGTCCCAGGGAGAGGAAGGCATTGGGGCCGAGCGTCAGGGTCCCGTCGACGCGGGGGGTCACGTGAACGCCGAGGAAGGGGTAGCGGGGGTCGGGGACGGGGTAGACCATGCCCCGCACGAGGTGGCGCTGCTCCCGCGGGACATCGAAGTAGTCCCCGTAGAAGGGGACGATGCGCGGGCTGCGCCCCTCGCCGAGCAGGCCGCCCAGACGGTCGCTCTGCAGTCCCCCGCAGACGACGACGAGGTCGTACTCCTCGGTCGCCGTCGCCCCGTCCGCACGCACCCCGACGCGCACCGCGGTACCCCGATCCGCGAGGGCACGGACCTCGTGGCCGAGGCGCACCCGACCGCCCGCATCCGTGAGCTCGGCGGCCAGCGCGCGGGTGACGGCCGGGTAGTCGACGATCGCGGTCTGCGGGGAGTGCAGCGCACGCACGCCCGCGGCCTCCGGCTCGATCTCGCGCAGGCCCTCGCCGTCCACGAGCCGCACCCCGGGCACCCCGTTGGCCACGGCCCGGGCGTGGAGGCCGTCCAGGCGCTCGGCCTGCACCCCGTCGAGGGCGACGACGACCTTGCCGCACTCCTCGTACGCGATGCCGTGCCGGTCCACGAAGTCCTGCAGCAGCCCCACGCCCCGCCGGCACAGCGTGGCCTTGAGGCTGCCCGGCTCGTAGTAGAGGCCGGCGTGGACGACCCCGCTGTTGTGACCGCTCTGGTGAGCGGCCAGGTGGTCCTCCTTCTCGAGGAGGGTCACCTGCGCGCCGTGCTCGTGGGCCAGCCGGCGGGCGACCGCGGCGCCGATGATGCCGCCACCGACGACGGCGGCTCGCAGGCTCACGTCGCCTCACCCGGGACGAAGGGGGGCGGTGGCGCCGTGTGGGCCGCCGGCGTCCGCGAGAAGCCGATCGGGTGCGCCACCGTCGGCACGGGGGCGCGACCCGGGGCGATGATCTCGCGCACCGGGTCCAACCCGAGCCGGCGGGCCAGGTCGAAGGCCTGACCGATGTCGTTGATCGGACCACAGGGCACACCCTGCTCGGACAGGACGGCGAACCAGTGGTCCGCACCGTGCTCGGTCAGCACGGCCTCGAGCTCGGCCACGAGCACGGCCCGGTGCTCGACCCTCGCGGCGTTGCTCGCGAACCGGGGGTCAGCACCCAGCTCCGGCCGACCCACCCCGCTGGCGAGGAGCCCGAAGAGCTTGTCGTTGGCCGCGGCCACGGCCAGCGGTCGGTCCGCCGTCGCGAGCACCTCGTAGGGCGCGATGCTCGGGTGGGTATTGCCCATGGCCTGCGGGACCGCCCCGGTCACCACGTGGGTGGAGGCCTGGTTGGACAGCGCCGACAGGAGCGAGGACAGCAGGTTCACCTCCACCTGCTGCCCCTCCCCGGTGTGGTCCCGGTGCCGCAGCGCGGCGAGGATCCCGATGGTGGCGTGGAGGCCGGTGATGATGTCGACGAGGGCGACCCCCGTCTTCATCGGTCCGGAGTCCGTGGAGCCGGTGACTGACATCAGTCCACCGACGGCCTGCGCGACGAGGTCGTAGCCGGGCAGCGCGGCCCCGTGGCCGGACCCGAAGCCCGTGACCGAGCAGTACACGAGGCCGGGGTTCACCGCGCACAGCTCCTCGTACCCCAGCCCGAGCCGGTCCATCGTCCCGCTGCGGAAGTTCTCCACGACGACGTCGCAGTGAGCCACCAGATCCACTGCCACCGCACGGTCGTCGTCCGAGCGCAGGTCGAGCACCCGGGACTCCTTGTTGCGGTTGACCGAGAGGAAGTACGTCGACTCGCCGTCGTCCGACCACGGCGGGCCCCAGGCGCGGGTCTCGTCTCCCCCGTCGGGTCGCTCGACCTTGATCACCTCCGCCCCGAGGTCGGCCATGAGCATCGTCGCGTAGGGCGCGGCCAGCACCCGGCTGAAGTCGGCGATGCGCACGCCGTCCAGAGCACCCGGACCGGCTCCGAGGGAGCCCTGAGGTGGTGCGGTGGTCATGTGTCTCCTCTGGCTGGGGGCGAAGGGGGCGGACCGATCAGTTCAGGTCCTCCAGGGCCCGCTCCGACCCCGGGTGCAGCGGGACCGGCCCGGTCTCGCCCATGGTCTCGACATCGATCTCCTTGGCTGCAGGATGCACCTTCACCAGGGCGTCGCGCTCATCGGCGATGAGCGTCGTCAGGGCGCAGGCGACGTTGTCGGGCATGTCGTCACTCACGACGAGCACATTCGGCACCGCGATCGTCGGGACGTCCTTGTCGAGGTCGTACGTCTCGGCCGGGATCGTCGACTTCTCGTAGACCTCGTTGACCTCCTGCATCTTCGGCAGCTGCGGGGTCACGTCGATGAACTCGACGCCCTCACCCATGGACGTGAAGAGGTCCGTGATGGCCGGCGTGGGCAGGCCCCCGGACCAGACGAGCCCGTCGATCGAGCCGTCCTTCATGCCGTCGACCGTCTTGGTCAGGTCGAGGCGCTGGCGCTTGACCTCCTTCAGCCCCAGACCGCTGGACTCGATGAGTCGGTTGGCGATGACCTCGGTACCGGACTTGGGCGACCCGGTCGAGATGGTCTTGCCCTTGAAGTCCTCGACCGAGTCGATCCCGGCGTCCTTGCGGACGACGACCTGGGTGTAGTTGGAGTAGATCCGGCCGAGGGTCGAGATCTCCTCCTTCTTCGTGAAGTCGCCCTTGCCGTTGACGGCGTCCGCGGCCGAGTCGGCCAGGGCGAACCCGGTGTCGTAGTCGCCGCTGACGACCTGCTGGATGTTCTGCACGGACGCGCCGGTCTCGGCGGAGGTCGCCTGCAGGTCGGTCTCGTCGTTGACGATCTTCGCCAGGCCGCCACCGACGACGAAGTAGACGCCGGTGGAGTTGCCGGTGGCGATGTTCAGCCGGCCCTGGCCGGCGTCACAGCTGCTCTCGTCCGCACCGTCGGACGCACTGCGGTCCTGCTGGCCGCCGCACGCGGCCAGCGTGAGGGCCGCAGCGAGGGTGATGCCGGTGATGGTGGTGGTACGCATCGTGGTTCCTCTTCTCTTGGGTGGTGTGACGGGTGCCCGCGACCGACGTCGTGGGTCAACTGGTGGCTTCGACCGGTGCCGTGGGGCCGGCGCGACGGCGTGAGACGCGGTGCCTGACGACGTGCAGGACCACGGCCGTGGCCAGGAGCGCGAAGCCGATGGCGATGGATGTCGGGACGAGGTAGAGCAGGAAGAGCGCGGCCGGCACGCACAACGCGCGCTCGAGTCGCGTCGTCGGCATGAGCATCCAGCCGGTGGTGGCCACTGCGAGGGCCGCGACCGCACACCCGGCGACGAGCATCGCCCACAGGACATTGGGCAGCGAACCCTCGCCGATGAGCAGCGCACCGTTGTCCGTGACGACGAAGGCCATCGGGGCGAGGAAGGCCGGCAGGGTGTACTTGCACGCCTGGGCCATCGTCTGGATGACCCTGCCTCCGGTGATCGCCGCGGAGGCGACGGCAGCCAGGGCGGTCGGCGGGGAGACCTCGGACAGGACCGCGTAGTAGAAGATGAACATCGCCACCTGCGGGGCGTCGACCCCCAGGGCGATCAGTGCCGGTCCGATGATCACCCAGCTGAGGATGAACGACGCCGTGACCGGCACGGCCAGGCCGAGGATGAGGATGGCGATGGCCGAGAAGAGCGCCGAGAGGACGAGGAGCGAGGCGTCGTTGAAGGAGATCGCCTCGGCGGCGGAGACGAGGACCTCGGAGAGGATCTGCCCCAGGCCGGTCTTGGCGATGACGGAGGTGATGACGCCGGCGGCGGCGCAGACCGCGATGACGGGCAGCGCGGAGCGGATACCGCTGCTCAGCGCCTGGTAGACCCGGACGCCGTAGTCCTTCAACGAGTCGCTCAGCTCCATCCGCTCGAGGTCCTGGTCGTGGTCGTCGAAGCCGCTGATCACCTGCCGACGGGAGAGCACGGCCTCCGCCAGGCCGAAGAGCGCCGCGGTCGCGGTGGCGAACACGACGGCCTTGAAGGGGGGCACGTCGATGGCGAGGAAGAAGACGATCACGCCCAGGCTGATGAAGTGGTAGCCGGAGCGGGCCAGCAGGCGAAGGGGGCTGCCGATCGTCAGCTCGACCCGGTGGGCGCCGAAGCGGCGGGCGTCGATCTCGACCGCCAGGAAGATCCCGAGGTAGTACAGCAGCGTCGGGACGATCGCCCAGAGAAGCACCTCGACATAGGAGACGCTCAGGTACTCGGCGATGATGAAGGCAGCAGCGCCCATGGTCGGCGGGGACAGGATCGCCCCGATGCCGGCGGCGGCGAGCATGCCTCCGGCGGCCTCCTTCGGGTACCCGGCCCGCTTGAGGATCGGCCACGCGAAGGAACCGAGCGTCACCGCGGTGGCCGTGCCCGAACCGGAGACGGTGCCGAGCAGGAAGCCCGAGGTCGCCGTCGTGCGGCCGGGGGCCGAAGCGGACTTGCGAAAGAGCGAGAAGCTGAACTCGACGAAGAAGCGACCGGCGCCCATGCGCTCGAGGACCGCGCCGTACATGGTGAAGAGCACGATGTACGTGGCGGCCACGTCGAGCGGGACCCCGAAAAATCCGGACGCCTCGTTGTAGAGGGCGTTGATGATCTGCTCGAGGTTCAAGCCGATGTGGCTGATCTGCCATCCGACGGGCAGGAACCCGCCGTAGTAGGCGTAGCCGAAGAAGATGAGGCAGACGATCGGCAGGACGAGTCCGGTGGTGCGGCGGGTGGCCTCGAGCACGAGGACCATGAGCACCAGGCCGGCGACGATGTCGAGCGTCAGCAGCGAGCCCTGCCGGTCCAGGAACCCTCCGTAGCCGCCGAAGCCGAGGTCGTTCAACGGGATCGGCAGCACCGGGTAGAGCCCCACGAGCAGGGCCACCCCCGCGAGCGCCCAGTCCACGACACCCGGGTTGTCGGACCCGGGGAGGCGCCCCGCTCGGTCGGTGCCCGGATCGATGTCGGCGGCGACCTCCCTTCGCCCGCGCATCCGGTAGCACACGAAGATCAGGGGGAGGGTCACGGCCAGGAAGAGGACGAGGTAATACTGACTGCCCAGGTCGAGCGGATCGAAGACCTGGCGCAGCACGAAGAGGGCGACCGCGAAGCACCACACGCCGACGAAGAGGTCGAGGCGCGGCGACAGCCGCCGGGAGGGTCGCTCCTCGTCGTACTCGGCGGCGAGGGCGTCGGCGTCGGTCGGGGTGTCGGAGGACGGCTCTCGGGTCGGGCTCGGCGTGGACATACCGGGTAACGTAGGAGAGATTCACATCACACCCGCGCGAGCGCTGACAGACTTTACAGACATCTAACCTTCACCGACCTGCGGATGAACGAGGGAGCATGCGGATCCTGCTCGTCGAGGACGACGACCGGGTGGTGGCGGCACTGACCCCGGCCCTGCGCCGCGCACACGCGACGGTCTCCCGCGCGGGCACGGCCGCCGAGGCCCTCGGCATGGTCCACGACGTCGACCTCGTGCTGCTCGACATGGGGCTGCCCGATCAGGACGGGCTCGCGCTCTGCCGCCAGATCCGACAGGTGGAGACCGTGCCGATCATCGCCGTGACCGCCCGTCGGGAGGAGTCCTCCGTGGTCTCCGCCCTGCGGGCCGGGATCGACGACTACGTGACCAAGCCCTACCGGTTGGCCGAGCTCATGGCCCGCATCGACGCCGTCATGCGACGGACCGGGCAGGGGGTGCCGGCACCGGTCGAGCGGATCGCGGACGTCCGCCTCGACCACGGGTCCCGGCGGGTCTTCGCCGGTGGGACCGAGGTCTGCCTGACCCGCAAGGAGTTCGACCTCCTCTCGATGCTCGTGCAGGCAGGAGGCGACGCCGTCACCCGCGAGTCGCTCATGGAGGCCATCTGGGACACCTCGTGGGTCGGAGCCTCACGCACGCTCGACGTGCACGTCTCCGCGCTGCGGACCAAGCTCGACCGCCCCGGGCTCATCGACACCGTCCGCGGCATCGGTTACCGGATCGGCGTGGAGGCCTGACCCGTGCGCCGGCGGATGCTCATCATCTCCCTGCCCCTGGTGGCCGTGCTGCTGCTCGCCCTGACGGTGCCGCTCCTCGCGGCCTATGCCTCGGACCGGACGCAGGAGCAGTTCGTGGGCCGGCTGGGCGACGTCTCCCGCTTCTCGGTCCTCGCCGAGCACGCCATCGAGTCCGACGACCCGACCACCCTCGCGAGCGAGCTCGAGCGGTACACCGAGGTCTACGGCGGGTCGATCCTCGTCACCGACGCCAACGGCGAGGTCGTGGCCAGCGCCGGAGCGGCTCCCGGAGGACCGCACACCGACACCGTCATGACCCGGGCACTGACGGGGGCCGTGGCGGAGCCACCCGACGCGGCCTGGCCGTGGAGCGAGGAGTGGATGCTCGTCGGCTCACCCGTCGGGAGGGACGCCCAGGTCCTCGGGGCGGTGGTCGTCGTCGCCCCGACGGACTCGGTGCGTGACGACGTGGCCGTCGGCCTCGGCGCGCTCGGCGTGCTCGCGCTGGCGACGGTGCTCCTCACGGCCTACGGCCTCGTCCTGCCCCTCGTCGGGTGGGTGCTGCGTCCCCGTGCACGCCCTCGACCGGACGGCCAAGGAGCTGACCGGCGGTGATCTGGGCGCACGGGCCAGCGAGACCGGCCCGCCCGAGCTGCGGGACCTGGCGCACTCCTTCAACGACATGGCCGACAGCGTCGAGGCCTCCCAGGCCCAGCAGCGCGAGCTCGTGGCGGACGCGGCCCACCAGCTCGGCAACCCCCTGACCGCCCTGCGGTTGCGGGCGGAGAACCTCGCCTCCGGTGGCGCCCCGCTCGACGACATCGAGCCCGTGCTCGAGGAGACCGACCGTCTCAGCGCGACGGTGGAGTCGCTGCTCCACCTCAGCCGGGTGGGCGCCCACCGGGTCGTCCCCGAGGCCCTCGACGTCGCCGCGCTGGTGCGACACCGCTGCGAGATGTGGGAGCCGGTCTTCGCCGAGCTCGAGGTCCGCTCGCCCGACTCGGTCACGGCCGTGGCCACCGCGGAGGCCATCGACACCGCCCTGGACTCCCTGCTCGACAATGCGGCGAAATTCGCTCCCGGATCACCGGTGCAGGTCAGCGTGACGCGGGAGCCGAGCCCCGGGGCCGGCTCTGGCCCGGGGCACGAGGTGCACGTCCGCGTCATGGACCACGGCGCCGGGCTGCACCCGGAGGACGTGGTGCGCGTGGGGTCACGGTTCTTTCGCGGACGGGCCCACCAGAACGTCCCCGGCACGGGCCTCGGGCTGGCGATCGTGCGGGCACGCCTGGCCGACTGCGGCGGGTCGATCACCGTCGCCTCCCCCGAGGGCAGCGGCCTGGCCGTCACCCTGGTGCTCCCGGCAGCCGACTAGCTGCGCTGCTCGCGGTAGTACCTCAGGGCCCCCGGGTGCAGGGGCAGGGGGGCGGTGTAGATCGCCGTCCCCACATTGGGCTGGCGCACACCCCGCGCGAGCAGGTCCACCGACGACTGCGCCTCGAACATCACCCGGGTCACCGCGTAGGCCAGGTCCTCGTCCAGGTCGGGGCGCACGAGGACGTAGTTCTTCACACTCACGGTGTCGACGGCCCGGTCCAGGCCGTAGGTGGAGGCCGGGATCGAGGAGGGGGAGAACTCCGGACCGTGGTCGCTGATCAACCGCGGCGTGATCCGGTCGAGCGACAGCAGCCGGATCGGCACCTCCTGCGCGAGCCGGAGCACTGCGGTGTTCGGCAGTCCACTGACGAAGAAGAAGGCGTCGAGCCCACCGTCGGCGAGGGCATCGGCCGATCGCTGGAGGGTCTCGGAGACCGACTCGACGTCCCGGGGTGCAACTCCCGCCGATCGCAGTGCCCGCAGGGCGATGCCACGGGTGCCCGACCCGGCAGCGCCGAGGCCCACCCTTCGTCCCCGCAGGTCGCTCACCGAGTCCACCCCGGAGTCCGCCGGCACGACGACGTGGACGAAGCTGTCGTAGGCCCGGGCCAGGGTCACCAGGTCGACGGGGTCGGACCACTGCCCGCTGCCCCGCCGGGCGTCGGCGGCGACGTCCGCCAGGCTGAAGCCGATGTCGCTGACCCGCTCGGAGACCTCCCCCACGTTGTCGACCGACGCGTTCGTCCCGCGGGTGCGCACCGTGACCCCGGCCAGACGCTTCCCCAGGACGGTCGCGAGGGCCTCGCCGTACGTGCGGAAGACCCCTCCGGTGTTGCCCGTCGCGATCGTCAGGTCCGTGGGTGGGAACTCGTCCCAGGTCTGCCCGCCGCACCCGCTGAGCGCGGTGCCGGCGACGGCGCCCACCAGCACCGCGCGCCGCGAGGGCGGGGCGAGGACGGGAGCCTCCCCGGCGCGCGGCATCCTCGGCGACCTGGCCATGGCGCTCAGCATCGCATGCGCACCGGTCGCAGTCGTGCCCCCGGAGTGCCACCACCCGGGCCCGATCCGGTGCATGCTGTCGGGGTGCGTCCGCCCCTGTCCCCCATGCTCGCCACGCTCTCGGCGTCCGTACCCTCGGGCACGGACTGGGTCCACGAGGTCAAGTGGGACGGCATGCGCGTCATCCTCGAGGCGAAGGGCGGTGCCCTCACCGTCACGAGTCGCACCGGTCGTGACGTCACGGTGGCCTATCCGGAGCTCGCGCCGCTGGCCGGGCTCTACGACGACATGGTCCTCGACGGCGAGCTCGTCGCCCTCGTCGACGGGCGCCCGTCCTTCGCCGGGCTGACCGAGCGCATGCACGTCACCGGTGCCCGTCGTGCCAGCACGCTCGCCGCCACCCGACCGGTGACCCTCATGGCCTTCGACCTGCTGCGTCTGCTCGGGCAGGACCTCACCTCCCACCCGTGGACGGCGCGGCGCCGGCTCCTGGAGCAGCTCGACCTCGACGGCCCACGCTGGCAGGTGCCGCCGACCTACGACGACGGCGAGGGCCTGCTCTCCGCCACCGCAGACCAGGGCCTCGAGGGCATCGTCGCCAAGCGTCGCAGCTCGCCGTACTCGCCCGGTCGACGTTCCCCCGACTGGGTGAAGCTGCCGCACCGCGACACCGAGTCCGTCGTCATCGGCGGGTGGCGGCCCGAGGTCGGCGGTCGCCTGCTCGGCGCCGTCCTCGTCGGTGTCCCCGGGCCAGAGGGGTGGGACTTCGTCGGCCGGGTCGGCGCCGGCCTGGCGGGCCGGGCCGGCGCGAGCATGCTCACTCGGCTGCGCCCGCTGGAGCGGGCGGACCCCCCCTTCGCCACGACGGTGCCCCGGGAGGACGCCCGGGGCACGACCTGGGTGGAGCCCGAGGTGGTCATCGACGTCGCCAGCCTCGGGCGCGCCAGCGGGCGGCTGCGCCAGCCCTCCTTCGTGCGGGTGCGCTCCGACCTCACGGCGACGGATCTGCGGGAGACGAGCGATGGCTGAGCCGAAGGGAGCGGTGACCCGGGTCCGGGTCGGTGGCCGGACGATGCGCCTGACCTCGCTGGAGAAGGTCATGTACCCCGCCACCGAGACCACGAAGGGCGAGATCCTCAGCTACTACGCCCGGGCCGGGGAGACGGTCCTGGCCCACCTCGCCGGACGGCCGGTGACCCGGGTGCGCTTCCCGCACGGGGTGGAGTCGGCGAGCTTCTTCGAGAAGAACCTGCCGTCCGGTGCCCCGAGCTGGCTCTCTCGGGTGCAGGTCGAGGACGTGACCTACCCGCTCGTGGAGGACATGGCCCAGCTGACCTACCTGGTCAATCTCAACAGCATCGAGCTGCACGTGCCGCAGTGGCGCGTCGACGAGGAGGGCACCCGGCTGCACCCCGACCGGCTCGTCATCGACCTCGATCCGGGCAGACCGGCCGGACTGCACGAGTGCGCGCGGGTGGCCCTGCTGCTGCGCGAGCGCCTCGGCGGGCTGGGCCTCGACCTGTACCCGGTGACCTCCGGCAGCAAGGGGATGCAGCTCTACGCGGCGCTCGGTGGTGACCTCACGAGCGACCAGGTGCGCGATCTCGCCCAGCAGCTGGCGCAGGAGATGACGAAGAAGCACCCCGACCTCGTGCTGTGGAAGATGACGAAGACCCTGCGCCCGGGCAAGGTCTTCCTCGACTGGAGCCAGAACGTCGCCGCGAAGACGACGGTCTGCCCCTACTCGATGCGGGGCCGGGACGACCCGTGGGTCGCGGCGCCGCGGACCTGGGACGAGGTCGCAGCGGGCGCCGAGGACCCGGAGGCACTGGTGCAGCTGGGTATCGCGGACGTGCTCGAGCGCCTGGACGAGTCCGGGGACCTGTTGGAGCCACTGCTGCGGTGACGACCGGCCACCCCACTGCCGAATCGTCCAAGACGCCCGGCGTCGCGGTCCAACAGACTCACGGGATGAATGACATCCAGGTCAGCCCCAAGCTCGTCGTCAGTGATGCGACGGCGGCGATCGCCTTCATGGTCGAGGTCCTCGGCGCCGTCGAGGGCCCGATCCATCGCCGTCGCGGATCCGTCCAGCACGCCACCGTGCACCTCGGTGGCCGCGCCCTCAGCCTCAAGGATGCCGACGAGCACGACCCGGCACCCACGCCCGGCGCCATCGTGGAGGTCACCTGCGCGGACCCCGATGCCGTCGCCGGGCGCGCGGTGGCCCACGGCGCCGAGGAGGTGTTCCCCGTGGCCGACCAGTCATACGGGTCGCGGGCGGGACGCCTCGTCGACCCCTGGGGCACACAGTGGTTGGTGCAGACGCCCGTGACGATGACGCCCGAGGACTTCGCCGCGCTGCAGTGATCAGGCGGGCGCGACGGCGGTCCGCGGGCAGCCGGCACACGGGGCGCAGCCGGGCAGGGCGTACATCAGGCAGCACGAGAGGCGCCGGGGCGGGCTCGAGCCGACGAGCCGGGCCAGGGCCAGCTCCCACATGTCCTCGACCATGCCGAGGCGCTGTCGACTGCTCATCCGCGTGGGCGTCGGGAGGTGGGTGGCGATGGCCTCGCCGACGACCCGGTAGGCGGCCCACGCCACCTCATGGCGCTCCAGGTCGTCGGTGACGGCCCGGTGGTCACCGGGCCGGATCTGCACCGCGACCGGGTAGAGGTAGGTCGGGTCGAGGCCGATCGACCACAGCCTCGGGTCCGCGTCGAGGGCGAAGGGGGTGCGCAGCGCCGCGGTGGCCACGACCGTCGCCAGCGCGTCCAGGAGGTACTGCAGGACGAAGGCGGCCGGCATGCCGGCGGGCGCCGTCCCTGACTGGGCGATGGTCACCTCGCGGTAGGCCTCGATCCAGCCCGGTGCGATCTGCGTCGCCCGCGCGAGGGGGACGCCGAGGTCCGGGTCGCCGTCGTCGGCGACCCGGACCGTGAGGAAGGCGAGGTGCCGATCGAGCTGCGCGATCGCGTCGCGCAGCTCGAGGGCACCCGGTGAGTCGCTCAGCCGTTGGCCTTGGCGTAGGCGTCGCGGACCTTCTGGCTGATCCGGCCACGGTCGGAGACCTGGTGGCCGTTGGCCCGGGCCCACTCGCGGATCTTCGACAGCTCACCGCTGGTGGAGCGCGAGCGCGAGGAGGAGGACGAGCCGCTGCTGCGGCGACCGGAGACGCGACGGCCGGCCCCGACATAGCCGGCGAGGGTCTCGCGCAGGGTGCTCGCATTCTTTTCGTTCAGGTCGATCTCGTAGGTCACGCCGTCGAGGCCGAAGGTGACGGTCTCGCTCGCGTCACCCCCATCGAGGTCGTCCTCGAGGATGATCTGGACGCGCTGGGCCATGGTGACTCCATTCAGAAGGACTATCGTTGCTCATCCATTCTAGTCAGGCATTGTGTGAATGACCCAAAGGCTCATCATCGCCCGGCTTCTGGGTGTTCACCGGACCACGATTTCCCTTGAGGTCATCACCGTGTTCCTTGTTCCATTTCGCGATCGCCTTTCGCTCGCCACGATCTGCCTCGATCATGTAGCGAATGATCCAGTAGAAGAGAAAGGCCACTCCGACGGTCGGCAGCAGCGCTGCCGCATACGGCCAGTAGTCGACGATGAATTCCATGATCACGCCTCGGGCTTCAGATGGGGAAAGAGAATCGTCTCCCGGATGCCCGCGCCGGTGAAAAGCATGATCAGCCGGTCGACACCCAGGCCCAGACCGCCCATCGGCGGCGCGCCGAACTCGAGCGCGCGCAGGAAGTCCTCGTCGAGCTGCATCGCCTCGTCGTCACCGGCGGCGGCCCGACGGGACTGGTCCTCGAGGACCTCCCGCTGGATGACCGGGTCGATCAGCTCGGAGAAGGCGGTGCCGCGCTCGACCCCACCGATGAAGAGGTCCCAGGCCTCGATCAGGCCCTCCTTCTCCCGGTGCGGCCGGGCCAGCGGCTGCGCGATGGCCGGGTAGTCGCAGATGAAGGTGGGCTGCACGCAGCTCGGCTCGACGAGCTCGGCGACGAGCTCCATGGCGACCTTGGCGCCGTCCCACGACGGGTCGAGGGACACCCCCTTCGCCTCCGCGATCTCCCGCAGACGCTCCAGCGGGGTGTGCACGTCGACGCTCTCGCCCACGGCCTCGCTCAAACCGTCGTAGAAGGGCAGCCAACGCCATTCACCGTCGAGGTCCACCTCACCTGCGGAGGTGATCACGGTGCGCGTCCCGGCCACGTCCGCCGCAGCGAGATGCAACTCCTTGATCAGCTCGGCCATCGTGAACTGATCTCCCCATGCCTCATAGACCTCGAGCGAGGTGAATTCCGGTGAGTGGGTCGAGTCCACCCCTTCGTTCCGGAAGAGACGTCCCATTTCGTACACCTTGTCGACGCCCCCGACCACGGCCTTCTTCAACGGCAGCTCAAGGGCGATGCGCAACGACATGCGCTGGTCGAAGGCATTCATGTGGGTGTCGAAAGGGCGCGCAGCCGCACCACCGTGGACGAGTTGGAGGACCGGGGTCTCGATCTCGATGAATTCTCGGCGGTGGAGCGTCTCGCGAATGGCACGCACGATGGCGGCGCGCAGTCGCACCATGTCGCGGGCCTCCTGCCGCACGACGAGGTCGGCATAGCGCTGCCGGACCCGGGCCTCCTCGGAGAGCTCCTTGTGCAGGACGGGAAGGGGGCGCAGCGCCTTCGAGGCCATCGTCCAGGAGGTCGCCATGACGGAGAGCTCACCGCGACGCGAGCGGATGACCCGGCCGGTCACGGCGACGTGGTCACCGAGGTCGACCTCGGCCTTCCACGCGGCGAGGGACTCCTCGCCGACCTCGGCGAGGGAGAGCATCATCTGCAGGCGCGTGCCGGCGCCCTCCTGCAGGGCGGCGAAGGCGAGCTTGCCGGTGTTGCGGACGAACATCACCCGTCCGGCGACGGTGACGACGTCCTGGGTCTCCTCACCCGTCTCGAGGTGGCTCCACGTCTCGTTGACCTGAGCCAGCGAGTGGGTGCGGGTGACGCCCACGGGGTAGGCCTGCTTGCCGTCGGCGAGGAGGCGGTCGCGCTTCTCCCGGCGGATGCGCATCTGCTCGGGCAGCTCGTCGTCGACAGGGGTCTCGATCGGGGCGTCAGTCACGGTCACCCACGATATCCGCGAACTCACGCCGCCCCGAATCCCCGATCATCCGCCCAGCCGACGAACTACTGCAGGCAGTACCTGGTATCGCGTGCCGTAGCTCGAGCTAGGGCTGGCGATACGAACTACTGCCTGCAGTAGTTCGTATCGGGCGCGGGGTGGTGTCAATCGCGCGCGCGCAGGATCTGCCAGGCGAGGAGGAGGGCGCCGAGGGCGAGGACCGCGGGGCCGGCAGCCAGGGCGTCGGCGATGAGCATGGCGGCGGCAGTGCCGAGGGCGAGGTCGGTGCCGCGGACGAGTTTGAGGATCAACCCGGTGTGCACCGCCCCGGCGGGGGTGGCCAGCGCGACCCCGAGGTCGGGTGGCGGGTCGCTGGCCCGGAGCGTCCCCGCGGTCGCGCCGAGCGCGAGGAGCACCGGAGCCCACCACGGCAGGCCGAGGGCGAGGACCGCGATCCCGGACCCGACGAGCGCCACGGCGAAGGGGGGCAGTGTCAGCACCGCGGTGACGGCCGCCGGATGCTCCGGCACCGCCCGACGCAGCCCCGGAGCGGACAGCCACGTCGCGAGCCCACCGGCGCTCGCCCTCGTCACCGCGAAGACCGTGAGAGCCGCGAGCGCGGCCCCGACGAAGCGCCCGAGCAGGAGCCCGATCGCCAGCGCCGCCACGGGGGCGAGCAGGCCGGTGAGGACCCGTCCCGATCGGCGCCGCAGCGCCCGCAGCTCGTGGGTCAGCACCCCCGTGAGGGCTCCACCGGCCCCGACCCGGCTGGGAAAGCGCCCGCGACGCGCCAACCGTCGGCGGGCGGAGAGCACCTCCAGGGCGGCGCTGTCGAGCATGGCCGTCGCGGTCGTGATCGCCCCGACCACCTGCCCGGCCCGGGCCAGCTGCACGTCCGGCACCGCACGTGCCGCGGGGGCGATGCGGAAGGACCCACCCTGCAGGCGCAGCACGAGCGGTATCGCGATCAGCGTCACGAGCACTCCCCCGCCCGCGCAGGCGACGACGGTACTGACCGCCGGGCCGGGGACCAGGGAGCCGCTGGCCAGGGCGAAGCCCGCGAGCACTCCCCACGAGCCCCCGGCGACCAGGGCCACGAAGGCCACCCGCAGGACGCCTCCGCGCAGCAGGATCCCGCGATCGGCGGGGGTGGACAACAGCCACGTGGCCTGTCCGGGGTCCGCCGAGGCCGGCCCTGCCGCCCGCAGGCCGGCGACGACCGCGATGCCGCCGAGGACGGCCAGGCCGATGGCCACGACGTCGTAGCCGCTCCGGTCGAGGCAGACCGCGGTGTCGCAGTCCGGGGTGAGGATCGCCCCGCCGGTGGCGGCGAAGAGCATCGTCAGCAGCGTCGCGGTGATGAAGAGCGCGACGTACCAGTCCTGGAGGACCTGCCCCCAGCCGCCGGACCGCTCACCCCGGCGTCGGGCCCGCAGCACCTCCCGTGCGGCCCGCCGGTCACCGACGCGCGTGTCCGCGGGCACCGCAGCCACCTCAGACGTCTCCGGCGAGCGTCACGACGCGGGCGCCGCTGCGCCGCACGACCTGCGGGTCGTGGCTGGCGAGGAGCACCGCGCGTCCGGCCTCGGCGTGTCCGGCGAGCCAGTCGCCGAGCCACTCCCGCCCGGCGTCGTCGAGGCGTTGCTCCGGCTCGTCCGCGAGCAGCAGCGCCCACGGCCGGACCATCGCGGTGGCGAGCGCGAAGCGCTGCGCCTGCCCGGACGACAGCGTGCTCGGCACCTGGTCGGCGACGTGGTGGATCCGCGCCTCGTCGAGCGCGCCGTCCACGACCGAGGGCGGGTCGTCGACGCCGTGCGCCCGGGCGAGCAGGTCGAGGTGCTCGGCCACGGTGAGGTCCGGCAGGACACCGAAGTCCCCGAGCACGGCGCACACGGCACGGCGGGCCTGCGGCTGTCGCATGTCGAGACGGTGCTCGCCGAGGAGGGCCTCCCCTTCGTCCGGGGTGTCGCTGCCGACGATGCACCGCAGGGCGGTCGACTTGCCGACACCGTTCGGCCCGACGAGGGAGACGACCTCCCCCGCGGTCACCTCGAGGTCGAGGCCGGCGAGCACGGTCCGGCCGCCGAAGCCCTTGGTCAGTCCCCGCACGCTGAGCACGGTCACACCAGGTCGAGCGCGAGGTCGATGATCGGCGAGGAGTGCGTCAGCCCGCCGACGCTCATGACGTCGATGCCGGTCGCGGCGGTCGCGGCGGCGGTCTCGAGGGTCAGCCCGCCGGTCGCCTCGATCTCGATGCTCTCGCCGTGTGCGGCGGCCCAGCCACGAGCCGTCTCGACGGTGGTGCGCAGCAGGTCGAGCGGCATGTTGTCGCACATGAGGAAGCGCGAGCCCGCCTCGAGCGCCTCCAGCGCCTGCTCGGTGGACTCGACCTCCACCTCGATGCCCACGTGCGGGTAGCGCGCCCGGATCGCGGCGTGGGCGGCGCCCACTCCCCCGGCGGCCGTCACGTGGTTGTCCTTGACCATCGCGACGTCGAAGAGGCCCATCCGCTTGTTCGTCCCCCCACCGGCGCGCACGGCGTACTTCTCCAGCTCGCGCATCCCCGGGGTCGTCTTGCGGGTGTCGAGGACGGTGCACCCGGTGCCGGCGAGCACGTCGGCCCACCGGCGCGTGTGCGTGGCGACCCCGGACAACCGCGACATGACGTTGAGGAGCGTCCGCTCGGCCATGAGGACCTGCTGCACGGCCCCGTCGAGGACCGCGATGACGTCGCCGGCGTCGATCCGGGCGCCGTCGGCGATCCGCACGTCGAGCGAAGGGGGCCTCCCCCCGGTCCTCGTGGCGACACCCTCGAGCACGAGGGCGATGACCGGGGCACCGGCGAGGACGCCGGGGCCCCGGGCGAGGACGTGGCCGGTCGCGACCTGGTCGGCGGGGATCGTCGCAGTGCTCGTGACGTCCAGCCCGTCCGGGCCGAGGTCCTCGTCGAGGGCGGTCTCGACGAGCCGTCGGGCGGCGCCGATCGGGAAGTCGGCCGTCGCCGGGTGCTGGGCTCGCTCGCTCACGTGCCGAGGGTACGGCAGCGGGGAGGTCGCGGCGCCGGCGTCGAGGGGGCTATGGCGTCCGGGCGAGGTCCGTGTCGAGCATGATCACGGCCACCTCACCGGTGGGGTCGTGCGGGTCGCGGACGTGGACGAGGTGCGCGGACCAGCCCTCGTCGTCGCGATCCGGGTGGTCGCGGCGCACGTGGCCACCACGGCTCTCCTCGCGCAGGTGTGCCCCCGTGGTCAGGGCCCGTCCCAGATGGAGGAGGTTGGTCGTCTCCCAGCTGCCCGGCCCCGGCTCGGCGTCCGGCTCCATGGTCTGCGCCAGCGCGGCGAGCGACGCGAGCGCCTGCGCGGTCGACTCCCCCGAGCGCAGTGGCCCGACACCACGGGTCATCGTCTCCTGCACCTCGGCGCGGTGACGCGCGTCGAGGAGGGCGTCGCTCCCTTCGCCGCTCGGGTCGGTGGGGGGCAGCTGCCCGTCCGCCAGCCGCGTCACGAGGTCCTCGGCGATGCGGTGCGCGAAGACGAGGCCCTCGAGCAGCGAGTTGCTCGCGAGCCGGTTGGCGCCGTGCACGCCGGTGCAGGAGACCTCGCCGCAGGCGTAGAGCCCGGGCAGGGAGGTCCGGCCGCGCAGGTCGGTGCGCACTCCTCCGGAGGCGTAGTGCTGGGCCGGTGCGACGGGGATCGGCTGGGACACGGGGTCGATGCCGAGCTCACGGCAGCGGGCGACGATCGTCGGGAAGCGCTCCTCGAGGAAGTCGCCCCCGAGGTGTCGGGCGTCGAGGTACACGTGGTCGGTGCCGGTGGCCGCCATCCGCTCGAGGATCGCGCGGGCGACGACGTCGCGCGGGGCGAGGTCGGCCATCGGGTGCACCCCGGCCATGAAGGCCTCCCCGTCGGCGTCGACGAGCACCGCGCCCTCGCCGCGCACCGCCTCGGAGACGAGCGGCTGCTGTCCGCTCGCGCCCTGCCCCAGGTGCAGCACCGTGGGGTGGAACTGGACGAACTCGAGGTCGGCGAGCGCCGCGCCGGCCCGCAGCGCCGCAGCCATCCCGTCGCCGGTGGCGACCGGTGGGTTGGTCGTCGAGGAGTAGATCTGGCCGAGTCCGCCGGTCGCGAGGACGACGGCGCGGGCCCGGGCTGCGCCGACCCCGTCGACCTCCCCCTCGCCGATGACGTGCACGCTCGCCCCGCACACGCGGCCCTCCTCGCTGGTGAGCAGGTCGACGACGAGGGCGTTCTCGATGATTTCGATGCCGGGGTCGGCGCGCACCGCCTCGAGCTGCGCGATGAGGGCGCGGGAGATCTCGGCACCGGTCGCGTCGCCGCCGGCGTGCGCGATGCGGTCGCGGTGGTGGCCCCCTTCGCGGGTCAGGGTGATCTCCCCGGTGGCGTCGGTGTCGAAGCGCGCCCCGAGCGCGATGAGCTCGTGCACCCGGGAGGGGCCCTCGGTCACGAGGACCTCGACGGCCGCCTCGTCGCACAGTCCGACCCCGGCGACGAGGGTGTCCTCGAGGTGCTCGGCCGGGGAGTCCTCGGGCGCGAGCGCGGCGGCGATCCCACCCTGGGCCCAGGTGGTCGACCCGGCGGAGAGCCCGGTCTTGGTCACGAGCAGCACGCGGTCGACGTGCTCGCGCAGGCGCAGCGCGCAGGTCAGGCCGGCGATGCCGGAGCCGACGACGAGGACGTCCGCCTCGGCCGTCCACCCCGGCGAAGGGGAGGTCAGGAACCTCGGCAGGGTGACCGGCTCGGGGTCATGCACCGGCCGCGCCGTCACCCGGGTGGTCGCGGTGGGTGACGGCCGAGGTCTTCAGCCCGTAGCCCTCGGGGACGTCACCGGCGTCGTGGTACTGCTCGACGATGATGTTGTCCTCGTCGACGAAGACGACCTGCGGCTCGAAGGTCCGTGCCTCCTCGTCGTCCATCGCGGCGTACGCGATGATGATGACGATGTCGCCGGGCGAGACGAGCCGGGCCGCCGCGCCGTTGATGCACACGATCCCGGTCCCGCGCTCACCCTCGATGGCGTAGGTCGTCAGGCGGCTGCCGTTGTCGACGTCGACGACGTCGACCTGCTGACCCGGGAGCATGCCCGCCGCGTCCATGAGGTCGGTGTCGATCGTCAGCGAGCCGACGTAGTGCAGGTCGGCCTGGGTGACCGTGGCTCGGTGGATCTTGCTGTGGAGCATGAAGCGCTGCACGCGGGTGTCCTTCGTCTCGGCGGTTGACCGTCGTCCAGTCTCGCAGAGGCGGCGGCGCGGTGAGGGCGGCGGCCCTCACACCTCACGTGACGGCGAACCGCGCACCCGTGTCCCGAGGTACCGGGACACAGGTGCGCACAACGCCGGCAGGAGGCGAAGGGGGGCAACCCCTCGGTCGTGTCGGTCAGCGGGTGGGCTCGTCGGCGAAGACCGGTCGGGCGCCCCCACCGTGCCCGACGAGCACCGGGGTGTTGTCGATGAGGCGGGTGGAGCCGATCTTCGCGGCGACGGCGAGCAGCGCCTCGCCGGTGTACCACTCGGGCACGTCCTCGAGCGTCGTCGGGTGGACGAGCACGAGGTAGTCCACGAGCGCGAGCGGCTCCTCGATGAGCACCTCGCGAGCGGCCCGACGGATCGCCGAGGGCCCCTCCTCCGCGTGGGCCGCCCCCGCCCACAGGGCCCGGGAGAGGACCAGCGCCGTCTCCCGGTCGCTCGGTGCGAGGTAGGTGTTGCGGCTGCTCATCGCGAGCCCGTCCTCCTCCCGCACGGTCGGGATGGCGACGACCGAGGTGTCGAAGTCGAGGTCGCGCGTCATCCGCCGCACGAGCAACAGCTGTTGGGCGTCCTTCTGCCCGAAGTAGATGAGGTCACCACGGGTGAGGTGGATGAGCTTGGCGACGACGGTGAGCATGCCGTCGAAGTGCCCTGGCCGCGCCTGTCCCTCGAGCACGTCCCCGAGCGGACCGGCGGAGATGCGCACGCCCGGCTCCCCGTCCGGGTACACGACATCGGGTGTCGGTGCGAAGACGACGTCGACGCCCTCCCGGGTGCAGATCTCGAGGTCGTCGTCGAAGGTCTGCGGGTACCGCGAGAGGTCCTCCCTCGGTCCGAACTGCAGCGGGTTGAGGAAGATCGTCACGAGCACGTGGCGGGCCCGCTCGCGCGCGGTGCGGATGAGTCGCGCGTGGCCCTCGTGGAGGGCGCCCATGGTCATGACGACGGCGACGTCGCCCTCGGTGAGCGGGGCGCGGGCCGCGGCCAGCTCCTCGCGGCTGCGGGCGACGACGGGGGTGGTGGTCATGGGTTCTCCTCGTCGAGGGTGGTCAGGATCGTCTCGGCGGCGTCGGCGCGCAGCCGTCCGGACCGGGTGGCGCGAAGGGCGGTCGCCCGCGCCTGGGCGAGGTAGGCGGGCCGGATGTCCTGCGGCAGGTCCGCCAGCTCCCTCAGGTGCGCGGACACGGTACCGGCATCGCCGCGGGCGACCGGGCCGGTGAGGGCGCCGTCCCCGGAGGAGAGGGCGTTGTCCAGGCTGGCCTGCAGCAGCGGGCGCAGGACCCGGTCCGCGGGGTCGATGCCGGCGGAGCTGAGGATCTCCATCGCCTGGGCGACGAGCGTGACCATGTGGTTGCTGCCGTGGGCCAGGGCCGCGTGGTAGCGCCCCCGCGCCTCCTCGGGCACCCACACGGGCTCCCCGCCCATCTCGACGACGAGCGCTTCGGCGACCGGACGCAGGTCCTGCGGCGTGGTGATCCCGAAGCAGCACTCGGCGAGGCGGGCCACGTCGACGCTCGTCCCGGTGAAGGTCATCGCCGGGTGGATGGCCATGGGGAGCAGCTGCGCACCACCCTTCGAGGCGAAGGGCGCCAGCCCGTGCCGTCCGGAGGTGTGGGCGACGAGCTGGCCGGCGCGCCACGCTCCGGTGGCGTGCAGGCCCGCGACGAGGTCGGTCAGGGCGTCGTCGGGGACGGCGAGGATCACGAGCTGGGACTCGGCGACGACGTCGGGGACGGGCCGCACCGGCACGCCGGGCAGGAGGAGCTCGGCCCGGTCGAGGGAGGCCTCGGAGACCGCGGAGACGGCGACGACCTCGTGGCCGGCGCCGCGCAGTGCGGCGCCGAGGACGGCGCCGACGCGTCCGGCGCCCACGACACCGATCCGCAGGGTCGGTCGCTCGGGGGCGGGTGGTCGGGCCGGGGTGCTCACCGGGTGGACGCTACCGCCGAGCCCCTCGCGGGTGACAATGCACAGGTGCGGACGTGGCAGCAGGCGTGGGCGGACGCCCTCTACGGCGAAGGGGGCTTCTACCGACGACCGGAGGGGCCGGCGGGGCACTTCGCGACCTCCGCCCAGGGCGCGGCGGGCGACCTCCTCGCGCAGGCTCTGCTACGTCTTGTCGAGCGGGAGGGCCTGCGGCAGGTCGTCGACATCGGCTGTGGCCGGGGCGAGCTGCTGGGCGCCCTGGCCGCGCAGACCGCGCCCGGCCTCGGGCTCCTCGGTGTCGACGTCGTCGATCGACCCGCGGGCCTCGACCCTCGCATCGGCTGGCTCTCCTCCCCCGGAGGACCACACCTACCGGACCTCGGCCGACCCACCGATGCGCTCGTCATCGCGCACGAGTGGCTCGACGTCGTGCCCTGCGGGATCGCCCGCGCCGACGGTACCGGCGTGCTGCGCACCGTCTGCGTCGACCACGACGGGGCGGAGCGCCCGGGTGACCCGCTCCCTTCGCCGGACGCGGCCTGGGTGGAGCGGTGGTGGCCCGGGCCGCACGCGCCGGGCGCGCTGGTCGAGGTCGGTCGCGCCCGTGACGAGGCCTTCGCCGGGCTCGTCGGCACGGTCGGCTCCGGCCTCGTCGTCGCGGTCGACTACGGTCACCGCCTCGGCGAGCGGCCCGTCGGTGGGACCCTCATCGGGTACCGGGACGGCACCGCCTGCCCGCCCGTACCCGACGGTTCCACCGACCTCACCGCCCACGTGGCGATGGACTCCCTTCGTCCCGACGACCTCGGGACCCAGCGCGAGGTGCTGCGCGACCTCGGCATCGACGGCAGCCGTCCACCGGTCGAGCTGGCCCGCACCGACCCGCCCGGCTACCTCGCGGCCCTCTCGCGCGCCTCCCACGCCGCAGCGCTCACCGGACCGGGACCGGGAGACTTCCTCTGGGCCACGCGCCGGGTCCGCTGATGTCGCGATGCAGGTCAGGTCCGCACGACTTGACCTTGCACCGCGGGGCAAGGTCTACCGTCGTGATCATGGACGTCGACGTCATGTCGGCGTGCCCCCGTGCGCGGCTCGAACGCCTGCCCGGTTGCCCGTGCCCCGCCGTGAATGCCTGTGTCAGCAAGGAGTCCCATGCCCTTCCGCCGGGCCCGTCGCGATGACCTGCTTCCTGACCACGGGGCATCGGTGCGCCTGCTCGCCCTGGTCGCGGTCCTCGTCGTGGCGGGAGTGATCGCGGCCGTCGTCGGGCCTCCGGATGTCGAGCGAGTTCAGGCACGCATCGACGCAGCCGGTCACGCCGCTCCCGTCCTGTTCGTGCTCATCTATGCGGTGGTCACCCTGCTCCCGCTGCCCAAGAACGTCGTCGCCGCACTCGCCGGGGCGATGTTCGGGCTGGCGCTCGGGGTCGTGGTGGTCTTCCTCGCGGCACTCCTCGGGGCCGCGGCGGCGTTCGCCCTCAGCCGAGCGCTCGGGCGCGACGCGGTGGAACGCCTCACCGGCGCCCGGGTCGCGCGAGTCGATGCGTTGCTGGGTCGGCGGGGGATCACGGCAGTCATCGGCGTGCGACTGGTCCCCATCCTGCCGTTCACCGTCATCAACTACTCCGCCGGACTGACCGCGGTCCGCACCAGGGACTACGCGATCGGGACCGCGGTGGGCATCGTTCCGGGCACGGTCTCCTACGTGGCCCTCGGAGCCTTCGGCACCACGCCGGGGTCGTGGCCCTTCCTCCTCTCGGCCGCTGCCCTGATCGTCCTCACCGGCGGCGGCTTCCTCGTCGCCCGGACGTTGCGCCGGGACCGCACCTCCGCCGACCCGCTCGTGCACGAGGCCTGACAGCTCCCTCCGGCAGCGGCGGCCGCGGTCCGGCTACGTCTCCTCCGGGGTCTTCGTCCCCTCGACGTCGTGGCGCGGGGCGAGCACCTCGAGGAGGCTGGCGGCGATGAGCGGCTGGCCCTTCGCGCCCGGGTGCAGGCTGTCCATGTAGATCCCCCGCGGCGCGGACCGGACCGGGGGAAGCGCCGCGGACAGGTCGAGGAAGCTGACCTGCTCGTGCGAGGTCCGCTTCGCCATGACGTCGAGGTAGTCCGACCACTCAGGGATGCTGCTGTCCCACTTCGGGGTGTACCACCCCACGAGCAGCACCGGGCCGTCATAGCCCTCCTCGCGCACCTGCCCGATGAGCCGGTCGAGGACCAGCCCGAAGGCCGTCGGCGAGGTCCCCGAGCGGGCGTCGTTGAAGCCGAGCGGGACGAGCAGCAGGTCGGGGTCGAAGGAGAGGCTGTCCGCGAGGTAGGTCGGCGTGCGGGTGATGGCGCCCGCCGTGACCCCCGAGCGCGAGGCGTCGAGCACGTGCACGCACCGACCCCGGTCCCCACGGAAGGGGGTGAGGTCGGTGACGGTGGCCAGCGCCCCCGTGAGGACGGAGGAGATGTTGCGGACACGCACGGTGTGCGGGCCGGGGCCGAGGTCGCGGGAGGACCAGACGGCACGTTCCCCCTCCTCTGCCTCGCTGTCGGTGGGGATCGCCACCCCTTCGATCGGGATCCGTCCGTCGATCGTCACCTGCAGGCCCCCGCCCTCCGGCCGGGTGCGGTAGCCGATGTCCACCGACTCGGCCTCGACCTGCCAGGTGACGCTGCCGCCGGGCGCGAGGTCGAGGGCCCGCCCGCCCGGCCCGGCCGTCGGCTGGGGAGCGGTCCGCCCCGCCGTGGTCGGCTCGGGCAGGCTCGGCGCGTGGTAGCGCGCCGGGACGACCGAGGTCGTCCCGTGGAACCCGCCGGGGTCCGTCGGGCAGTCCTCGACGCCCGCCCTGACCCGCAGGGCCCGCTGCAACCGGTCGACCCAGCGGCGCTCGAGGTTGCGCTCGAACCCGAACCCCTCGCTCACCGAGTCCCCGAGGACCACGACATTGGCGGACTCGTGGTCAGAGGCACGCATCGCCTCGGTCCACGGCTCGAGCACCGGTTGGCCCTCGAAGGTACGCGTGGAGGTCGAGGAGGCCTCCCGGTCCGGGGTCTGCGTGCACCCGACGAGCAGGGCACCGGCCACCACGAGCGCCACCGCGCTCGCGCGGGCTGCTCGCCATGGGCTCCTCTTCGGCACCCACCCATGGTGCCTGACGCATACTGGCGGGCATGACGAGCACACCGGGCGCCCCTGCCCCCCGGACGCTGGAGGTCGGCGTCGGGGACGGCAGCCTCTCCAGCGCGGACATGGTGCTCAACATCGGTCCGCAGCACCCGGCGACCCATGGGGTGCTGCGGCTGCGCGTCGCCCTCGACGGCGAGCGCGTGGTCTCGGCCGACCCGATCATCGGCTACATGCACCGTGGCGCCGAGAAGCTCTTCGAGGTCCGCGACTACCGCCAGATCACGGTGCTGGCCAACCGCCACGACTGGCTCTCGGCCTTCGGCAACGAGCTCGGGGTCGTCCTCGGGGTCGAGGCGATGCTCGGCATGGAGGTCCCGCAGCGGGCGACGTGGGCCCGCACCCTGCTCGCCGAGCTGAACCGGGTGCTCAACCACCTGATGTTCCTCGGCTCCTACCCGCTCGAGCTCGGCGCGATGACGCCGATCTTCTACTCCTTCCGCGAGCGCGAGGACATCCAGGCCGTGATGGAGGAGATCTCCGGCGGCCGGATGCACTTCATGTTCAACCGCGTCGGCGGTCTCAAGGAGGACCTCCCCGCCGGCTGGCTCGACCGGGTGGCCGCCGCCGTGGCCGCCGTGCGCTCACGGATGCCGCAGCTGGAGTCCCTCATCGTCGGCAACGAGATCCTCGAGGCGCGCACCAAGGGGGTCGGTGTCCTCTCCCCCGAGCTCGCCTGCGCCTACGGCGTCTCCGGGCCGATCGCCCGGGCCTGCGGCGTGGACGTGGACCTGCGTCGCGATGCCCCGTACCTCGCGTACGGCGAGCTCTTCGGCGAAGGGGGGCCCGGCCGGGTCGTCACCCGCACCGCCGGGGACTGCTTGGCGCGCCTGGAGGTGCTCCTCGAGCAGACGCACGTCAGCCTCGACCTCGCGGACGCCTGCGTGCAGCGCCTGCGCGCGCTCGAGCGCGGTCCGGTGAACCAGCGTCTGCCGAAGGTCCTCAAGGTGCCGGAGGGCGACCGGTACACCGCGACGGAGAACCCGCTGGGCTTCAACGGGTACCACCTGGTCTCGCGCGGTGAGAAGACGCCCTGGCGCCTGAAGCTGCGCTCGGCGTCCTTCGGCAACGTGCAGGTGCTCTCACAGGTGCTGCCGGGCTGCCTGGTCTCGGACATGGTCGCGGTGCTCGGCTCGATGTTCTTCGTCGTCGGGGACGTCGACAAGTAGCCCGTCCCCCCGGGGGTGACGGGCGTCACCCCTCGTGATCTGTTGCGAGGCTACCCGTTGGTAGGTACGTTGCCTTGGACCGCGCCCCCCGGCTCGTGAGGGGGACGACCGTCCTACCTCTGGAGAACAATGTCCCACCGTCTGAAGACCCGCCTCTCGGCCGGCGCCGCACTCGTCACCGGCCTCGGCATGATCGGCATCGCCTCCGCCGCCCCGGCCCACGCCGCTCTCTCCAGCGACCTGGACTACACCTGCGCGCTGACCAACGAGGGCCTCGAGTCAAACTTCGAGGACCCGTGGGCCGTGAACCTCTCCGTGGACGTCCCCGACCAGGTCGAGCAGGGCGCGAGCATCGAGGCGCCCGAGATCACGGCGACCGTCGTTCCCGGTGACGACGCCGCTGAGCGGTTGCGCAGCCTCAACGTGGCCACCGTCGAGGGCACGGCCGAGGCCATGTACTCCGTCGGGGACAACAACCGCACGGCCTCGCTGACCATCCCCACCACCGACGTGCCTGCATCCGGGGACATCACCAATGTCGCCACCGGTACCGGTGAGGCCGAGACCGCGCCCGAGGAGGACACCGACCTCGACGTCGTCGCCGGTGACTTCACCACCGACCTGACCACCGACTCCGGATTCGTCCTCAACATCGCCTGCACGGCACCCGAGGACGGCGCGATCGGGAGCATCACAGTCGGCGAGGGCTCGGGCGAGGAGCCCACCGACCCGGAGCCCACCGACCCGGAGCCGACCGACCCCGAGCCGACCGACCCCGAGCCGACCGACCCGGGACCGACCGACCCCGAGCCCACAAACCCGGGACCGACCGACCCCGAGCCCGCCAACCCCGAGCCCACCAACCCCGAGCCCGCCAACCCCGAGCCCGCAGACCCGGAGGTCCCCGCGGTCGTGCAGACCGACGGGGCGGCAACGGCCGGAGCGGGCGACAACCCCGCCGGCCTCGCCCTCGGCGGACTGCTCCTCGCGGGCGCCGGAGCGGGTGCGGTCGTCGTGGCCCGCCGCAAGGCCACGCAGCACTGAGCTGACATCCCGCCGGCCGCGCGCCGGCGGTGACGGCACGGGGCCGTCGATCGGGCAACGGCCCTGTCGACGGCCCCTTCTTGTTGGCCCGTGCCCTGACGGGACTCGCCGCACGGAAAGTCTGGGAAATCCTTGAGTACTCTCCCAGCCATCGGTAAGTTGCCTGCGGAAGGCGTCTGCGACTCGGGGGCGCACGGACCAGTTCGAGGGGAAACACACATGGCCAAGCGCCTCACCACCCGCCTGTCTGCAGGCGCCGCACTCGTCACCGGCCTCGGCATGGTCGGCATCGCCACCGCCGTGCCCGCCCACGCAGAGACCTCCTTGCAGTACGCGTGCACGACGCCCGAGGCCCCGGAGTCCCAGACCCTCGACTTCACCCTCGACGCGGGCGACGTGGACACGGCCACCGTCGGTGACGAGGTCACCTTCACCCCGAGGGGCTCGGTCACCCTCACCGCGGCCACCCTCACCGCGCTCACGGATGCGGGTGTGGAGTTCGTCGAGGGCAGCCTCCCCGCCGTCGGGGCCACCGTCAGCGACGGCACCGAGTCCCTGGACGTGCCGACGGACCTGTCCATCCCGCGCACCCAGATCCAGGGCGAGGCCACCGTCCTCGCCCTGAACGGCACTGCCCAGACCGTGGACGCCGCGCAGCTGGGCGAGTACACCATCAACGCCCCCGACAGCTTCACGGCGAACATGACCGGGTACGCCACGAACGACGCGGACGCGCCGCAGCTCGGAGCCCTCTCCCTCGACTGCACCTACGTCGAGGGCTCCGGCAGCCAGGTCATCGACACGGTCACCGTCACCGAGGACGACGCCACCCCGCCCGCCCCGGAGCCCGAGGAGACCGACGACTGGTTCACGGAGCCGAGCAGCCTGCCGCTCGTGGACAACGTCTTCACTGTCGAGGGAGAGGCCGCGCACGAGGGCACCCTCTCCGTCGAGGTCGTCGCCGGCACCAAGGACGAGGCCGGCGAGCCGGTCCCCGGGGAGGTCCTGACGACCTACACCTGGAACCTCACCGAGGGCGCCAACTCCAAGGACTTCGACCTCCTCGAGGGGGCTGACTACGTCCGTCTCGTCTCGCAGGACTGCGTCGACGCGGACGGCAACGACGAGAGCGTCGCCGGCGGCTGCAACGTCACCTACCGCGCCCCGTGGGCCACCGACGGCGACACCGGCGATGGGGACACCGGCGATGGGGACACCGGCGGTGACGCCGGCGAAGACACCGGTGACAACGCTGGCGACGGCGAGACCGGTGACGGCCCCGGCGCGCCGGTCGCGGACGAGACCCCGGCCGAGCCGGAGGTCCCGCAGGTCGTGCAGACCGATGGCCTCACCCCCGCCACCCCGCAGGACGACAACACCGCCGCGCTCGCGCTCGGCGGCCTGCTCCTCGCCGGTGCCGGCGCCGGGACGGTCCTCGTGGCCCGTCGCCGCGCCGCCGGCCAGCACTGAGCGCAGCTGCGCAGCACCTGACCACGCGTCAGTGACCGACGGCGCGGGCCGTCGGGTCGGGACCCGTCCCGCACCCGGCGGCCCGTATCGTTGCCCGTGGGGAACTCCTCGGCCACCACGCACGTTCCCCCGAACAGCACCCGGGAGCAGACCAGGAGGACCGCGTGACCACACCCGAGACGCGTCGTCAGCACTGGCGTGAGCGCACCCGCTACCGCCGCACGACCTGGCTGCTCGCGGCCACCGTCGCCCTGGTCGTCGGCGCCGGCGCGGCCGGGGGCACGTGGTGGTCCCAGCGCGAGACCTCGGCGCTGAGCACCGACCCCGGGGAGTACGTCCCGCCGAGCGAGATCCTCCCACCGTCACAGTCCCCGACCTCACCACCCACGACGTCCTCCTCCACGAGTTCGCAGGCGTCGCCCTCGACGACACCCTCGTCCTCGTCGACGACCTCCTCCTCGTCGGCGAGCACGAGCAGCGCCCCCCAGCCGGTGTCCCAGCAGGCACCGGCCGGTGAACCCACTCGTGTGCAGGTCGACTCCGGCGGCCGCTCGGTCGTCGACGCCACCCTCCAGGCGACCACGCTCGACTCCGAGAAGGTGCTGGCTCCCCCCTTCGGCCTCGCCGGCTGGTACGCCGAGCCGGGCTGGCCCAAGCCGGGTCACGCGGGCGCGAGCATCCTCGTCGGGCACATCAACCACGGCGCCAACCCGGACGTCTTCTGGAACCTCCCGAAGGTCAGTGTCGGCGACATCGTCACCGTCACCTACGGCTCCGGGACGGACGTGAAGTTCAAGATCACCAGGTCCGAGGCCGCGTCGAAGGCGGGCGTCCCCCAGGACGACTCGATCTGGGACCACGACAACCCGGATCCGGTCCTGCGACTGATCACCTGCGACCCGGAGACCCCGCTCAACGGCGGTCACTACGAGGGCAACTGGGTCGTCTGGGCCGACCAGATGGTCGCCTGACCCGTCAGGCGGGACGGTCCCCGTCCTCGTCCTCGTCGTCGATGCGGCACCAGGACTGCACGAGCAGACCGCTACCGGCCATGAGCAGCCCGCCGAGGGCCGCGAGGCCGAGGCGCAGCGCCAGCCCGCCCCGGCCCGCGAAGTCGAGATCGGGTAGCAGCACGAGGGTCTGCCCGAGGTAGAAACCACCCATGACCGCGCCCGTGAGGGCGCTCGCCTGGGAGAGCACGAGCACACGAGCGGCGACGACCGGCTCGACGTGGGTGCGCCCGTGGCGCATCCGCCACATCCGCGACCCGGTCACCACGACGACGATCGCCATGCCGAGGAGCAGGACACCAGCCAGCCAGCCGACCTGCAGTGCGGCATGACCACCGGAGACCCACCACCGACCGACCCCCCAGCTGAGGACGGTGACCGCGAGGACGACGAGGAGCGTCGTCGAGAGCTTCAGCCCCTGCCTCAGCACGGTCCGGCCTCGGTGTCCTCGATGTCGCCGGTCCCGACGCGGGCCAACAGGTCGGCGACGGGGAGGACCGCACCGTCCACCCGCAGCAGGGCGTCCGGGTCCACCCGGGACCAAGGGGCGAGGACGAAGCCGCGCTCGTGGGCCCGTGGGTGCGGCAGGAGCAGCTGCGGGTCCTCGCTCGTGACGTCGCTGCCGGTCGCGGGGTCGCCGTACTGGATGAGGTCGAGGTCGAGGGTGCGCGCGCCCCAGCGGACCTCACGCACGCGTCCGTGGCGCGCCTCGACGGCGTGCAGCCGTGCGAGCAGCGCCTGCGGCGAGAGCGCGGTCGTCGCGAGCAGGACGGAGTTGGTGTAGCGCGGCTGGTCCGGCCCTCCGACCGGGTCCGTCGTGACGAAGGGAGCGCGCCGCACCCCCTCGAGGTCGCCGGCGAGGTCGTCGACGGCCGCGTCGAGCCGGGCCGCGGCCTCCCCGAGGTTCGCCCCGAGCGCGATGACCACGGGCACCACGCGACGGCGCGTGATCGTCACCGCGACGTCCCCGAAGGGGACGCCGACCGGGGCGGCGGGCTTGTGGACCGTGACCTCGACGGTGTGCACACCGGCCCGGGCCAGGACGTCCCCGGCGATCTGCTCGGCGAGGGACTCGATGAGGTCGAGCGAGGGCCCCTCGATGCGGGCGACGACGTCGGCCCCGACCTCGGCGTAGTTGATGGTCAGGGCCAAGTCGTCGGTGGTGCCGGCGGGCGCGAGATCGAGGTGCACGACCACGTCGACGACGAAGTCCTGGCCATCACGCTTCTCCTGGGCCAGCACGCCGTGGGCGCCACGGGCGCGCACGCCGAGCAGGCTGATCCGGTCGCGGGGGTCGCTCACGCCGACCCCACCCCCCGGACCTCCCCCAGCGCGGTGGCCACGTCGAGCGCGTCGACCGTGGCGGTGACGTCGTGCACCCGCACGCACCACACCCCGGCGCGGGCCGCTCGGGCACTGGTCACCGCCGTGACGACGGCACGGGAGTCGAGGGGACGCTCGGCGCCCTCCTGTCGCCCGACCGAGCCGAGGAAGCCCTTGCGGGAGGTGCCGAGCAGGACCGGGTAGCCGAGGTCGACGACCCGCTCGAGGCCGGACAGGAGCTGCCAGTTGTGTGCAGCGGTCTTGGCGAAACCGATCCCCGGGTCGAGGACGAGCTGCTCCCGGGCAGCGCCTGCGGCGAGGAGGACGTCCACGCGCTCGAGCATCTCGGCACACACCTCCGCGACGACGTCGTCGTACCGGGCTCGCGACTGCATGTCGTGGGCGTGGCCGCGCCAGTGCATCACGACGAAGGGAGCTGCGCTCTCCGCGACGAGGGCCGGCATCTGCGGGTCGGACAGTCCCCCGCTCACGTCGTTGATGATCGCCGCGCCGGCGGCGAGGGCCGCCGCGGCGACCTCGGCGCGCATGGTGTCCACCGAGACGACGGTCCCCGCCTCGGCGAGGGCCGAGACGACCGGGACGACGCGACGCAGCTCCTCCCCCGCAGAGGGGCGCTCGGCACCGGGACGGGTCGACTCGCCACCGACGTCGATGATGGCGGCGCCGGCCGCGACGAGCTCGCGGCCGTGCGCGATGGCCGCCTCCGTCTCGATCCAGCGACCGCCGTCGCTGAAGGAGTCGGGCGTGACGTTGACGACGCCCATGACGAGCGGCCCCGGCCGGGTCGCGGTGGACGCCAGCTGCTCGAGGAGCGCGTGGGTCACCGGGCGGCCCCGCTGAGCAGCGCCATCGCCTCGGCGCGGGTCGTCGCGTCACGCAGCTGGCCGCGCACGGCAGAGGTGATGGTCATCGCGCCGGGCTTGCGCACCCCGCGCATCGACATGCACAGGTGCTCGGCCTCGACGACGACGATGACGCCGGCGACGTCGAGGTGCTCCACCAGCGCGTCGGCGATCTGGCTGGTGAGGCGCTCCTGGACCTGGGGGCGCTTGGCGAAGATGTCGACGAGACGCGCGATCTTCGACAGGCCGGTCACCTTGCCGCTGCGGCCGGGCAGGTATCCGACGTGGGCGACCCCGTGGAAGGGCACGAGGTGGTGCTCGCACGTGGAGTACAGCGCGATGTCGCGCACGATGACCAGCTCGTCGTGGTCGATGTCGAAGGTCGTCGCGAGCAGCTCACCGGGATCGGAGCGCAGTCCGGCGAAGACCTCCCCGTACGAGCGGGCGACCCGCTCCGGCGTCTCGAGGAGACCGTCGCGGTCGGGGTCCTCCCCGACCGCGAGGAGGATCTCCCGCACGGCCGCCTCGATGCGGCCCAGGTCGACGTCGTCCGTCATGGTTCAGGCGCGTCCGTCACCATCGACGGCATCGCCCGGCGGGACCTCACGGATCTCGGCCGGGGGTCGCTCGTCGTCCGGGTAGGGGTTGGCGCCCTCTTCGGCCGCACGGTCGATGGCCTCGGTCACCGAGCTGTCGGGGACGGCCTCGGCCGGCGCACCGCTGGGCTGCATCAGCCGCTCGCGCTCCCGGGTCTGCATCGCGGCCTCCTCGGCGGGCGTGAGCACCGGGGGGACCTCGGAGATATGCCGGTGCTCGCTGCTCAGCCACGTCGGACGGACCGGGCGCTTGACCACGTCGGAGAAGACGACCTCGAGGTCCTTGGTGTTGAGCGTCTCGTGCTCGAGCAGCTCGAGGACGAGACGGTCGAGCACGCCCCGGTTGTCGTTGAGCGCGAACCAGGCCTCGTCGTGGGCCTCCTCGATGAAGCGGCGGACCTCCTGGTCGACGACCCCGGCGATGTTCTCGGAGTAGTCGCGCTGGTGGCCCATGTCCTTGCCGAGGAAGACCTCGCCCTGGGACTGGCCGAGCTTGACCGCGCCGATCTTCTCGCTCATGCCGAACTCGGTGACCATCTTGCGGGCCATCGCCGTGGCCTTCTCGATGTCGTTGGCGGCGCCGGTCGACGGGTCGTGGAAGATGATCTCCTCCGCGACGCGGCCGCCGAGCGCGTACGCCAGCTGGTCGAGGATCTCGTTGCGGGTCGTCGAGTACTTGTCGTCCAGGGGCATGACCATCGTGTAGCCGAGGGCCCGGCCGCGCGGCAGGATCGTGATCTTGGTGACCGGGGCCGTGTGGTTCATCGCCGCCGCGACGAGGGCGTGCCCGCCCTCGTGGTACGCGGTGATCTTGCGCTCCTGGGCGCTCATGATCCGGGTGCGCTTCTGGGGTCCGGCGATGACGCGGTCGATGGCCTCGTCGAGGATCGAGTCGTCGATGAACTGCTTGTCCAGGCGGGCGGTGAGCAGGGCCGCCTCGTTGAGGACATTCGCCAGGTCCGCACCGGTCATGCCGGGGGTGCGGCGGGCCACGGTGAGCAGGTCGACGCCGGGGGCCATCGGCTTGCCGGCCGCGTGCACCTCGAGGATGCGGTGACGCCCGATCATGTCGGGGTTCTCGATGGCGATCTGGCGGTCGAAGCGGCCCGGGCGCAGCAGCGCCGGGTCGAGGATGTCGGGACGGTTGGTCGCCGCGATGAGGATGACGTTGGTCTTGACGTCGAAGCCGTCCATCTCGACGAGCAGCTGGTTGAGCGTCTGCTCCCGCTCGTCGTGACCGCCGCCCATACCGGCGCCACGGTGGCGACCGACGGCGTCGATCTCGTCGACGAAGACGATCGCCGGGGCGTTGGTCTTGGCCTGCTCGAAGAGGTCACGCACACGGGAGGCGCCGACACCGACGAACATCTCGACGAAGTCCGAGCCGGAGATGGAGAAGAAGGGCACCCCGGCCTCGCCGGCCACGGCGCGCGCCAGCAGGGTCTTACCGGTACCGGGCTGGCCGTAGAGCAGGACGCCCTTGGGGATCTTCGCGCCGACGGCGAGGAACTTGCTCGGCTCCCGGAGGAAGTCGACGATCTCGTGGAGCTCCTCGACCGCCTCGTCCGCGCCGGCCACGTCCTCGAAGGTGACCTTGGGGGTGTCCTTCGTGGCGAGCTTCGCCTTGGACTTGCCGAACTTCATCACCTGCGAGCCGCCGCCCTGGGCGCGGCTGAGGATGAACCAGAAGAGCCCGACGAGGAGCAGCAGCGGCAGGATCGACAGGAGCACGTTGCTCCACACGCTCGGCTGCTCGACGGTGTCGTTCTGCACACCGTCGACGTTCTTCTCCACCACGGCGAGCATCTGCTCGGCGCGGGCGTCGATGAATTCGGTCTCGACCTTGTCGGCGTCCTTGACCGAGTCACCGTCGGAGTAGGTCTCGCCCTTCTTCAGGTCGAGCTGCAGCACGTTCTCCGTGGTGAAGTGGGCGTCCTCGACCTTGCCGTCGGTGACGAGCTTCTCGGCGGCGGAGGTGTCCACTCGGGCGTACTCCTCATCGCCCTGGGTGAGGAACATCAGTCCGAAGACCGTGATGAGCAGCAGCGCCCAGAAGGCGGGGGAGCGGAAAAACTTCTTGGCGTTCATGCGGGTACGGGTCTTCCCGGACTTCCTGACTCGACGACGTGGCGGCCACCGGTTGCACCGGGGCGAACAGGACGAAACTACCTGAACGTCATCGGACAGCGGCTATGTGGCCAACGAGCATCGTGCCACGGGTGTTCCCGTCCGGACGACGAACGACCTCAGGAGTAGACGTGCGGGGCGAGGGTGGCCACGTCCCGCAGGTTGCGGTAGCCCTCCGCGTAGTCGAGGCCGTAGCCGACGACGAACTCGTTGGGGATGTCGAAGCCGACCCAGCGGGTGTCGATCTCGACCTTCGCGGCCTCGGGCTTGCGCAGGAGGGTGAGGATCTCCACGGACGCCGGCGACCGGGACTCGAGGTTGGCCCGGATCCACGACAGGGTCAGCCCGGAGTCGATGATGTCCTCGACGATGAGCACGTGCTTGTCGGTGATGTCGCCGTCGAGGTCCTTGAGGATCCGCACGACGCCCGACGACTTGGTGCCGGAGCCGTAGGAGCTGACCGCCATCCAGTCCATCGGCGCGGAGCCGGGCAGGTGGCGCATGAAGTCGGCCATGACCATGACCGCACCCTTGAGGACGCCCACGAGCAGCAGGTCCTTGCCCTCGTAGTGCCTCCAGACGTCGAGCGCGAGCTCACCGAGTCGCGTCTGGATCTGCTCCTCGGTGAGGAGCACCTCGACGAGGTCGTCCTGGATGTGCTTGGCGTCCACAGCTCTCCTTCGGGTCGGCGATCGTCATTGTCCACGACCGGCAGGGGTGATGGTGACCCGCCCGTCGGCCCGGACCACCCGCAGGTCGCCGGGCAGGTGCAGCGGGCCCTGTCCGTGCCAGTCGGTGACCAGCCGGTCGCAGGCGGCGACGTGACCCGCGGTCAGGGAGCCGGTGGGCGCGCCCGCCGCCAGGAGGAGCCGGCGCCACACGCGTGAACGCAGGGCGGGGGCCAGCCCCGTCAGGTCCGTCACCGCCACACCGGCCCCACCCCCCTCGGGGGCGGCCTCCGCCGCGAGCTCGTCGAGGAGGTCGGCGTCGTCGCGCAGGAGGTCGGCGCTGCGGGTGAGCGCGTCGGCGATCCCCGGGCCGAGGGCGGCCTCGAGGTCGACGAGGGCGGTGCGGGCGCGGACCCGGGCGAAGGCCGCGTCCTCGTTCATCGGGTCGGTCCACGGGGTGAGCGACCACGCCGCGCAGGCCGCGTGGGTGGTCTCGCGCGGCAGGTGGAGCAGCGGACGGGCGAAGGGGGTCCCCTCCCGGACGGTGAGCACCGGCATCCCGGCGAGGGAGCGGGCGCCGGAGCCGCGGGCGAGCCCGAGGAGGACCTGCTCGGCCTGGTCGTCGCGGGTGTGCCCGAGCAGCACGACGTGGGCGGGGTGCTCCTCCCCCATGGCCGCTGCCGTCTCGGCCAGCGCGCCGTAGCGCGCGTCCCGGGCGGCGGCCTCGAGGCCCTCACCCGTCGCGGTGACCTCGACGGGCACGACGGCGACCGGCGCGAGCCCGAGGTCGGCGCACTGCTGGGCCGCCAGGAGCGCGACATCGGTCGACTCCTCCTGCAGGCCGTGGTCGACGATGATCGCGCCGACGGTGACGTCGTGGGCGGCCCCCTCGGCGGCGAGCGCGGCCGCGAGGGCCAGGGAGTCGCCTCCCCCGCTCACCGCGGCGAGCGCCAGCGAGCCGGGCGGCATCCCCTCGAGGGCCGCGCGGACCCCCCTTCGGCAGTCCGCCTGTGCGGGGTGACCGGCGCCCATCCTCAGCCGTGGACCCGTCGCACCCAGGCGGACGGGTCGGTGATCTCGAGCGGGGTGGGCAGGGTCTGCGGCGAGGTCCACACGGCGTTGAATCCCTCGACGCCGACGCTGTGCTGCACCGTGCGCACGAAGGTCGCGCCGTCACGGTACTGACGCATCTTCGCCTCGAGGCCGAGGAGGCGGCGCAGCAGGCGGTCGACCGCACCGGCGCCCTTGCGGCGCTGGGTGAAGCGGCTCCTGATCGTCTCGACCGTGGGGACGTGCTGGGGGCCGACGTCGTCCATGACGACGTCGGCGTGACCCTCGAGGAGCGACATGACCGCGGTGACCTTGGCCATCTGCTCGCGCTGTTCGGGTGTGATCACGAGCTCGGCGAGGCCCTGCCCCTCGCCGCCGATGACCTTGGGCAGGTTGGTGGCCATCTGCTCGAAGCGCTCCCGCACCGTCTCCTGGTCGGGCATGAGGTCGGTGGCCAGCCCGCGCGCCGAGGCGATGACGTGCTCGCGCAGCCAGGGCACGGCGGTGAACTGCACGCGGTGGGTCTCCTCGTGCAGGCAGACCCAGTAGCGGAAGTCGCGCGGGACGACCTTCAGCTCGCGCTCGGTGTGGACCATGTTCGGCGCGACGAGCAGCAGCGCCGGGGTGCCCTGCGGGGCGATGTCGTACTGGCCGAGCACCTTGGCGGAGAGGAAGGCGAGCATCCCGCCGGCCTCGGCGCCGGTGAGCTTGTTGCCGACGGCCTGGGCCGGGCCCCAGGGGGGCTTCTCGCGGCGTTGCGCGGCGGCCTCGAGCGCCGGGTCGAGCAGGGCGGCCATCGAGTCGGCGTTGACGCCGATCCACGTGGGGCGGTCGACGACGAGCGCGGCGGGGGCGTCCCCGGGCGCGGTCAGGTGCGAGGTCGCGGCGACCGGGTCGACGGCCATCCGGGACAACCGGCGGATCTCACCGACGATCTCGGCTGCTTCGTCGTGGCCGACGTCGGGCCCCGGGGGCACGAGCCGGGCCCCGGTCGTCTTGGCGAAGGTCCAGTCGACGTAGTTGGGCACGCCCTCATCCTCACACCCCCGCCCCCCACACCGCATCTGCCTAGGCAGATGCGGGCTCCGTTCGCCGTTGCCTAGGCAGATGCGGGCTCCGTTCACCGTTGCCTAGGCAGATGCCGCCCCCGTTCGCCGTTGCCTAGGCAGATGCGTACCCCGTTCGCCGTTGCCTAGGCAGATGCGGGCTCCGTTCGCCGTTGCCTAGGCAGATGCCGCCCCCGTTCGCCGTTGCCTAGGCAGATGCGGACCGGGGGCGAAGGGGAGGTGAGCTACCGGCAGCCGCAGGAGGTGAGGTCGGCGACCACCCGGTCGAGGGCGGCGCGGGCGCCGAGCGTGCCGGTCGTCGAGGGCACCCGGTCGGCGAGGATGACGTAGGTGAGCAGGCGCCCGTCCGTCGTGGTCGTCGTCCCGGCGAGTGCGGAGGTGCCGGTGAGGGTGCCGGTCTTGGCGCGCGCGATGCCCGCCGCGCTCTTGCTGTCGGCCTCGTGGAAGCGGTCGTGCAGCGTGCCGGTCAACCCCGCGACGGGCAGCTCCCCGAGGATCGTCGTCATCGACTGCGCCGAGCCGGTGATGCCGAGCTGCATGACGTCGGAGATGACGCGTGCCGGCACGAGCTGGCCGTTGCTCAGCCCGCTGTTGTCCTTCAGCTCGACGCCGGTGAGGTCGACACCCGCGCCCTTGAGGCTCTGCTCCACCCACGCCGAGACCTCGGCGAAGGAGGAGCCCGCACCGTCGGCGACCGCGGCCTGCCGGGCGACGTTCTCCGTCAGCGCGTTGTCGCTCTCGTCCAGGGCCAGCGCGAGCACGTCGCCGAGCGGCGCGGACTCGACGGCGCCGAGCTCATCGGCGCCCTCCGGGGCCGGGGTCCGCCACGTCCGCGACGAGTCGTCGACCGTGACGTCGACACCCGCCTTCTTCAGCGCCGCGCCGAAGGTCTTCAGGGTCTTGCGCTCGGGCACCTTCGGCGAGGCGTCGCCCGGCAGCGGGCGATCCCCCGCGAGCCCGATCATCGCCACGCCCTGCGTGTAGCCCGCGGCGACGTCGGCCATCTCCCAGGTCGGCGCGTACCGCTCGCCGGCGGCGTAGGTCGCGTCCAGACGAAGGGAGAGGCGCCCGTCCTCCCCCTTCGCCGCCAGGGACTCGGCCACCTCCTCGGCGAGGTCGGTGAGGCCGGCGCGGCCCTCGACGGCCGTCGGGTCGCCCTTCCCCGGGGCGAGCATGGTGTCACCGGAGGCGACGAGGACGAGCTCGTCGGGCTGCTCGCCGCTGACGACCGAGGTCGTCATGGCCTTGCTCAGGTCGGCGCGCTCGGAGACGGCGGCCGCGGTGAGCAGCTTCGCGGTCGAGGCGGGGGTCTGCGGGCGGTCCTCGCCGCGGGCGTAGAGGACGTCACCGGTGAGCGCGTCGCGCACGACCACCCCGACGCGCTGGCCGAGCGCCGGGTGGGTGACGTCGTCGGCGAGGGCCGTGGTCAGGCCGGGCCGGGAGGGCAACGGCGCGTCCGTCGAGGCGGCGGGGAGCACCGGGGTCGTCTTCGGCTGCGCCGGGGCCTCCTGGGTGACCGCCTCGTCGATGGTCAGCACGCCGGGGACCTGGTCGTAGGCGTCCGCGACGCCGTAGCCCACGGCGAGGGCGGCGACCGCGGTCACGGCGATGAGTGTGCGGCGCACGCTGCCCCCTGCGGCAAAGATCGGCTCTGGTGGAACACTAGGCTCCGAGAGTAGATCACCGTCACCGAGCAAAGGGGCACCTAGTGGAGTTCGACGTCACCATCGAGATCCCGAAGGGTCAGAAGAACAAGTACGAGGTCGACCACGCGACCGGCCGCATCCGCCTCGACCGGATGCTCTTCACCGCGATGGCCTACCCGAGCGACTACGGCTACATCGAGGACAGCCTCGGCGAGGACGGCGACCCGCTGGACGCGCTCGTGCTCCTCGACGAGCCGACCTGGCCCGGCTGCCTCGTGCGTGCCCGTCCGATCGGGATGTTCCACATGCGTGACGAGGCCGGCGGCGACGACAAGATCCTCTGCGTCCCGGCCGGCGACCCCCGCAAGGAGTGGATCAAGGACCTCGAGGACATCAGCGAGTTCGACCGCCTGGAGATCCAGCACTTCTTCGAGACCTACAAGGACCTCGAGCCCGGCAAGTCCGTCGAGGGTGCGCACTGGACCAACCGCGAGGAGGCCGTGCAGACCATCCTCGAGTCGCTCGAGCGCGCCAAGTCCGCCGGCATGTCGACCGCCCGCTGGACCATGCCCGCCTCGGCCACGCACTCGCAGGAGGACGTGACCCACTCCGAGGAGGACATCAAGGCCGCTGCCGCCCGCGCCCGCGACGAGCTGGCGACGAAGGAGAAGCCGCTCAGCGACGAGGAGTGAGCTCCCGGGCCAACCCGCGGCGGCCCTGCCGCATCATCCACGCGTGGTTCGCCCGCAGGACGAAGGGGGCGAGGGTCGCCGCACGGTCGAGCCGGGCGGCGACCCTCACCTCTTGCTCGAAGGTCGCGATGGAGCCGGTTGCGGTGCCGGCGGGGTCCGGCACGACCGACCACCCGGCCCACCCGAGGAGGTCACCGCCGAGCGCCACCCTCAGGCGACCCCCTTCGCGGTCCTCGATCTCGCGGGTCAGCACGAGGTCCAGGGTCACCGGCAGCAGGCTGCGGATCCTCCCGCGACCGGAGACGTCGTCGATCCGCGCCACGGAGCGCACCTGGGGCCACCACCGCGGGTAGTGCTCGATGTCGGCCAGCGCGGCCGTGACGACACCGACCGGCGCGGGGACCGGCCAGACGTGGCGGAAGACGAAGCGGGGGGTGGACACGCCCCCATCCAACCCTGCCGCGTGAACTAGCGTGGCACTCGTGCGCTACTTCTCCCGTGACGGGCTGACCTTCGACGTCGACGACTCCGGACCGCAGGACGGTGAGGTCGTCGTGCTGCTGCACGGCTGGCCCCAGGACCGCACCTCGTGGCACTCCGTGACCCCGCGCCTGACCGACGCCGGGCTGCGGGTCCTCGCGCCGGACCTGCGCGGCTACTCCCCCGGGGCGCGTCCGCCGCGGCACCTCGACTACGAGATCACCGAGCTCGCCAAGGACGTCACCGCGCTCCTCGACGAGGCGGGCGCGGAGCAGGCCCACGTCGTCGGGCACGACTGGGGCGGCGCGCTGGCCTGGGCCCTTGCCGCGCGGCACCCGGAGCGGGTCGCGACGCTGACCGTGCTCTCGACGCCGAACCCCGGCGGGATGGCGCACGGGATCCGCCACGGGGACCAGCTCAAGCACAGCTGGTACATGGCGGTCTTCGCGTTGCCCGTGCTGCCGGTGCTCTTCTTCCGCCCCTTCGCCCAGCAGATCCTCGAGAAGATCGGCATGCCCCGGGAGCGCGCCGCCTACGACGCCAAGCGCCTGCGCGCGCGGGGGGCCGCCGAGGGCACCTTCAACTGGTACCGGGCCGCCTTGTCCCCCACCCTGATGTGGCGCAAGCGTCGGGCGAAGGGGGGTCCCCGCCGCAGCACGCAGCGCCGGGTCATCCCGACGGCCTACATGTGGGGCGCCAAGGACCCCGCCTTCTCCGAGGCGTCGACGAGCTTCACCGTCAACCAGCTGCAGGAGCGGGCCGGTGCGCGCTCCGACCTCGTCCACACGCTCGAGCTGGACACCGGCCACTGGCTCATGGAGACCCACCCGGACCAGGTCGCCGAGGTCGTCCTCGACCGGGTCGGCGCCGGGGCCGCGAGCGACCGCCTCACCAGCTGAGCCCACCCCGGGTCGATGTGGTCTCGAGCGTCTGGCGGCTCGAACTCACATCGACCCAGCGAAGGCGCCGGCCTCGCTCCGCCCCCGATTCGGCCAGACGGGCAGGGATCCGTATACTCGTGCCTCGCGTCCACGGACGCACGCCGCCTTAGCTCAGACGGCTAGAGCGATTCACTCGTAATGAATAGGTCATCGGTTCGATTCCGATAGGCGGCTCAGCGGAACGCCCTCGACACGGTCGGGGGCGTTTTTGCTGGTCAGGGGCGGTTTTTGACCCTCCGGCGATCGTCGCGATCAGCGCGGCGAGCACCGCAATGAGCGTCCGGAGAGGGCCGAAATGGGCACACTTTGGGCACATCAGGTCGCGACAGGTGCTCACGGTTGCACTCCCCGCAGGCCGTCCAACGCGGCCGCGATCTCGTCCAGCTCGTCGTCGTAGAGGGTGGGCGTAGATGCGCGCCGTCGTGGTGATCGACTCGTGGCCCATGGCCCGCTGGATGTAGCGCAGGTCCGCGCCGGCCTTCCTTGCCAGGCTCCCGAAGGTGCGTCGCAGGTCGTGCGGCGTCACCCCTTCGAGCCCCGTTGCCTTCAGCGCGGCAGTCCACCCTGACCGGTGCCGCCAGTTGCCGTTGCGCAGATAGCCGCCGTCCGGAGCCGGGAACACCAACGCATCCGCAGACCGACCCGCGGTCCTGGCCTCGAGCACCTCCCGCATCGAGAACGGGATCCCGATCGAGCGTGCAGAGGCCCGCGACTTCGGAGCAGAGACATCCATCCGACCGCCGACCTCGGTGGCTCGCTCGACGACCCGGACCCTGCCCCGCTCGAGGTCGACGTCCGAGACCTTGAGGGCGGCCAGCTCCGACCACCGCAGACCGAGCAGGGCCATCGCCAGCACGAGGTCGCCCTCACGACCGAGGCATATCGCCAAGGCCTCGACCTGGGCCATGGTCAGGATCCGCTCGCGCGATGGTGGCCTCGCTGGCAACCGCACGCCACGAGCGACGTTGTGGCTCAGGCGCCGAGTCCGCATACCGAAGTCGAGGACGAGGCAGAAAACTCGGTGGGCGTAGCGCACGGTCTCCGGGCCCTTGGTCTCCCCGAGCGAGGTCACCCACTCCGCGACGTCGGCGTGCTCGATCTTCGCGACCGGCCACGTGCCGAAGTGGTGCAGCACGTGGCGAAACGCCATGCGGTAGTTCTGCTGCGTCGTCACACGCAGGTGGGTCATCCCGCCCTGCTCGTACTCCGACCACAGGGCCGTTAGCGTCACCAGTCCACGTCGAGGGTCGACGAACTCCCCACGGCGCATCCGACCCCGCAGCTCGTCCTCGAGTGCCTCGGCATCCGCACGCCGGTCGAAGGTGCGGGACCGTTGGCGGTGCTCCGGTGTCCGGTACCGAACCCGCCACCGCACCCGTCCCGAGTCCGGGACTCGACGCTCGATCATGTCGGCACCTCACTCGTGTCCTGCTCATGCATCGCCATCTCCTCTCTCTAGCCCAGATCGCGTCTTTCGCCGTTCGGCTTTCCACAGGTCGTACTCGCGGTTGCGGGCGGCGATGGCCAGGGCGAGGGCTTGTTCGAGGTGGTCGCGCCAGCCGGTGCCGACGTAGGTCCAGGTCCCGATCACGTGGGTGGTCTCTTCTGCGTCGTCGGCGAGTAGCCGGGCTTCGAGGTCGCGGGTGTCGAGTTGTTGCCCGGTACGGCGGGACTCGGCGGCCAGTGCCTGCCACCGCGAGCGGGCACGGCGGAGCGCGCCGAGGGTAAGGGAGTAGCGCCGGGACTTGGTGCCGAAGTGGCCACGGAAGCCCAGGCAGTGCACCCACTTGCCCATCCGCTGGTAGTCGTGGTCCCGGTCGTGGAAGGTCGCAGCCCGGGCAGCCATCTCCCGGCACTCTCGCCGCAGGGCGAGGATGTGCGGGCGCCCTTGACCGCGGCCGTGCAGGCCGGAGGAGTCCTTGGTGGAGTACTTGGCCAGGTAGCCGGCGACCTGATCGGGGGTCAGCGGCCCGGCCGGGTCGTCGGTGCGCGAGCCCGCACGGACGGTACGCACGTCGACCTGGCTGCCGAAGGCCAGCACCCGTGGGGTGTCCTCGAAGTCGACCGGCTCGGCGATGGTCGTCACGGTCGGCACGACCTGGTGGACGAGGGCTGCGAGGGCGTCGCCGTCCAGCGATGGGGGAGCGGGCGAGCCGGTGCCGCCGGCCGCGGGGCCGTCGAGGCGGATCAGGGCGTGGACGTGGATCAGGCCGCGTGCCTGGTGCTCGGCGACCTTGGCGTACTGGATCGACGCGACCTCGCCCAGGCGGGAGGCGGGGACGGTCAGGTGGTGGGCGAGGGCGCGGTGCAGGGCAATGGTGAAGCGCCGCCACAGCTCGGGGGCGTGCCACTGCCACACCACCGCCGACGCGGTGTCGTGGCACTGGAAGCACAACGGCGCCCCGGTGATCTCGTCGTCCCGGTCGTGGACCCGGGTGCACCACAACGGCCGCCCGTGGGGGCAGCGGGGGCGGTCATCCCGTCGGCGGGGTCGGCACGCACGCCCTTCTCGGTGGCCGTGGACGGGTCCGAAGGATGGAGCGGTGAGGGTGACGAACAGCAGCGGGTTGTCCCGCACCTGGTCGGAGACGCTCTTGCCTCCGACAACCCCGGCATGGATGAGGGCGTAGGTGTCGCGGGCGTAGGTGCGTGAGCAGGACGGGCACACCGAAGCGCGGCGGTTGCCGCACGGACGGTGGAGTACCCCGAACGGCAGGCCACTGGCGTCGAACGAGGACAGCACTTCGCCGGTGGTGGTGTCGACGGTGACCGAGGACCCGGCCAGCCGGACCGGGTGGGCGCAGTTGCGGGTGGTGCCCAGCGCCTGGGAGAAGTCGTCCATGCTCCCGTCGCGCATCCGCTGGGCGATCAGCTTGGCGTTCTCGGGATGGTTGAGGTCGGGGACGTCCAGCGGCGCGTCCTCACCGAAGCCGGGGAAGCGGTCCTCGCCGGCGGCAGGGGCGTGGGTGTCTGTGGTGAACACGGTTGCCCTCCCAACCAAAGAGGGTGTGCCACGCGGACCGGAGTGCGGCTCTGGGATCCGCGCGGCACACCCGGACTGTGGGGTGAGCGGCGATACGTGGTCACCGACGTTCCAGAGCCGCTCAACGACGGGCACACCCGAAGGGGTGCGGGTGCGGATCCAGTCAGTGAGTCTCTGTCGCGGCCATCAGCGGGTGCGAGCTGTCAGGCCCGAGTGGGGAGCCGACCCCCAGGGGTAATCCCCGTCCAGGTGTGTGCGTCTGTGTCGATCCGCACCATCCACGATGCCGTGCCCAACGTGGCTGTTCCAGAAATCGAGCGCCGTGATCAGAGTTTGTCTGACCTGCCAGAGAAGACCACCCGATGGTGGATCCCCGTGCGGGACAGCCCGGGCAACTGCGTCAATGGCGGCGGAGGGACGCGCCACCAAGGAGGCCCATAGAAAATGCGCTAGCGGCGGCGCTGTCTCACCCAGATCGTTCGCCGTGATCCGCGATAGTAGATGTGTGAGCGAAGAGAAGAAGCGCCACCGCATCGCGAGGTACGCCGGCGCAACGGTAAGCGGACTCCCAATCGTCGGCCCTATCGTCCAGGAACTGGCGACTGATGCGATCGATGTGGTCATAGCCGAACAGACTCGACTTCGGTCCACAGCGCTTAGGGCGGCCGAGCGATCAGCGGGTATGACACGGGAGGAGATCAGCGACGCTCTAGTTGCCTCCCCCCATCTCGTGCCACTCGTCTCACGAGTTCTTTGGACGGCCGGCATGAGCGGAGATGACGAGATACTGGAGGTCCTAGGCGGCATGCTTGGCAGCATCCTGCTGGCGCCAGACGACACCGAGGAGGCCGAGTTGCTTCTGGCTGGCATCGCGGACCTAAAGCGAATCCACCTTCAAGTGCTCCGGAAGCTCCGAGAACCACCCATGGCTCGAGTCAAGACAGAGCAGTCCTTTGACCCGGTCGATAACTTCGAAGCCGCACTCACAGACGGTGCGCTGCCGCCCCGGTCTCCAGATCGCGAGGACTTCGTCCTCCAGAGCGCAGACGCATGGAATGCAGAAGCCCTGGCATATGCAACTGGTCTCTCGCTGACGCGGACTCAGTTGGCGCTGACGGGGTTGATGAATGCTGGATTCGCCCTGTCTCCAACCGTTACGAACGGCCCTGGCTACAGGGTCTCTCCGGCGGGCACACTGGTCTGGGAAGCCATCCAGCGTTGGCAGGTGGAGTCCTAAGAACCTCGGGGCTAGATGGTCGGTGCCTTGTGCAGGCAACCTGCCCAGTAGGAAGGCGGGGAGCCGTGGCGGTGTGGTAAGAACTTGACAGACCATCAAGCGGCGGAAAGACCTCACCGCTCTTGGAGGCGACCCAAGGGCGGGGCTCAGGGAAAGCCGTGTTTCGCCGACGGAAGTGCTTCTATGGGTATGTGAACTTTCAGCCGTCTGCGCCGCCTGTGTTGTCGGGCGAGGAGCGGTTCCACGGACTCGACGCGTCGGTCCGCGACTTCTGGCGCTTCGCTATGGGTGACCTTAGGACGAACAATGTCCGCGGTTATCTTGCTGAGTATTTTGTCGCGAGAGCCGTAGGGGCAACAGGTGGGCGGGTCGAGTGGGATGCGTGGGATGTGACGGCTCCGGACGGCACAAAGATCGAGGTCAAGGCGTCGGGTTTTTTGCAAGCCTGGGATCAGTCGAAGTTGAGTAGCCCGTCCTTCCGCGTCGCGCCGTCGTTCGGCTGGGATGCGTCGGCTGGCGATCGATCGACGGAGCAGTTGTTTCATGCGGATGTCTACGTGTTCTGCCTGCATACCGCCACGTCGCACGACGAGTACGACCCCCTCGACACCTCACAGTGGTTGTTCTACGTCGCCAGCAGCGAAGTGATTGAGCTCCGCGGCGGTAGCAGGATGGGCGTAAGTACCCTCGGAGTTGTGGTTGGCGAACCCGTCGCTTATGCGGAGTTAGCATCAGCAGTTGCTGCCGAGACCGGTTCCTGAGCGCTCCGCCGTTGCTCTGTCACCCGGCCATGCGCGGCGAAGAGACGCACGTTCACCCACGCCGCAGTCCGTGCGGAGACCTGTCCTTCATTTGTTGACTCAAGGCCTAATCGGGCGCGGGCCCACCCGCAACGACAGCTGCAGCTTCGCGATCTAGCGGGTACCCATCGGGCCAGCTCATTCGGTAGTCGTCTGCGGCCGCGTGGGTGGTGAACTCCAGCACCGAAACCTTGTGTTCGGTGAGCGCGTGGAGAACCTGTTGCGGGTGCACCCGGAAGAACTCGCGTCGCGGGTTGACCTTGTTCAGCCTCTCGGCCGCGAACTCTCGGTGGAGCATCGCTTCCACGGTGACGGCATCTTCGCTGAAGAAGAGTGCATGCACGTCGAAGTTGAAGGGGACTGATGCGTCGCTGAGTTCTCGGATGCGGTCTTCGGGCTCGAGGCGGCGCGTCATCCCGATCTTGACGACGCCCTCACCGAACGCCCCGATGTTCGAGATGACGTAGACGTAGCCCGCACGGATGTTGGCGGCACGGTAATCGGCCGCAGCGATCTCGGCGTCGATGCGGTCCAGTTCACCCTGCAACGCTTCGGCCCCGCTGGAATCACCGGAGTCGCGCATCCGTTGAATCGAGTTGAGGTAGTGGGCCCGTTCCTTCTCCAGGCGTTCCTTCTCACGCTTGATTTCGCCCTCAAGGGCCTTCTGCTCGCGGAGCTCGGCCCTGCGCTCGCGATCCTTCTCCCGGTCTGCAGCCTTGGCCTGCTGGTGGCGGGCCGCCAGCTCGAGCTCCTTGAGGCGAAGCCAGTGGTAGCGGTCAGTGACCGAGAGGTCGATCATCCGGCCCTGTTTGGCGATCTGCTCCCGGGCCGTGGAAAGCCGCTTATGCGCAGAGGCAAGGTTGCCGGCCTTAACGGTCTTGACAGCGTTCTCGGCCTCGGCGTTGTAAGCGCGGAGCATGATCCGGCTCATCTGGTTGACGAACGTCTGTCCCTTGGACGCGGAGTTGTTGACGTGAAGTTCGATGTGGCCGTGATCGCCGACCCGAGCTTGTTCGTCTGCCGTATCTCTGACCGGAGCGACTCCAGTTCGGTTGCCAACGCCGCTGAGGACTCAGCAGGGTGCTCAAAGTCGAAGAGCCCGACCTCTTCAAGCACGAGACGGTCCCTGTTGATGATCACCTGGCGGTCCAGCTCGCTGGCCTGCCGCTGGAGGTCGGCGACGAGGTGGCGCAGGGCCTCCTCGGTTTCGCGCTGAGTGGCCATGCGCTGCTCGCGGGCCACCATGTCGAGCACGCCCATATCGGACAACAGGCGCTCGCAACGGGCAACCTCTCGGTGGAGGTGTTGGTTCTCAGCCTGGAGCTGGGTGGCCACACGCTTGGCGTTGAACGTTGTGATCTTCTCCGTGGCGGCGCTGGCCGTCGGTGTCACAGCCTCCCCCTCCGCCGGAGGGGGTGTCTGGGCTGTCGGAGATTGGTGATCCGGTTGGTGTACTGCTGCCGCCACAGGCACGGCAGGCTCGCGGTCTTCCTCATGGGCCGGGCTCGGTGGCTGTAGTGGATCAGTGGACTGCAAGCCGCCCGCGCTGACGTGCTCGGTCCACTGACTGCCGTCCCAGTACCTGTGCTCGAAGCGGCCCATCGGGTCGGGGTGCCACCCCGGTGCTGCGTTGCTCGTCATGTGTTGCCCCCTTCGACCCGGTCAGGCTACTCGCGAGCGGTAAGACGCCTCCGGTGGTCCACGAAACCCGACCTGGCGGGGAAGGACCCACTCCTACGCTGACCGGCAACTCGGCGCACTACGCGGCGGAATGACGCGCAGCTCCTTGCGTCTGCAGTCCAGATGAATCATAGGGGCGCCTGCCGACGGCGGGGCGTGTCAGCCCCTCGGGCTCAGCGGAGGCCTACGGCATCGAGCCGCCGCAGCAGGAGTGACGCGAGGGCGAGGTAGTCCAAGGCCTCGTCCGGGGTGTCGCCGACCTCGACCTCGTGCCCGCGCGGGTTGCGGATGCCGGTCGCGGCCCCGGCAAAGATGAACTTGAAGCCCTTCTGCTCGTCGACCTCTGACTCGGTCGTAACGGCGTTCAGCCGCACCTTGGGGTTGTCCTCGTTAAAGACGTTCATCATGAGTTTGTAGCCAGTCCCGCGCTCCGAGCTGATGCGCTTGACCTCGGTCTCGATGAACTTGAAGGCGTGGAAGACGGACTCCTCCCAGTGCCCGTCGTCGAATAGCCTGCGCACCTTCTTAGGCAGATCCGGATGGATGTTCCGCGACTCGAACGGGTGCGGCTCTTCGGCCTCAGCGACGACCGGGACGACGGTTGAGTCCGAGACCGTGGCGACGTCGCTGGTCTCAGTGACGCGCGGGGCCCACGCGCCACCGACCGACCGCGTGATCCGTTCGAAGCGGTCCAGGGGTCCGCTCACGACATCAGGTGCTTCTTGATGCTCGCGAAGATGGCGTCGTACGTGTCCGCGTCGCCCCTAGGTGGCAGGTTGACCTCTATGCGCACCGTGAGACCTACGTCCTGCCCATTCTGGACCTTGACGTTGCCGCTAGCCCCGCCGTCGCTAGCCCCGCCGTCGGCGGCTATCTTCGCGGCCTTCTTCGCAGGGACCTTCTTGGCGGTGGCCTTCTTGTCCGTCTCGCCCGAGGCGGCGGTCGCCTTCCGTGACCCGGTGCCCCGGACCGCGGGCACATCGCCGTGTCCAGCCAGCCCGGTCAGCGTCAGGAAGGTCGCGGCCTGCCGCTGCCCGACCAGTTCCGACGTCTTGTCTGCGTGGCGGAACCAGTTGGTGAGGTCGTCCTTGCCAGCGGTCAGGGCGGAGTCGCCCATTTCGTTGAACAGCAGCGCGTATTTGTCTCGCAGCGCCGCCTCCAAGCCGGGCTTGAACGTGTCGTCATTGCCGAAGAAGTAGGCCGTACTGTCCTCGACGGGGCTACCGTCCTCGTCGATTAGGCCGAGGAACCGCAAGATCGAGATGATGTACGACTCGTTGGCGGGCGCGATACTGAACCGCTGGAGGTACCCGGCGTCGACCTTTTTGGGGAACCCCTTGCGCAACTGCGCGACGGCCTGCACGACCGCAGTCTGACCGGAACTGTACGGATAGTTAGGCACTGTTTCCCCGTTCTTCTCCTTGGCGCCTTAACCCTACCCCCGACCGCCGACGGCGGGGCGCAGGTTCGTCCGAAGGGGCAGAACGGGTTGACCGTTGAACATGCTGTCCAAGAGCGAGTACCACTATTCACACCAGGCTGGCCTAACCGGCGCGTGTGCGAGCTGTCTTGCCCGCGTCCTTATGGGCGGAAGGCAGCAGGGCTGTCGATCACCTGCGTAGGAGCATCCCGCTAGCCGAACCCTCACCGGAATTAAGCCATCGCTGACCTGAATAGCAGTGGTACGGCTTTCACATCGAACCGCCACGCCTACCGAGGTCGCCCTCTGCTCACCCCGTGCCCCTTGGAACGCCCACTGTCGGGCGGTATACGGAGCGGCGCCCATTCCTGTGGGCTGGTCCGCCCGTGTGGCCGAACTGTGAGAACTTTCTCTACTGACTCAAGGCGGCGACTCCGTCGCCGCCTGGCCGCCCGCTTCGCGGGCGCCCGCTGCGCATGCGGCCTGGCGGCCGTTCTCGCGTCCGCCCGCTCACGGCCGGCCATGACGAAGAGGACGTCCCGGTCCAGTACCGAGACGCCCTCACCCACCGAGCCGCCGACCCGTCGCTACACCATTTAGCCTCCGGGCCACCGTCCCAAGCGGCAGTTGCCCCCTTCGCCCCGGGAAGGTGCTCCCGCACCTGCGCACCACGCCATGAGGAGCAAGGACCGCTTGACCCGGCGACCCTCCGGCCGACTCTGCTCCGCTATCGGGTCGGTGGTTCTCTCCGGTCCCGATCGTGGACACATTTTGGGCACACGACGGCTGACACGGCCAACACGGCTGATCCCGAGAACCCCGGTTTCATGCGGTTCTCGCGGCTGCCTGAGCGCTCCAAAGCGCCGTGGTGCCTCTCGAAATGAATAGGTCATCGGTTCGATTCCGATAGGCGGCTCACCACGAACGCCCCCGACGTCGGTCGGGGGCGTTCGTCGTGGCACCGAAGGAGGTCGGGCTCGGGGCGCACCGAGACGGGCCCACCGGCCTCCTCAGAAGTTGCCGATCCCCTTGCCGATCATGACGACACCCATGACGACGAGCAGCGTGGCCATGACGACGCTGTTCTCCTTGGTGAGCCATTGCCGCAGCACGTCGAGGGGACCACCCATCCTCGTGGCTGCCACCAGATAGGCGATGACCGGCACGGCAACCGACGCTGCAGCCACCACCGTGAACATCGCGATGACCAGCGTGACCTGGCCGCTCCCGAGCCCGGCGCCGCCAACTGCGACTCCGGCTCCCGCTCCCATGATGAGGTTCTTCGGGTTCAGGGCGCTGAGGAGAAACCCGAGGCCGGTGGCCTTGGCGGCTGTCATGGTGTCGATGGCTTTCATCCAGCCCGGCAGCTGCGGGCTCTCCCCTTCCGTGGGCCGTCCACCCCACTGCTTGCCCGCCAGCAGCAGCAGGAGGAGACCGAGGAGGATCTTCACGCTCCCGGCGATCGGCGCGGACGCCGCGGGGTCGTCTTCGGGGAGCAGCTGGGAGATGAGCGTGAAGACGCCGACAGCGAGGATGATCCCGAGCACCCACCCGAGGAGAAACCCGACGCTCGTTCGTTTCGCGCGCGGCGAGAGCAACATCAAGATCGCGGCGATGATCGGGATGGGGCTGATGGTGATGCCCAGCGCCAGCGGGAGGATCTCCCCGATTGCGTCACCCATGGGTTACTCCTTGCTCTCGGTCGATGTCTCGATGTGTGCGAGCGCGGCGGTTGCCGCCCTGTTGGTGGCGAAAGTGCGCTCGTTCGTGAGTAGGCCGAGGTGACTCAGACGAGCCCGGACCTCGGGGCGCACACGGCTGAAGGCGAGGACGACTCCGCGCTCGTCCAGCCAGGTCTTGGTGCTCTCGAAGGCTTCGGCTCCGGTGACGTCGATGTCGGTCACGGCTTCCATGTCGACCACGAGGTGTCGCACCTCGTGGGCGCCGGTGACAGCGCGCTTGACGGCGTCGCCGAAGACGGCTCCGTTCGCGAAGAAGAGCGGGGCCGCGAGCCGGATCACGATCACGCCCGGTGCCGTGACGCTCCCCGGCGGAGCCTCGTCGAGAAGTGAGTCGGTCGGGCTGCCGTCCTCAGCGAGCACGTCGATTGCCGGGCTGGCCGCGCGCTGGGCGAGGTTGATCAACGCGAGCACGAAGGCCACGACGATCCCCGCGATGGAGCCGATGAGCAACGTCACGAGGAAGCACACCGCTCCGACAGAGAACTCGACGCGATCGACCCTCCACAGGCTGGCGAACTCCGCGACACCCAACAGCGGGATGATCGCCACGGCGACGATCGCGCCGATGGCCGGCGACGGAATGTCCTGGAGAAGGGCGGTTCCGAAGAGGAGCAGCAGCAGAGTTCCCGCCGCAGTGACCAGCGCAGGCAGTTGGGTCCGGGACCCGGACTGATCCATCGCGGCCGTGCGCGAGGTCGACGATCCGACCGCAAAACCGCCCGATGCACCAGCCGCCAGATTGCCCATACCGAAGGCGAAGAGGTCGCGGTTCGGGTCCGTTGCGTACCCGCGCTTCTCACCGTAGCTGCGCGAGACGAGCAGGCCCTCGGCGGTGGTCACCATGGTCAAGGCCATGGCGGAGGGGACCAGCGCGAGCCACATCGACCATTCGATCACTGGCCACGTGAATGTGGGTGGGCCCGCATCGACCCTGCCCAGCACCCCGACCCCGGCGTCCTCAAGATCAGCCACAACCACCGCGATCGTCGCGCCAATCAGCACGATGAGCGCCCAAGGAACCCCGCGCGCGATCCGCTTGCCCGCGACGAGGATCACGACGGCGAGACCCGAGATGAGCACCGACCAACCGCTCATCGTGTCGAGGTTCGCGGCGAGGTCAACCACCTTGTCGACGAACTCGCCACCCGAGTCGATCTTCACGCCGAGCATCTTCGCCACCTGGCTGACCAGGATGTCGAGCGCCAGTCCGCCGACGAAACCGACGAGGATCGGTTTGGAGAGGAAGTTCGCGAGGAACCCCAGCTTGAACCACGCAAGCAGGGCGAACATGACGCCGCACAAGATGGCCTGCGCAAAGGCCAGCGTCAGATAGTCCGCGCTCCCTGCAGCGGCGAGCCCGCCGATCGACGAGGCAACCAGCGCCGCGGCCGCAGCGTCAGGCGAGGCGACAACCTGCCTCGACGACACCGTCAGCGCGTACACCACCGCGGGCAGAACCAACGCGTACAGACCAGCAGTCGGCGGGAGACCCGCAATCTGCGCATAGCCGATGTTCAGCGGCAGCGCGATCGCCAGCAGCGTCACCCCCGCCGTCGTCTCTCGGACGACATTGGCCGCCTTGAGCCCGACTAACGGACGCTGCACGACGCCCCCCTTCGGACCGTGAGCACGAAAGCAACCCCATCGCTCTTGTCCTTCTCGCAGAGCCAGCCTTCCACCCCACTGGGGCGACCCGTTCTGCATACCCGGACACCGTGAATGCGCCGACGGACTCTTGCTCGCGCCATTGGCCGAAACTATCCTGTCCACACGTGGCTTTCCGTCAGGCGCCTTCTGTTTCACAGAGTTGGGTGGCGGATCGTTCGCTCAAGGCAGATCTCAGCCCACGATTCACCCCGCCCGAAGAAGACATACCCGGACACCACTCACAAGGAGAGTCACATGGCCACGCTGACCGTCTGGAAGTTCGAATCCGCTGATGGGGCAGATCAGGCAGAATCCACCCTGCTCGACCTGCAGCAGCGCGAACTGGTCCACGTCCACGATGCCGCCACCGTGAGCTGGGAGCCAGACTCCAAGAAGCCCAAGACCCGCCAGCTCAACAGCGCGACCGCGGGTGGGATGCTTGGAGGATCGTTTTGGGGTCTGCTCTTCGGACTGATCTTCTTCGTCCCGTTGCTCGGTGCAGCCATCGGCGCCGCGTCGGGGGCGCTGGCCGCCGCCATGACCGACGTGGGAATCGACGACGAGTTCATCAACCGGGTGAGGGGCGAAGTCACGCCGGGGACGTCAGCCCTGTTCCTCATGTCGAGCGATGCCGTCATCGACCGCGTGGCCGAGGAGTTTCGTGGGCACTCCGGCCGCCTCGTCGAGACGAACCTGACCAAGGATCAAGAGGCCACGCTGCGCGCCGCCTTTGAGTGAGCCATGGTCGGCGCCTGGTGGCCGCATGCGCACTGACGACGGGTGTGGTGACTTCGAGTTGGTATGAAGTCAGCCCGACGAAGGATCAGCATGGTGCGCGCGGTACGGCTGGTAGAGCCGAGCCAAGAAGGCCTCGAGCTCCTGCGCCAACTCATCATCCAAGGACGGAAAGGAAAAGGTCGCCTTGCCCGTGCGTCGGCCGACAAACCTCTCGGATGACCCATGGAGAGCCTCCGGCCAGGTATCCACGGCAATTGCGTAGAGGCTCACCTTCCGAGCGCTTCGCTGCACGGCCGCGAAATACTCGTGCCCTCCGGTTCCGGGCCACCGCAAGGACGGCATCCCGTAGATGGTCGCCTCCTCCAGCTCGTCGCGGTATCGGTCGAGCAGGGCCCAGATCCGAGCCTCCACGACGTCGAGGTCAGCCATGGTTCGATCGTATCGGCCCTGGGACCCGCCAGAAGGCTCTTTCGACAATCGTCCTCGGGCGCGAATGTTCACCGGCAATGTTCACCGGCCAAGAATCCACCTCACCGCACAAGTTGCGTGAACTTTCCACTGCGATAAGGTTCCCCAGACACGATCGATGTTGCTGCCCCAGACCCTGGTAGCCGCGTACTCACTGCGCCCGCCACCCACTTTTGGGAGATCACACGATCATGCGTCGCCGACCCGCCCCCTCCCACCCGACGTGGGCGCGCCACCGCCCGGGGTGCGATGTGGGCTGGCTGCTGCGGCGAGTCGCCGAGTCCGACGAGGTCGCGTTCGCGGCCCTCTACGACGCCACCACACCACGACTGTTCGGTCTCGCTCTGCGGGTGCTCACGGACGCATCCCGAGCCACGGAGGTCACCGAGGACGCCTACCTCGAGATCTGGCAGCTGGCCGCCCAGTTCGACCCCCGCCGGATCAGCGCGACCGCGTGGATGGTCGGCATCGTGCACCGCCGCGCCGTCGACCGGCTGCGGTCCGACGCGGGGACCGGGGCGACCCACCACCCCGACGACAGGCTGCACGCCTCCCCCTGTCCCGAGACAGCCCCTCACGACTGGGCGCGGTTCTCGCCCGAGCACCGGGAGGCGCTGGAGATGACGTACTTCGGGGGCTACACGTACACGCAGCTGGCAGAGGCGATCGGGGTTTCCCCCGCCGCGGCCGCCGCCCGGCTGCGCCACTGCCGGCCGGCCTGACCCTCTCGGCCCCACGGGTCACCGGGAGCGGCGCGACCTCACCGGGCGTGGCCGCCCCGGGTGGGGAGCTCAGGCGCCCACCCGAGCTCGGGCTGGGACTCGTGCGCCGTGTCCAGCCGACGAGCCAGCCCTCCCGCCCACGTCGAGGCCGTCAAGCCGTGCGCGAAGACGCTGAGCAGGACGGTCCACGTGGCGACCGCGAAGATCGTCGCCCCGACCTCTCCCCCGACCTCCTCCAGCACGAGGATCGCGAAGAGGATGGACGCCAACCCACGGGGACCGAACCACCCGAAGAAGAGCTTCGTCTCCAGCAGCGTCCTCGATCCGGTCATCGCCAGGAGGACCGGCACCATCCGGACGACGGTCAGCGAGAGGACCGCGTAGAGGGCGGTCCGCCAGCTCAGCTCGCCGAGCAACGGTCCGGCCAGGACGGCCCCGAAGACGATGAAGGTCACCGCGGCGAGCAACTCGCCCTCCTCCTCGGCGAACTCCTGGACCCCGGCACAGTGGGGGCGGGCCACGTGCCCGAAGGCGATGCCGGCCGTGAAGGCCGCGATGAACCCGTTGCCCTCGACCAGGGACGCTGCGCTGTAGGCGAGCGCCGCCACCGAGAGGGTGGCGAGCTGACGGAAGGCTCCCTGGACCCGCCCGGCCAGGACCGCTGAGTCGATCAGCTTGCCGCCGAGGATCCCCGCCAGCAGGCCCCCGGCGACCCCGAACCCGACCTCACGGGCCGCCAGCGCGAGCCAGTCCGCGAACTGACCGGTTTCCTCGGCGAGCACCAAGGCGATGAGCACCGTCACCACCGGCACGGCGATCCCGTCGTTGAGGCCGCTCTCGACGTTGAGCGTCTGCCTGACCCTCGGTGGCAGTCGCGAGTCCCCGACGACGGCCTGGCCCAGGGCGGCGTCGGTGGGCGCCAGCACCGCGGCCAGCAGGGCGGCACCGGCCAGGCCCAGGGCAGGGAGGACGAGGACACCGACCAGGATCCCGGCGACGATGGTCAGCGGCAGCCCGATGGCCAGCAGTCGCGTCGGGAGGGTCAGCTGCCGTCGCAGCTCGCGCAGGTCGATCCGGACGGCGTCACTGAACAGCACCAGGACGAGGGTCGCCTCGACCAGCACGGTCACCGCCTCGCTCGTGACCGCCAGGTCGAACCAGCCGAGTCCGCCCGTCCCCACGACCAGGCCCACGCTGGTGAAGACCATCGCGGACGTGATCGCAGACATGGCCAGGCGCTGGGAGACCAGTGCGTACCCGAGCACCGCCACCGCGACGAGCACCAGCTCCAGCATCACGCCACCTCATGGTCCGCGGAAGGGGGGAAGGGACTGGCCCAGGTCGCGGGTGAAGTCCTCGGCCTGTCGCGCAGCGGTCTTCAGCTCGGCGACCCGGTCCTGCGCCTCGGCGTGGATCGCGGCGACCACCTCAGAAGCAGCCGCCTGCGCGCGGTCCTCCGCGGTCGGGTCGGCCAGCGTGTCCAGCGCCGTCAGGAGCTGACGGATCTGCTCGATGGAGAAGCCGAGCGGCTTCATCGGCTTGATCAGGAGCAGCCGGTCGATGTCGACCTGACCGTAGAGACGAAAGCCGCCATCCGTGCGAGCGGAGGGGGCGATCAGACCCATCTCCTCGTAGTAGCGGATGGTGCGGTGCGACAGTCCGGTGACCTCGGCCACCTGCCCGATGTGCACCGGCGTTCCGGAAGGGGTGGTCACAGCTGCCTTCCCACATCGGCTGCGCTCATGGACGGCACGCTACCGCGCGGCACCTCGTGCACGTCGGTCGAGGTGCCGGAGGTGGAGGTGCACTCCGCCACTCTCACGTTGCGGTAGAGTTGCTGCGGTGCCGCGGGCTCAGACCGCCCGGCAGCCCCCCTTCGCCCGGAGCGGTGGGCCGCGGCGTACCACCCCGTGACGACGTCGTCACCCCTCACTCCTGTCCCGTCCCCGCTTTCGAAGGACCCCTGTGCCTGCACCATCCGTCAGCACCGTTCCCGCCGGCCCCGACGCCTCGGTCGTCCCCGAGGCCGGCGGGCGAGAGACCTCCACCCGGGCCGCCCTGCGCAACCCCCAACGGCTGCGCACCGAGATCCTCGCGGGGCTCGTCGTCGCGCTCGCCCTGATCCCCGAGGCCATCTCGTTCTCGATCATCGCCGGAGTCGATCCCCGGGTCGGCCTGTTCTCCAGCTTCGTCATGGCCGTGACCATCGCCGTGGTCGGCGGTCGTCCGGCGATGATCACCGCCGCCACGGGCGCGATCGCCCTCGTCATCGCCCCGCTCGCCCGCGAGTACGGCCTCGACTACGTGCTCGCGACGGTCATCCTCGCCGGCATCCTGCAGATCGTGCTCTCCCTGCTCGGCGTGGCCAAGCTGATGCGCTTCATCCCGCGGATGGTCATGGTCGGCTTCGTCAACGCGCTGGCCATCCTCATCTTCTCCGCCCAGCTGCCCTACCTCCTCGGGGTGCCGTGGCTGGTGTACCCCATGGTCGTGCTGGGCCTGGTCCTCATGCTCGCGCTCCCGCGCGTGACCACCGCCCTGCCCGCACCGCTCGTGGCCATCGTCGCCATCACCGCGCTCGTGTGGGCCACCGGCTGGACGCTGCCGGACGTGTCCGACCAGGGCGAGCTGCCCCAGTCGCTGCCCCAGCTGCTCTTCCCGAACGTGCCCCTGACCCTGGAGACCCTGCAGATCATCGCGCCCTTCGCCCTGGCCATGGCGCTCGTCGGACTGCTCGAGTCGCTGATGACCGCCAAGCTCGTCGACGGGATCACCGACACCCACTCCGACAAGACCCGCGAGGCCTGGGGCCAGGGCGTGGCCAACATGGCCTCCGGCATCTTCGGCGGCATGGGCGGCTGCGCGATGATCGGGCAGACGATGATCAACGTCAAGGTCTCCGGGGCCCGCACCCGGATCTCCACCTTCCTCGCCGGAGTCTTCCTGCTCGCCCTCGTCCTCGGTGCGGGACCGCTCGTGGGCATGATCCCGATGGCCGCGCTGGTGGCCGTGATGATCATGGTCTCGGTGGCCACCATGGACTGGCACAGCATCCACCCGGCGACGCTGCGACGGATGCCGCGCGCGGAGACGATCGTCATGGGCCTGACCGTCCTCGTCACCGTGACCACGCACAACCTCGCCTACGGGGTCATCGTCGGCGTCATCGCCGCCATGGTCGCCTTCGCCCGCCGAGTGGCCCACTTCGCCTACGTCGACCGGATCACCGAGACCGACGTCGACGGCGACGGGGAGCCCGATGTGCGCGTGTACAAGATCACCGGCGAGCTCTTCTTCGCCACGAGCAACGATCTCGTCTACCAGTTCGACTACAGCGCCGACCCCGCCCGCGTCGTCATCGACCTGACCGACAGCCACATCTGGGACGCCTCGACGGTGGCCGCCCTGGACGGGGTCCAGGCCAAGTACGAGCGGATGGGCAAGAGCGTCGAGATCGTCGGCCTCAACCAGGCCTCGGCCGACCGCCACGAGCTGCTCACCGGACGCCTCGGCGACGGACACTGAGTCCCGGGGCCTGCACCGCTCATCCTGCCGCGGGCGAGGAAACGACCTAACCTAGGCCGTTCCCGTGGCCCCTACCCCCTTGTGAGCGTCTCGTGAGCCCCCTTCGCCGTCCCCTGGCCCGCCTCCTCCCGGCGGCGCTGGCCGCCTCCCTCATCACCGTCATACCCGTGGTCGACACCAGTGCCGCCCCCAAGCCCGTCCCCGCGCAGCGGGACTCGATCGCCATCAGCGGTGTCGACACCACCGCCCTCAAGGCCGCCCCGTCGGTGCCCTCGTCCGGTCGCTCCGGTGACCGGGTCGTCGGCATGACCACGCAGCTCGACACCCGGGACTTCCGGGTCGCCGGGGTGACCTGGCGCGGCGACCGCACCGACGTCGAGGCCTTCGTGCGCACCCGCGACGCCCGGACCGGCACGTGGACCGACTGGAGCTTCCTCGAGGCCGAAGGGGGCCCGGACGCCGGGTCCGCCGAGGCCGCCGCCGCCCGTGGCGGCACCCAGCCGCTCATCACCGCCGCCTCGGACGGGATCCAGGTGCGCGTCGAGTCCGCCCGCGCGAAGCCCGCCGAGCTCGAGGTCGACGTCGTCGACCCCGGCACCTCCGACGCCGACGGTGATGTCGGCTCCACACCGGGCGCGACCGCCGATGGTGTCCAGGCCAAGCCGACGGTGCACAGCCGCGCCGAGTGGGGCGCCGACGAGTCCATCCGCAAGGGCGATCCCGTGCACGGCGAGGTGCGCGGCGCCGTCGTCCACCACACCGCGGGCATCAACGCGTACTCCCAGGAGGAGGTGCCGGGGATCCTCCGCGGCATCTACGACTTCCACGTCAACGGTCGCGGTTGGAACGACATCGGCTACAACGTGCTCGTCGACAAGTGGGGTCGGCTCTGGGAGGGTCGCGCCGGCGGCCTGGAGAACCCGGTCGTCGGCGCCCACGCTCGGGGCGTCAACGACGAGACCTTCGGCATCTCCGCCATGGGCAACTACGACACCGCGACCGCGCCGGACGCGATGGTCACGAACATCGAGCGCTTCGTCGCGTGGAAGCTCGGCCGGCACCACGTCGACCCCTCGGCGGCGGCCACCATCGGCGGCCACTGGCGCCACACCGTCGTCGGCCACCGATCCGTCGGCCAGACCGTCTGTCCCGGCCGCTACCTCAACGCGCGGCTCCGCGACATCCGCGCCGGGGCCAAGGAGCGACAGTCCTCGGCCTACTACCGGCCGAGCACGAACCCGACGACGCTCCCCTACGGCAGCGGCGGCTCAGCACTGACCGTCGGCACCGCCGGCAACGTCACCTGGCGCGTGCGGATCAAGAACGACTGTCTCGGTGTGGTCTCCGACCGCACGGGCACCCGCTCGGGCGACACGGACCTCACCGTGACCTGGCGGGGCCGGCAGTCCGAAGGGAGCTGGGGCGCCTGGGCGCCGCCCGGCGAGTACGAGGTCGTCCTCAGCGGCAAGGACACGCAGAAGGGGGTCTGGGTGCCCAGCTGGCGCGGGACCATCACCGTCACACCGACGGCGGACTCACCCGCGCCGGCCTGCGCGTAACCCACCGCTGCGCCGGGGCGCGAGGAGGCGTTCGGCGCGTCAGTCGCAGGTGAGCTCCTGGCCCTCCGGGAGCTCACCCGTGAGCCAGAACTCCTCGACCGCCGTGTCCACGCAGTCGTCCTGTCGCATGTAGGCGGTGTGGCCGTCGCCCTCGTGGGTGATCAGGGCGGAGTCGTCCAGCTGCTCGTGGAGGCGCTTCGCCCAAGCATAGGGCGTCGCCGGGTCGCGGGTGGTGCCGACGACGAGGATCGGGTCGGCTCCCTTCGCATCGACCGTGTGCGCCGTGCCGGTGGCCCGGACGGGCCAGGTGGCGCAGCTCAGGCTCTCCCAGGCGAGGAAGTCACCCCAGATCGGCGCCTCGTCGGCGACCTCCTGGGCCACCGTCTGCCACTCCCGCGGGTCGGTGTCGTCTCCGCGGTCGAGGCAGTTGACCGCAGGCAGCGCCTCCATGATGTTCGAGGTGTAGCGGCCCGACGCGTTGCGGCTCGCGTAGACCATCCCGAGGTCCATCAGCGGACCTCCGTCACCCTCGTCGAGTGCGACGAGCGCCTCGGTCAGCCGCGGCCACAGGCTCTCGTCGTACATGGCCTGGGCGATACCGATCGAGGCCCACCCCTCGGTCAGCTCGAGCTCGCCGCTGGTCGGGACCGGCGCCGCGTCGAGCTCCTTCAGCTCGGCCTGGACCCACTCGACGACCTCGTCCTCGGACGAGCCGAAGGGGCAGTCACCGGAAGCACAATCCTTCGCCCACGCACGGGTCGCGGTGTCGAAACCCTTCGCCTGGCCGATGGCGCCCTCCTGACCGGTGAGGTCCGGCGGCATGACCCCGTCGAGGACCATCCGGCCGACGCGGTCCGGGAAGAGGTCGGCGTAGGTCGAGCCGATGAGCGTGCCGTAGGACTTGCCGAGATAGGTCAGCTTGCCGTCGTCGACGGCCGAGCGGAGCACGTCCAGGTCCTTGGCGACGTCGACGGTGGAGACGTGCCGGATGAGCTCGCCGGTCGTCGCCTTGCAGGACTCACCGAAGCGCGTGGACTCCTCGACGGCCTTGCTCCGCTCCGCCGCGTCGTCGGGTGACGGGTCGCGTCCCATCCACCGGTCGAGCTCGCGGTCCGTGACACAGTTCACCGGCGCCGAACGGCCCACTCCGCGCGGGTCGAACCCGACGACGTCGAAGTTCGTGCGGATCGATTTCCCGACGATCTGGTCGGCGGCAGCGGCGTAGTCCACGCCCGAGCCACCCGGCCCCCCCGGGTTGACCACGAGCGAGCCGGCCTTCTCCCCCTTCGCCGCGACCCGGTTGACGGCGATCTTGATCGTCTCCTCCCCGGGCTTGTCCCAGTCGAGCGGCACCTCGAGCGACGCGCACTCCCCGCTGTCGCAGTCGCGCCAGGCCAGCTCCTGGGCGTAGAAGGGCTCGAGCCCCTGCGTCCCGGGCGGTGGCTGCTGGTCGCCCGCCGAGAGCCCGGAGGGCTGCGGACCGGAGTCGAGCGCCGAGCAGCCGGCGACCGGCAGCACGAGGGCGGCGACGGCGGCGACGAGGCGAAGGGGGCGACGACCGGGGTGGAGCATGGCGCAGACGCTACCTCGGGAGCTGCAGCCCGACCGCCATGGCCTCCAGTGCGAGCAGGGGCGCACCATTGGCCCCGATCCGCTCGCGCGCGGCGGCGATCTCCTCGATGGCCCGGAGCAGACCCTCCGCGGTGAAGGACCGCGCCACCTCCTCGACGATCGCGCGGGCGTCCTCGTTGACCAGGCCGACCGGGCTGCCAGCGTGCAGCACGAGGGCGTCGCGGTAGACCGACATGAGGTCGACGAGGGCGCGGTCGATCATGTCGCGGGTGAAACGGGTCGCCCGGGTCTTCTGCTCCTTCTCCAGGGAGGTGATCTGCGCGCGGATGTGCGGCGGCTGGCTGCGCGCGCTCGGGTCGGCCCCGAGCGTCTCGAGCAGGCGCTCCTTCTCGCGGGAGGCCCGGGTCTCCAGGGTCCGGTCGCGCTCCTGCTCGGCGATCTGCAGCAGGTCGGCGGCCGCACCCACCGCATCGGAGACGCCGCGGATGCGGGACGCCATCGCGAGGGTGTCGCGGCGCCGGATGCGCGCGCCCTCGTCGGTGGCCAGCCGCTTGGCCAGGCCGATGTGGCTCTGCGCCGCACGGGCGGCATAGGTCGCCATGCCGAGGTCGATGTCGTCGCGCCGGTGCAGCAGGGCCGCGACCTCCTCCACGGGCGGCGTGCGCAGCCGCGCGTGCCGCGAACGCGAGCGCACGGTGACGAGGACGTCCTCCAGGCTCGGCGCGCAGAGCAGCCACACCGTGCGCGGCGTCGGCTCCTCGAGCGCCTTCAGGAGGGCATTGCCCGACTGCTCGGTCAGCCGGTCGGCGTCCTCGACGAGGATCACCCGGTAGCGCCCCACGCTCGGCGCCCGACCGGCGAGCTGGACGAGCGCCCGGGTGTCGGCGACCCCGATCGACAGCGCCTCGGTCGCGAGGACCTCGACATCGGCGTGGGTGCCGTCGAGGGCGGTGCGGCACTCGCGGCAGCCACCGCACCCGCCGGTCGGGCACAGCAGGGCACCGGCGAAGGCGCGCGCGGCGACGGAGCGCCCCGACCCGGGAGGGCCGGTGAAGAGCCAGGCGTGGGTCATCGACCCCGGCTCGCTCACCGCCCGCTGCAGGGCGGCGACGGTCTGGGGCTGACCGATGACATCACGCCAGATCCCCGGGGCGGCCGCGGCCGTGGTCATCCGAACCCGTCCTCGGTCACGCGGGCCCACACGCGGCGGGCGATCTCCTCCGGCGCGGCGGTGCCGTCGACGACGAGGTACCGCTGCGGGGCCTGCTCCGCCAGCGCGAGGAAGTGCCCCCGCACGGCCGCGTGGAAGGCATCGGCCTCCGCCTCCATCCGGTCGTGGACGGCGCCGCGGCGGCGCCTCCCTTCGCCGGGGTCGATGTCGACGAGGACGGTCAGGTGCGGCAGGAGCCCGGCCACCGCCCAGCCCTGCAGCTGCGCCACCTCGGCGGAGCCGAGGTCGCGTCCGGCGCCCTGGTAGGCGATCGAGGAGTCCGTGTACCGGTCGGTGATGACCACCGCGCCCCGCTCGAGCGAAGGGAGGATGACCTCCTCGACGTGCTGGGCCTTGTCCGCGGCGAAGATCAGCGCCTCGGCGCGCGGGGTGACCGCCTCGCCGTGGAGGACGAGGTCACGCAGCGCGGCGCCCAGCGGCGTGCCGCCGGGCTGGCGGGTGAGCACGACCTCGCGGCCGGCCCGCGTCAGGGACGCGGCCAGCCGGTCCACCTGCGTGGACTTGCCGGCACCGTCGCCCCCTTCGAAGGCGATGAAGGTCCCCTCTCGTGCACTCACCCCGCGAGCCTAGGGCAGGGCGGGGACGGCGCTCGGATCGGGCGCACAAGGTCACAAGTACATAGAGGTGCGTGTCCCCCGCACCGATCGCCGCCCCGACGAGGTTAAGTGGAGCGACCCCCCGACCGTCGGGGGTGGAAGGCTGGACCGTGGGCGATTTCATCGCAGACAAGTGGCAGGACATCGCATTCCGGTCCTTCCAGCACGTCTCGCTCGTCGTCCAGTCCGTGCTCATGGCGACGATCATCGCCATCCTCCTCGCCGTCCTCGTGACGCAGGTCCCGCGGCTGAAGTCCACCGCGAACATGATCAGCGCCATCGGACTGACGATCCCCTCCTTCGCCCTCCTCGGCCTGCTCGTCCCGCTCGTCGGCATCGGCACCCTGCCCCCGCTCATCGCCGTCACCTTCTACGCGACGCTGCCGATCCTGCGCAACGCCGTCGTCGGCCTGTCCGGGGTCAGCCCCACGCTGCTGGAGTCGGCGAAGGGGATGGGGATGAGCTCCACGACCCGCTTCCTGCGGGTGCAGCTCCCCCTGGCCTGGCCGGTGATCATGGCCGGGCTGCGGGTCTCCACGCAGATGTCGATGGGTGTCGCCGCCATCGCGGCCTACGTCCTCGGCCCGGGCCTGGGCGCCTACATCTTCACCGGCCTCGCGCAGATCGGTGGCGCCAACGCCCTCAACTACGCCCTCGTCGGCACCTTCGGTGTCGTCATCCTCGCCCTCCTGCTCGACGCCGCGCTGCTGCTGGTCAGCAGGCTCACCACCTCGAAGGGGATCCGCGTCTGATGTCCACCACCACGAGCAACCAGCCCGCACCCGGGGCCGACTCCCCCGCACCCGAGGTCAGCGGCGCGGAGATCGTCTTCGACGACGTCGTCAAGACCTACCCGGGGCAGAGCGCCCCGGCGGTCAACAGCCTCTCCCTCACCGTCCCCGCGGGCGAGATCGTGATGTTCATCGGCCCCTCGGGCTGCGGCAAGACGACGACGCTGAAGATGATCAACCGACTGCACGACCCGACGTCCGGGACGATCACCATCGGTGGCGAGGACATCCGCAGCAAGGACGCCACCGCGCTGCGCCGCACCATCGGCTACGTCATCCAGGGTGGCTCGCTCTTCCCGCACATGACCGTCGCCGAGAACATCGCGCTCGTCCCCGGCCTGCTCAAGTGGGACAAGGACCGGATCCACTCGCGCGTGGAGGACCTCCTCGAGCTCGTCGGGCTGGACTCCTCCCGCTACCGGGACCGCTACCCCAAGGAGCTCTCGGGCGGCCAGCAGCAGCGTGTGGGCGTCGCCCGCGGCCTCGCGGCGGACCCGCCCGTCCTCCTCATGGACGAGCCCTTCGGCGCGGTCGACCCGATCACCCGCCAGCGCCTCCAGGACGAGCTGATGAGCATCCAGGACGAGCTGCAGAAGACCATCGTCTGCGTGACCCACGACATCGACGAGGCGGTCAAGCTCGGCGACCGCATCCTGCTGCTCGGCGAGGGCGCCAAGATCGCCCAGTACGACACCCCGCAGAACATCCTCGCCAACCCCGCCAACGAGTTCGTCGAGGACTTCGTCGGCGCCGGCTCCTCGCTGAAGCAGCTGAGCCTGTCCCGGGTCGATGACCTCGATCTGCAGAGTCCCGTCATCGCGTCGGTCGGGGACGAAGGGCGTACCGCCGCCGAGGCGGCCCGGGCCGCCGGTCAGCGCGACGTCATCGTCCTGGACGCCCGGCGCCGTCCCGCCGGGTGGTACAGCCTCGGCGAGGCGACCCGGATGGGCCGCCTGCCCGCGGAGTCGGACGCGGACATCTCCGTCGTCGACCGACGCGCGACGATCAACGACGCCCTCGACTCGATGCTCGCGAGCTCCCACGGTGGCGTGCTCGTCACCGGCAGACGCGACGAGTTCCTCGGCGTGGTGACCTTCGAGGCGGTCACCGACCACATCCGTGCCGCGCACGAGGACACGCCGTCATGAGCCAGGACGCCCAGCAGACCACCTCGGTCGACACCGGCGTCGAGGACCGCAAGACGACGACCAGCCTCCTCGTCGGGCTGCCGCTGCTCTGCGCCGTCATCCTCGGCGGCTGGGCGATCTGGCGACAGACAGCCGACCTGGACGACATCGAGTCCCGCCAGCTCGCGTGGGGCACGATCCTCGAGCTCACCCGCGAGCACATCGTCCTCACCCTGATCACGACCGCCGTCGTCCTCGTCACCGCGATCCCGGCCGGCATCCTGCTCACCCGGGGTTCCTTCAAGCGCTACTCCGGGCTCGTCACGGGCTTCGCCAACGCCGGCCAGGCGGCACCGGTGATCGGGCTGATCGTCCTGCTCGCCATCTGGCTCGGCTTCAACACGAGGACGGCGGTGCTCAGCCTGGCGATCTACGGCTTCCTGCCCGTCCTGCGCAACACGATCGTCGGGCTGCAGCAGGTCGACGCCACCCTCGTCGAGGCGGCGCGAGGCATGGGCATGTCCGGCGCCGGCGTGCTGCGCCGGGTCGAGCTGCCCCTGGCCATGCCGGTGATCATGGCCGGCGTGCGCACCGCCTTGGTACTCGTCGTCGGCGCGGCGAGCTTCGCCACCTTCATCAATGCCGGCGGTCTGGGCGCGCTCATCACCACCGGGATCACGCTCTTTCGCTACCCCATCCTCGTCAGCGGCGCCATCATCATCGCCGTCGTCGCGCTGCTCGTCGACTGGGCCGGGCGCGTGCTCGAAGTCCTGCTCAGCCCGAAGGGGACCTCATGACGAGCCGACGGAACCTCCCTTCGGGCGCCGGCCCCACCCGCCGCTCGCTGCTCGTCGGCGGCGTCGGCGTCCTCGGGCTCGGGCTCTCCGGCTGCGGCCTCGGCACGAGTGGTGGCTTCGTCCCCGGCGGCGCGGTCGCCGGTCCCATCGGGGAGATCGACCTGTCGGGGGCCACGATCGGCGTCGGCTCGAAGAACTTCACCGAGCAGATCATCCTGGGCAAGATCGCCGTCATCCTCCTGCGGTCCGCCGGGGCCGATGCCGCCGACCTGACGAACATCCCCGGCTCCTCCAGCGCCCGCCAGGCGATGCTCGAGGACCAGGTGCAGATGCAGTGGGAGTACACCGGCACCGCGTGGATCGCCTACCTCGGCGAGACCAAGCCGATCCCCGACGAGCAGAAGCAGTACGAGGCCGTCCGCGACCGGGACCTGAAGGAGAACCAGCTCGTCTGGCTCGAACCGGCGCCGATGAACAACACCTACGGCTTCGCCGGTCCGTCGGAGACGATCGAGAAGCTGGGCATCACCACGCTCTCCGAGCTGTCGCAGGTCCCGAAGAAGGACCTGACCTTCTGCGTCGAGTCGGAGTTCAACAACCGCAACGACGGCTTCGTCCCGATGCTCAAGACGTACGGCTTGGCCAAGGGCAAGGACTTCCCCGCCGACAACGTCAAGGTCCTCGACACCGGCGCGATCTACTCTGCGACGGACAACGGCACCTGCACCTTCGGCGAGGTCTTCACCACCGATGGCCGGATCAAGGCGCTCGACCTCACCGTGCTCAAGGACGACAAGGAGTTCTTCCCCAAGTACAACGTCGCACCGGTGCTCACCGAGGCCGTCGTCGACGAGTACCCGGCCGTGGTCGACCTCTTCGGACCGGTCACCAAGAAGCTCACCGACGACGTGCTCATCACCCTCAACGCGCAGGTCGATGTCGACGGCAAGGACCCGGCCGACGTCGCCTTCGCCTGGCTCACGGACCAGGGCTTCATCACGGAGTGACCCGCCCCTCCCTCTGCGCATCTGCCTAGGCAGATGCGAAGGACGGGCGGCGATACGTTGAGGTCATGACCTTCAGCGACGAGACCGCCCGCGCCCTGACCGCTCGCGCCCTCACGGCCCAGACCGACGGGCGCGTGCCCGGGCTGGCAGCCGGGGTCGCCCGCACCGGCCGACTCGAGTGGTTCCACGGCATCGGCACGATCGACCTCGACTCCCCCGGCGACTCCCCGGACGAGGACACCCAGTACGCGGTCGCCAGCAACTCCAAGACCTTCACCGCGGTGGCGGTCATGGCCCTGCGCGACGAGGGGCGGCTCGACCTCGACGACACCGTCGAGCAGCACCTCGGCGACAGCTCGCACGCCCGGGTGACGATCCGCCAGCTGCTCTCGCACACCTCCGGCATGCAGCGCGAGCCGGTCGGTGACGTCTTCGACACGATGGTCATGCCCAGCCGCGAGGCGCTGCTCGCGGGATGGTCGGACGCCGAGCGCGTCGGCCGCCCCCACGACCGGTGGCACTACTCCAACCTCGGTTACGCGGTCCTCGGGGAGATCATCGCCCGCCTCGACGGCTGCCCCTGGCCCGAGGCCATCCGCCGCCGCATCCTCGACCCGCTCGAGATGGCCCGCACCGGCACCACGGCCAGCGGACGCAGGGCGAAGGGGTACTACGTGCCCCCCTTCGCCGATGTCCCGATCGAGGAGCCGGTCCTCGACGCGGGGGCGCTCGACCCGGCCGGCGGTCTGCTCTCCACCCCGACCGACCTCGCCCGCTGGGGCGGTTTCGTCGCCGACCCCCTCGAGGAGGTCCTCTCCCCCGACACCCTCGAGGAGATGTGCCAGCCGCAGGTCGTGGCCGACACCACCGGGTGGACCTTCGCGTGGGGCCTGGGGCTGCAGCTCGTGCGCCACGAGGGCCGCACCTGGGTCGGCCACACCGGCGGCTGGCCCGGATCGATCACCGGAGTCTTCACCGAGCGCTCGTCCGCCACAACGGGGCTGATCCTCATGAACAACTCCGCACCGGTCCCGCCAGCCGCCGTGGCGATCGAGCTGGGCACCATCGCGATCGAGCGCGAGCCCGTCGCAGCCACGCCGTGGGAGCCCGGAGAGCACGTACCCGGGGAGCTGGCCCCCCTGCTGGGTCACTGGTACTCCGAGGGGACCCACCACGTCCTCTCGGTGCGCCGCGGCAGCCTCGAGGCACGGATCGCCGGTCAGCCCAAGGAGGCGCCCCCGTCGATCTTCGAGCCGGACGGGACCGACCGCTTCCGCACCGTCTCGGGTCGCGAGCGGGGCGAGGTCCTGCGGGTCCGGCGTGACGCGAAAGGGGCCGTGAGCCACCTCAACTGGGCCACCTATCGCTTCACCCGAGAACCGATGGCCTTCGGCGCCTGGCTCTGAGCCGAGGCGCCGGTCGCCCGGCGGTCAGCCGGTGAGGTGCGTGCGCAGCTCCCGGTTGAGGACCTTGCCGGTGGCGTTGCGCGGGAGCTCGTCCACGTAGACGACCTCGCGCGGGATGCAGTGGCGGGCCCGGTGGGCACGCACGTGCTCCGTGACCTCCTCCGGGGGGAAGGCGTGCCCCTGGACGAGCGCGAGGAAGGCCACGAGACGCTGCCCGAAGTCGGCGTCCGGGACGCCGATGACCGAGACCTCGCGCACGGCCGGGTGCTCGGCGAGCAGCGACTCGACCTCGCTGGGGTAGACGTTCTCGCCGCCGCTGACGATCATGTCGTCGTCGCGCCCGTCGACGAAGTACAGGTCACCCTCGACGTGCCCGACGTCGCCGGTGGCGACGAGCCCGTCGACGAAGTCCTTCGTCTGGCCGTTCGTGTACCCGTCGAAGACGAGCTCGTTGCCGCAGAAGATGCGCCCCTTCTCCCCGTCGGCGACCTCGCGCCCGTCGTCGTCGAGGATCCTCACGACCGTGCCCAGCGGTGGGGTGCCCGCCGTGTTGGGAGCACGGCGCATGTTCGCGGGCGTCGCGATGCACACCCACGAGGCCTCGGTCGAGCCGTAGAGGTTGTAGAGCACGTCGCCGTACTCGTCCATGAAGGCCGTCGTGAAGCCCGAGGGATAGGCCGACCCGGAGGTGGCGACCACGCGCAGCTGTCGGCGCGCCGTGGCGCCCGGGTCGCTCGGCAGCTCCATCATCCGCTGGAGCATCACGGGGACGGCGAACATCGCGTGCGGCTGCTGCTCCTCGAGCGCGGCACGGGCCGCGGCCGCGGAGAACGTGCGCTGCAGGATGATCGTCGCCCGCAGGGCGATCGACAGCTGCATCGCCGCGTGACCCCAGGTGTGGAAGAGCGGGGCAGAGATGAGGATGCGGTCGTTGGCGTGCAACGGGATCCGGTCGATGATCGAGATCAGCGGTCCGAAACCACCCGGGGTCCTGCGGGCCGCTCCCTTCGGTGTGCCGGTCGTGCCCGAGGTGAGGATGATCGTCCGGCCGGGCCGTTGAGGCACAGGGACATCCGCCGGACGCGCCATCCCCTCGACCCGACGGCGCAGCTCGCTCTCCGTCACCGTCGGCAGGGACTGCGGCAGGTGGCTCACGATCTCGGCGAACTCGTCGTCGTGGATGAGCGCCGTGATGCCCTGCTGCTCGGCGACCTGGGCGGACTGCGCCCCGGAGAGGCCGGTGTTGCCCAGGACGAGGTCGATCCCGACCGTGGACGCGGCACACATGACCTCGATCGCCTGGACGTGGTTGCGGGCGAGGAGCCCCACCCGGTCCCCGGCCCCGAAACCCATCTCGCGCAGGACGAGGGAGATCTTCTCGGAGTTGGCGAGCAGCTCGGCGTACGTCGTCGCTCCGCGGGACTCGTCGATGACGGCGACGGCCTTCGGGGAGCGGTGGGCGGCCTGACGGATCTCACCGGCCAGACCGAAGCCCCACTTCCTCAGGGCGCTGAGCTGCCTGATCTGGTTGACGGGCGGCCCGGGGGTGAGCATGCCCCGCCTGGCCATGGTCGTGGCGATGGACAGGGGGTTCATCGGCGATCAGGCCTTCGGGATGTCGAACATGGACGGGAACTTGGCGGCCGCGGCGAGGTCTCCCTTGACCTTGATCTTGCCGCGCATGACCAGCATGGTCGGATTGCCTCGACCGGTCGCCATCTTCATGAACTCCGGCGGCGCCATCATCAGCGAGACGTCGTAGTCGTCCCCGGGCTCCTCGCAGACCCAGCACTCCCCGTCGTCGATGACGATCTCGAAGGTGTCGTGGGGGTGCCCGTCGGGTCCTCCGGTGATCCGGAACTGGGTCGTCGTGCTCACCCCGGCCGCGCGCTCCGGGCGAAAGAGCGTGGGGAAGCGCCCGAAGACGGCCTCGAGGACGGGGCCGCGGTGCTCTCCGCGCATGACCTCCGAGATCTCCCGGTCGGACATCGCCGTGACGGTCTGTGCGAACTCCTCGGGACTCATGGTCTCGAAGGTCGACGGGTCCAGCTCCATGTGCAGCTCCTTCGGTGCGGGTGTCCGCGCACGATACCGACGGGTAGCCAACCCTGCCAATGGAGCCGGTCACACCCCGGCCGGGGTCGGCTAGCCGCGCTCGGCCCCGGAACCCGTGGCCGCGCCCTTCGTCGCCGCGGTCTTCGTGGCCGACTTCTTCGTCGCCTTCTTGGCGGCCTTCTTGGCGGTCTTCTTGACCGCCTTCTTGGTCGTCTTCTTGGCGGACTTCTTCGCCGTCTTCTTGCGGGTCGAGGGACCCTTGGCCCGCTTCTCCACGAGCATCTCGTAGGCCCGCTCCGCGGTCACCGTCTCCGGGTCGTCATCGCGTCGCAGGGTCGCGTTGGTCTCCCCATCGGTGACGTAGGGCCCGAACCGGCCGTCCTTGACGACGACCTTCCTTCCGCTCACGGGGTCCTCGCCGAACTCCTTCAGCGGCGGCTTGGCCGCCCGCCCGCGCTGCTTGGGCTGCGCATAGAGGGCCAGCGCCTCCTCGAGGGTGATCGAGAAGATCTGGTCCTCGGTCTCCATGGAGCGCGAGTCGGTGCCCTTCTTCAGGTACGGCCCGTAGCGACCGTTCTGCGCGGTGATCGGCACCTCGACCTGCTTCTCGGTGCCGTCCTCGGCGGTCGTCGTCTCGGTGACGGTGCCGACGGTGCGCGGCAGCGAGAGCAGACGCAGGGCCTGCTCGAGGTCGACCGTGGCCGGGTCCATCGCCGTGAACAGCGAGGCCGTGCGCGGCTTGACCTTGGCCTTGCCGCGCTTGGGCTTCTCCCCGTCGGCCTCCTCGAGCACCTCGGTGACGAAGGGGCCGTAGCGACCGGTCTTGACGATGACGTCGCGGCCGGTCTCCGGGTCCTGCCCGAGGACACGGCCGTCGTCCGCGGCCTGCGTGAGGAACTCCCGGGCCATCGCGGGGGTCAGCTCGTCGGGGGCGATGTCATCGCTGACCGAGGCCCGCTTCGGGGCCGGCTTCGTGCTCCCGTCGGCGGGATCATCCGTGACCTCGCCGGTGGCGGGGTCGACGCCGGTCGGGACGAGGTCCTCGACGTAGGGCCCGTAGCGACCGACGCGCACGACGATCCCGTCGCCGATCTCGATCGTGGAGATCGCCTTGGCGTCGATGTCCCCGAGGTCCGCGACGAGGGCGGCCAGGCCCTCGCTGTCCTTCCCGTCGCCGTAGTAGAAGCGCTGCAGCCAGGCCACCCGCTCGGCCGAGCCGGAGGCGATGAGGTCGAGGTCCTCCTCCATCGAGGCGGTGAAGCGGTAGTCGACGAGGCGGCTGAAGTGGACCTCCATCAGCCGGGTGACGGCGAAGGCGAGCCACGTCGGGATCAGGGCGCTGCCCTTCCTCCGCACGTACCCTCGGTCCTGGATCGTGCTGATCGTCGAGGCATAGGTGGACGGCCGCCCGATCCCCAGCTCCTCCATCTTCTTCACCAGCGAGGCCTCGGTGTACCGGGCCGGTGGCGAGGTCTCGTGACCGGAGGCGGTGGCGTCGGCGACCGCCACGGCGGCACCCTCGGAGAGCTTGGGCAGCCGCGCCTCGCCGTCCTTCTTCGACTCACGGGGCTCGTCGGTGCCCTCCTCGTAGGCGGCGAGGAAGCCCTTGAAGGTGATGACGGTGCCGGAGGCGGAGTACTCGGCGGACCGGGCCACCTCGCAGCCCCCGAGGTCGGCCTGCAGCTTGATCGTCGCAGTCGAGCCCTTGGCGTCGGCCATCTGCGAGGCGATGGTCCGCTTCCAGATCAGCTCGTAGAGCTTGAACTCCTCGCCGCGCAGCTCACCGGCCACCTGGGCGGGCGTGCGGAAGCGGTCCCCGGCAGGGCGGATCGCCTCGTGCGCCTCCTGGGCGTTCTTCGCCTTCTTGCCGTACACGCGCGGCGACTCCGGGACGAAGTCGGCGCCGAACATGTCGCGGGCCTGCCCCCGGGCGGCGGCCACCGCGGACCCGGACAGGTTGGTGCTGTCGGTGCGCATGTAGGTGATGTAGCCGTTCTCGTACAGCTTCTGCGCCACGCCCATCGCGGCCTTCGACCCGAGACCGAGCTTGCGACCGGCCTCCTGCTGCAGCGTGGAGGTGGTGAAGGGGGCGTACGGCCGGCGGGTGTAGGGCTTCTCCGTCACGGCGGTGACGCGGGCCTCCGCGGCGATCGTCGCCTCGGCGACGGCCGTCGCGGCCCGCTCGTCGAGCTGGCGGGCGTTGCCCTTGAGCGTGCCGGTGTCGTCGAAGTCGCTGCCGGTCGCGACCTTCGTCCCGTCGAGACCGGCCAGGCGGGCGGCGAAGGGGGCGGAGCCGGCGCTGAACTTGCCCTCGACACTCCAGTACGAGGCGACCTTGAAGGCCATCCGCTCCCGCTCCCGCTCCACGACGATGCGGGTGGCGACGGACTGGACCCGGCCCGCGGACAGCTTCGCCTGGACCTTGCGCCACAGCACGGGCGAGACCTCGTACCCGTAGAGGCGGTCGAGGATGCGGCGGGACTCCTGGGCGTTGACGAGGTCGAGGTCGATCTCGCGGGTCTCCTCGACGGCGCGCTGGATCGCCTCCTGGGTGATCTCGTGGAAGACCATTCGCTTGACGGGGACCTTCGGCTTGAGGGTCTCCAGGAGGTGCCAGGCGATGGCCTCGCCCTCGCGGTCCTCATCCGTGGCGAGGTAGAGGGTGTCGGCATCCTTGAGCAGGCGCTTCAGCTCGGCGACCTTCTTCTTCTTGCCCGGGTCGACGACGTAGTAGGGCTCGAAGCCCTCCTCGATGTTGATCCCGAAGCGGCCGAAGGGCCCCTTCTTCATCTCCGTGGGCATCTCGGACGGGGTCGGGATGTCCCGGATGTGTCCCACCGACGCCTCGACCGCGTAGTCACTGCCGAGGTACCCGGCAATCGTCTTCGCCTTGGCGGGGGACTCCACGATGACGAGCTTGCTGGCCATGTGTGCCTCTTCTCCTGACCTCCGTGCAGCGGATTCGTCGCTGCTTCGACGTGAAGTCATCTGGCGCTGACCGTACTACGGCCCGACAAGCACCCTCACACCACTGGAATCTCGTTGAAATAACAAGTAGTATTCGGGGGGTGGTCACCACACCTCCCGTGCTCTACCTCTCCCACGGCGCCCCACCGCTGGCCGATGATGCCCGATGGCCCGCCGAGCTGGCCCGCTGGTCGGCCTCCTTCGACACGCCGAAGAGCCTGCTCATCGTCTCCGCGCACTGGGAGGACGCGCCGGTCACGGTCGGCCCGAGCCGACGACGGGTGCCGTTGACCCATGACTTCTGGGGCTTCCCGCAGAAGTACTCCGCGGTCACCTACGACGCCCCTCTGGCGCCCGAGCTCGCCTGCGAGGTCTCGGCCCTCCTCGGGGCATCGGGGATCGAGGTCCACCGCGACGAGACCCGCGGCCTCGACCACGGCGCCTACGTGCCGCTCGTCGAGATGTACCCCGACGCCGACGTCCCCGTCCTGCAGATGTCGATGCCGACCCTCGACCCGCACGAGCTGACCAAGCTCGGCCGGGCACTCGCCCCCCTTCGCGACCAGGGGACGCTCATCGTCGGGTCGGGTTTCACCACGCACAACCTGCGCTGGTTCGACCCCCGCCTCGGTGCGGACGCCGCACCGCCGAGCGCTTCGCGCGAGTTCGACCACTGGGCGGCAGAGACCGTCGAGGCCGGCGACGTCGACTCCCTCGAGCGGATGCTCGAGGTCGCACCCGCAGGCCACGAGGCGCACCCGCGCACCGAGCACTGGGCGCCGCTGTACATCGCCATGGGAGCCGCCGAGGCGTCGGGCGCGACCGAGCGGCGCACGGCCATCGACGGCTTCTGGTTCGGCTTGTCGAAGCGCTCCTGGCAGTTCAGCTGACGTTCACGCCGTGGGTAGTCCTCCCCATCGCCGCGGCCGTCCACGCCTCGATAGAGTCCCCATGAAACGGCGGCGGCATCCGGTTCGCGCCACGACAGGGGAGGACCCACCATGAAGAAGCTCGCCACCATCCTCGCCGCCAGCGGTCTGGCGTTCGGCCTCGCCGGCTGCGGCAGCAGCAACGAGGCGGAGAAAACCGTCGAGAACTTCGGGCAGGCGCTCAAGGACAAGGACTTCGAGACCGTCTGCGACACCATCGACCCCGAGCTGGTCAAGACCCTCGAGGAGTCGACCAACGGCCAGTCCTGCGCGGATGCGATGAAGGAGAACGAGGAGGAGCTCACCGGAGACATCGGTGAGGACGAGGAGATCAACATCGTCGACTCCACGATCGCCGACGACGAGAAGACCGCGACCGTCACCGTCGAGAACGCCGACGAGAAGGAAGAGGACATCAAGCTGAAGAAGGTCGACGACGAGTGGAAGATCACCTTCGAGTGATCCCACCGGCTTGATGACCTCGAGCCAACTGACGAAGGGCGGCCGGTCTCCGGCCGCCCTTCGTCGTCGACGGGCCGGTCACTCCGCGAGCAGGAAGCCGTCCTCGGCCAGGCGACGGATGAGCCTCGCCCCCGCGGCGAGCGCCTCGCCGGTGGGCTGGTCGAGCAGCGCGGAGATCGCCGCGAGGGACTGGCGCGCGGTGAGCTCGCCGTCGCACACCGAGACGAGGGCGGCATCGAGGGTGTCGAGACGGATCGCCCGGCGCAGCCCGCCGCCCTGCCGCAGCAGAATGACCCGGGGGTCGCTCGCCCCGGGCGCCGCGTGCGTCTCGGTCGTCACGTCGTCGGCACACCGCCACGCGATGTCCAGCAGGGCGTCGTCGTCGAGCCCGGCGAGGTGGTCCCGGGCCACGAGCCCCGCCGCGACCGTCGGGCCCATCGGTGCGGCGACCGGTCCGGTGACCTCGACGAGGTCGACGAAGGGAGCGCGCTGCGTCCTCGGCTTGTGCAGGGTGATCACCCCGAAACCGATCTGGGTGACGTCGCGCGCCGCGAAGTCGTCGAGCCAGGCGCCGACGAGCGCGTCGTGCTCGGGGGTGCCGGGCAGGTGGCCGCCGTCGCGGGACCACAGCTCGGCGTACTCCGCCGGGTCCTGGACATCGCGCTGGACCACCCACGCGTCGAGACCGCTCTCGGCGACCCACTCCCCGACCCGCTCGCGCCAGTCCTGCCCCTGCGCGGTCTCCCAGTTGCCGAGGAGCTGCGCGATCCCACCGGGGGCAAGGTGCGCGCCGATCCCCTTCGTCAGGGCGGCGACGACGTCGTCGCCGGCGGCGCCGCCGTCCCGGTACTCGTACAAGGGCACGCCGTCGGCCCGCGGCGTGATGACGAAGGGCGGGTTGCTGACGATGAGGTCGAAGGTCTCCCCCGCGACCGGGTCGAGGAAGGACCCCCTGCGCAGGTCCCAGTCGGCGCCGTTGAGCGCGGCGTTGAAGGTGGCGTAGCGCAGCGCCCGCTCCGACAGGTCGGTGGCGACGACCGACTCGGCGTGACCGGAGAGGTGGAGCGCCTGGACGCCGGACCCGGTGCCGAGGTCGAGGGCCCGGGCCACCTGGGTGCGCGGGGTCCACGAGGCGAGGGTGGTCGAGGCGCCGCCGATGCCGAGGACGTGGTCGACGGGCAACGGCCCGCTGCGCGCGTGGTCGGTCGGGTCGGAGGCGATCCACCAGGAGTTCCCGAGGTCGTCGCCGTGGGGACGCAGGTCGCAGACGGCCATGACGTCGGCGCCCTGCGGCTCGACGATGCCGAGGGTGATCGCCCCGTTGACGCCGGTGCGCGGCAGCGCGGTCCCGAGGTCGTCCGCCGCGGTGGGCAGCCCGAGACCGAAGCAGGCGATGAGCACCCCGAGCGGGTCGGTGGCCCCGGCCACCACCCGGCGCGCGGGGATGGTCTGCCCGCGGCCGAAGGCCGAGGCGGCCAGGTCGCCCAGGCGCTCGTGCACCGCATCAGCACGGAAGGGGGCGGCGGCCAGGTCCTCCCGCAGTGCGTCGAGGAGGGCCGGGTCGGTGTGCGGAGTCGCCGAGGTGGTCACGGCCCGAGCCTAGGTGTAGTCGGCCCGCTCGGCGGCCGGCTCCCCCTTCACCTCGCCCATCGCGACGTCATCGCGCTTGGTGATCGCGAGCGCGACGACGAGGATCAGCAGCGCACCGATGGCGATGGACCACCGGATGATCTGGGAGCCGTCCCCGCCGAGGTAGAGGGTGATGATCGCCGGCGCGATGAGGACGGCGACGAGGTTCATCACCTTGATCAGCGGGTTGATCGCCGGCCCGGCGGTGTCCTTGAAGGGATCCCCGACCGTGTCACCGATGACTGCCGCCTCGTGGGCCGGCGACCCCTTGCCACCGTGGTGACCGTCCTCGACGATCTTCTTCGCGTTGTCCCAGGCGCCACCGGAGTTGGCGAGGAAGACGGCCATGAGGGCGCCGCAGGCGATGGCTCCGGCGAGGAAGCCGGCGAGAGCGCCGATGCCCAGACCGAACCCGACGACGACCGGCGTCAGCGCCGCGAGCAGACCCGGCGTGGCCAGCTTGGTCAACGAGTCCCGGGTGCAGATGTCGACGACCTTGGCGTACTCGGGCTTCTCCGTGCCCGCCATGATCCCGGGGTGCTCGCGGAACTGCCGCCGCACCTCGTGGACGATCGATCCGGCGGCGACGGTCACCGCGTTGATCGCCAGCCCGGAGAAGAGGAAGACGACCGCGGCACCGATGAGCAGACCGACGAGGACATTCGGGGCGACGACCTGGGTGTTGACCATCCGCTCCAGGGCGGCGACCCGCTCCGGGGAGACCGATCCCTCCTCGACGGTCGCCAGCGCCGAGCGCCACGCATCGGTGTAGCTGCCGAAGAGTGCCGTCGCCGCGAGGACGGCCGTGGCGATGGCGATGCCCTTGGTGATGGCCTTCGTCGTGTTGCCGACCGCGTCGAGCTCGGTGAGGATCTGCGCTGCCTCGCCGTCGACGTCACCGGACATCTCGGCGATGCCCTGCGCGTTGTCGGAGACCGGACCGAAGGTGTCCATCGCGACGATGACCCCGACGGTCGTCAGCAGGCCACACCCGGCGAGGGCGACGAAGAACAGGCCCAGCGTGATCGAGGAACCGCCGAGGAGGAAGGCGAGGTAGATGACGACGGCGATCATCGTCACCTTGTAGACCGCGGACTCGAGACCGAGGCTGATCCCGGAGAGGATCACCGTCGCGGCACCGGTCTCGGTCGTGCGGGCGACGTCCTCGGTCGGGCGCTTGTCGGTACCGGTGTAGTACCCGGTCATCCGCAGGATCACCGCGGCGAGGACGATCCCGAGGATCACCGCGAGCAGTGCGGCACGACGCGGGTCGCCGACGAGAGCGGCGATGTCCTCGTCGCTCGTGCCGAGCTCCGCATAGCTGCCGGGCAGGTAGAGGTAGGCGGCCGCGGCACTGAGCACCGCCGAGACGACCGCCGAGATGTAGAAGCCCCGGTTGATCGCATCGAGGGCGGACTCCCCGCCCCGGGCGCGGGTGATGAAGATCCCGAGCATCGCGGTCACCGCCCCGATCGCGGGGACGAGGAGGGGGAAGACGAGCCCGTACGCGCCGAACGCGGCGGAGCCGAGGATCAGCGCCGCCACGAGCATCACGGCGTAGGACTCGAAGAGGTCGGCGGCCATGCCCGCACAGTCGCCGACGTTGTCACCGACGTTGTCGGCGATCGTCGCGGCATTGCGTGGGTCGTCCTCGGGGATCCCGGCCTCGACCTTGCCGACGAGGTCGGCACCGACGTCCGCGGCCTTGGTGAAGATGCCGCCGCCGACGCGCATGAACATCGCCAGGAGCGCCGCGCCGAAGCCGAAGCCCTCGAGCACCTTCGGCGCCTCACCTCGGTAGGCGAGGACGACGACCGCGGCACCGATCAGGCCGAGCCCGACCGTGAACATCCCGACGGTGCCACCGGTGCGGAAGGCGATGCGCATCCCGTCGTCGCGCCCGGTCGTCCGCGCGGCCTGGGCGACCCGGACATTGGCCTTGACCGCCAGGCTCATGCCGAGGTACCCGATGGCCGCGGAGAAGGCCGCACCGAGGATGAAGAACCCGGATCGACCCCAGCGCACCCCGGCGGTGTCCGCCGGGAGGAGCAGCAGGAGGAGGAAGACGAGGACGACGAAGACGATGAGCGTCTTGAACTGTCGTCTCAGGTAGGCGTGTGCCCCCTCCTCGACCGCCCCGGCGATCTCCTGCATGCGCTCGGTCCCGGCACCGGCCGCGAGGACCTGGCGGCGCAGGACCACGCCCAGCCCGAGGGCGATGATCCCGATGGCCGCCACCCCACCGATGAGCGTCAGGTTCGTGGTGTCGAGCGTGGGTGTCGATGCAGCGGTCAGTGTCGCGTGCGTGCCAGCCATGCCATCCTCCTTGATGGACGCAGATCACGGCCGGACCGTCGTCGTGGCGGCACGACCGTTGGCTCACACTACTGCTGGGAGGCCCCCGCCGCTCGGACTGCGCCCTCGAGATCCGGGTGGATCTGCAGGAGCCGATCGAGGCCCGTGATGGTGAAGACCCGCAGCACGCGCTCGTGGGAGGCCGCGACGGTCATCGTCCCGCCGTGTCGCGCCAGACGCTTCAGACGTCCGACGACGATGCCCAGACCGGTGGAGTCGAGGAAGGTGACGTCGGACAGGTCGAGGGTCAGCCGACGGTGACCGTCGGCAATGAGCGCCTCGAGCGCATCGCGCAGCACGGCGGCGGAGGTCACATCGATCTCCCCGGCAACGTGGACGATGTGCACCTCCCCGGCATTGCTGGTCGTGACGGAGATGGACACCGGCCTACCGTAAGGCACATGCCCACTTCCTCCTCACCGACCGTCGATCGGCTCCTGGCCGAGCTGACCGCCGGACGGGCCGACCGGCTGCGCCACGTCGAGCGGATCCCCGCCCGCGCAGCGCGTGTCGCGGAGATCCCCGAGTGGGTGGCGCCTCCTCTCCGCCACGCGCTGGCGGGGGCGGGCATCGATGCCCTGTGGTCGCACCAGGCCGAAGCCGCGCAGGCCGCCCGCGACGGGCAGCACGTCGTCCTCGCCACGGGCACGGCGTCGGGCAAGTCACTCGGCTACCTCCTGCCGTCGCTCACCGCCGTGATCGAGGGGCGCTCCGCCGCCAACGGTCGTGGCGCGACCGCCCTCTACCTCTCCCCCACGAAGGCGCTGGCCGCCGACCAGCTCAACCGCATCCAGTCCTGGGCGATCCCGGGCGTCCGTGCGGCGACCTACGACGGGGACACCCCGAGCGACGAGCGACGCTGGATCCGCGACCACGCCGACCTCATCCTCACCAACCCGGACCTGATCCACCACTCCCTGCTGCCCGGGCACGAGCACTGGGCCCACGTCCTGCGACGGCTGCGCTACGTCGTCATCGACGAGTGCCACGTCTACCGCGGCATCTTCGGCTCCCACGTCGCGCTCCTCCTGCGGCGCCTGCGGCGGGTGGCGCGACGCTACGGGGCGGACCCGGTCTTCGTCCTCGCGTCGGCGACCGTCGGGGATCCCGGCGGCCACGCCGGCCGGCTCGTCGGGGACGACGTGCTCGCCGTGACGGAGGACGGATCGCCGCGAGGCGGCCTGACCTTCGGTCTGTGGCAGCCACCCGAGGACGACGAGGGTCAGCGCCGCTCCCCCACGACCGAGGCGGCCGAGCTCATGGCCGATCTCGTCTCGAAGGACGTGCAGACCCTCGCCTTCGCCCGCTCGCGCGCCGGCGTCGAGGCGCTCGCCTCCTCCGCCGCGCGCCGGACCAGCGCTGCCGACGAAGGGCGGATCGCCGCCTACCGGGGCGGCTACCTCCCCGAGGAACGGCGGATCATCGAGCGGCGCCTGCGCGATCGGGAGCTGCTCGGCCTGGCCGCGACCAGTGCACTCGAGCTCGGCATCGACATCGCCGGGCTCGACGTCGTGCTCATGGCTGGCTGGCCGGGGCGCCTCGCCTCGTTGTGGCAGCAGGCCGGTCGGGCCGGCAGGGACGGGCAGGACGCTCTCGCAGTGCTCCTCGCCGCAGACGACCCCCTCGACTCCTGGGTCGTCGAGCATCCGGAGGCGATCTTCTCCGCACCGATCGAGTCGAGCGTCCTCGACCCGGACAACATCCACGTCCTCGTCCCGCACGTGGCCTGCGCGGCCGCCGAGGTGCCGGTGACCCTCGCCGACGAGCGGTGGTTCGGCCCGCAGCTCGAGGGCGTGCTCACGGTCCTCGTGGCCCGCGGGATCCTGCGGGCCCGACCCGGCGGGTGGTACTGGACGCGACCGGACCGACCGGGCGAGCACGTCTCCCTTCGCGGGATCGGCGAGGTCGTGAGCATCGTCGAAGGGAGGTCCGGCCGGGTCGTCGGCACCGTCGACGAGTCGGCGGCGCACAGTCAGGCGCACACGGGCGCCGTCCACGTGCACCAGGGGCAGACCTTCGTCGTCACCGAGCTCGACCTCGAGACGGCCACGGCGACCGTCGTGCGCGGCGACCCCGGATGGAGCACGCACGCACAGTCGGTCTCCGCCTTCGACATCGTCGCCGAGGACACCGGCGCGGACCACGGCCCGGTGCGGGTCTCCTTCGGTCGGGTGGAGGTGCGGCGACAGGTCACCGGGTTCCTGCGGCGGCTGCCCAGCGGTGAGGTCATCGGTCGGCACGACCTCGAGCTGCCGGAGCGGACGCTGTCGACCCGGGCGGTGTGGTGGACGATGACGCCGGAGGCACTGGCCGACGCAGGCATCGCCGACCCCGATGTCCCGGGGGCCGCCCACGCGGCCGAGCACGCCGCGATCGGCATGCTCCCCCTGCTCGCGACGTGCGACCGGTGGGACATCGGCGGCGTCTCCACCGCGAAGCACCCGGACACCGGGTGGCCGACGATCATGGTCTATGACGGCCACCCGGGTGGGGCCGGCTTCGCGGCCCGGGCCCACGAGAGGATCGTCGAGTGGTTGAGGATGACCCGCGAGACGATCGCCTCGTGCAGCTGCGCCGGGCAGGGGTGCCCGGCGTGCGTCGTGTCGCCGAAGTGCGGCAACGGCAACGAACCCCTCGACGCGCGCGGCGCCGTCGCCCTGCTTGACCTGGTGATCACGTCACTGCCGCCTATAGTGAACGAGGATCTCCAGTCGGGCACCCCCGGCGCCCCGGCGAAAAGGACCTCCTGATGGTCATTCTCGGCATCATCCTCGTACTCGTGGCCCTGCTCCTGGCCGCAGGCCTGCTCGTGGGCACCTCGGGCCCCGAGGTCTCCGGGCAGGACGTCGACATCCAGCTCTTCGATGTCCTGACGATCAACCTCAACCCCCTGACCCTCGTCATCGCCGGCATGGCGACGATGTTCCTGCTGTGGCTCGGGCTCGTCCTCATCAAGACGACGCTCACGCGCAAGGCACAGCAGCGCAAGGTGCGCAAGCAGCAGGCCCACGAGCTGCGCGAGCGTCAGGCGCACGAGGAGCAGACGCGTCAGGAGCAGGAGCGCCAGGCTGCCGTCGAGCGGGACCGCGGCGTCACCCCGGGCGACCACGGCCCCGCGGATGCCACCCGTCCGATCGCTCGCGATGCCCGTCCCTCCGACGCGACCCGTCCGATCCCTCGGGACGGGGAGACACCCCGCCGCTGACTCCTCGGGGTCAGCCCACCGACTGCGGTGCTGGTCCGGCGCGTGCCCTGCCCTCGGCCCGGTCCGGGACGACCCCTGGCACGCGAGGGGTGATCGGCACCGAGGTCGTCACCGTGACCTCTCCCCCGGCGCCGACCTCGCACGCCACCACCTGCGCGTCGTGCCGACGAGCGATCCGCCGCGCCTCGGCGCACGCAGCAGGGTCGTCCTGGACCTGCTGGTAGACGACGGCTCCCGCCAACGCCGCCAGGTCCGCGGTGGAGCGCGCCACGTGGACCGCCCGCATCGCACCGAGGACGGCCAGCGCCGCCACGGTCACGGTGAGCAGGACGGCGATGAGCCCGAGGGCCATCACGGTCGAGGACCCCTTCTCGTCCCGGATCTCACGGCGCGGCATCGACCGACTCCACCCGGGCCGTCGACGAGCACGTCGTCCCCCGGCCGACGAAGGCCAGCGCCGGTGGCGCCGGCGCGGTGACGGTCACCGTGACGTCACCGTCACGACGACGCACGTCGATGCTCGCCCCGCCGGGCGCGGTCCGCCGGGCATCGCCCACCGCCCTCGTCTGCGCCTCGCCACGCGCGAGCTCACGGACGGCGACCCGGGCCGCATCGACGCACCGCACCTGGTCAACGCCCCAGGACAGGGCGGACAGGCAGATCACGAGGACGAGGGCGACCGCGGGGAAGGTGAGGGCGAGCTCCGCGGTCACCATCCCCGCGTCGTCGCTCGCCCTAGCGGATGCCGAGCGCCTCGAGGATGACACCCGACAACCCCGTCTTGATCTGGCCGGACTTCACGACGGCCAGCAGGACGATCGCGAAGGTGCACGCCGCCAACGTGCCCACGGCGTACTCGGCGGTGGTCATGCCGGCCTCGCCCGCCATCCGTGCTCGACGACCCCACCAGACGATGGACCTCTTCATGGGAACTCCTCCCCTCGTGCGGCACCCGGTGCGCCGCGGTGAGTTCCACCCTTCGCCCTGACGACGGGCTGCAGGGAAGACCGGCGCATCCTGTGCACGAACCACGACCGGGCCACCGGGCTGTGGACGACCCCTCCGCCGTCGTCCCCCGGGCAGCCCCGGCCTAGCCTGTCCCGATGAACTCTGTGGTCGACGCCGTGGTCGGGATCAACGACATCTACTGGTACCTGGTCATCGCGCTGCTCGTCATCGCCGGACTGACCTTCACGATCTGGTCCCTCGCCGTGCAGGTCAGGTACATCCCCGAGATGTTCCGCACGATCGTCGAGCGACCGTCGGGGGCCAGGGGTGACGACAGCATCTCGCCCTTCCGTGCCTTCACGATCTCGGCGGCCTCCCGCGTCGGCACCGGAAATGTCGCCGGCGTCGCCGTGGCGATCAGCCTCGGTGGGCCCGGGGCGGTCTTCTGGATGTGGATGCTGGCGCTCATCGGCGGGGCGACGGCCTTCGTCGAGTCCACGCTCGCCCAGTTGTACAAGGTCCGCGGCGGAGACAGCTATGTCGGCGGTCCCGCCTACTACATCCGCGACGGCCTGCGCCTGCCCTGGTTGGCGGGTGCCTTCGCCGTGATCATCACCATCACCTACGGCTTCGTCTTCAACTCCGTGCAGGCGAACTCGATCTCGGCCTCGATCCAGGCCAATGTCGGGGGCGACTCCACGATGACGGCGTGGGTCGTGGGCATCCTGCTCGCGATCGTCACCGGCGCGGTGATCTTCGGCGGGGTGCGTCGTGTCTCCGCGGTGACCGAGATCATCGTTCCTCTCATGGCGGTCGCCTACCTCGTCGTCGCCCTCGTCGTCGTGGCGATCAACCTCGAGCACGTACCCGGCATGTTCGCCCTCATCGTCGAGCACGCGCTCGGGTTCCGCGAGATCGCCGGGGCGGCGCTCGGGGCGGCGCTGATGCAGGGGATGCGGCGCGGCCTGTTCTCCAACGAGGCCGGCATGGGATCGGTGCCCAATGCCGCCGCCACCGCGTCCGTCTCGCACCCGGTGAAGCAGGGCCTCGTACAGGCGCTCGGCGTCTACTTCGACACGATCCTCGTCTGCTCCGCGACCGCCTTCATCATCCTGCTGAGCGACCCCTCCTTCGGCCTCGACAACCCGGAGGGCATCTCCCTGACCCAGAATGCCCTGCAGGGCCAGGTCGGCGCCTGGGCCGGGCCCTTCCTGTCGATCGTCATCTTCTTCCTGGCTTGGTCCTCGGTGCTCGGCAACACCTACTACGGCGAGGCCAACATCCGCTTCCTCAGCGGGTCCCGGCGCATGGTCACCGGCTTCAGGGCACTCGTGCTCCTGTGCGTCGTCGGCGGGTCGCTCGGCTCGGTGGCCCTCGTGTGGAGCCTGGCCGATCTCTTCATGGGCGTGATGGCCACGATCAACCTCATCGCCATCATCCCGCTGGGTGGTCTGGCCATGGCGCTGCTGAAGGACTACAGCCAGCAGAAGGCCAAGGGACTCAACCCGGTCTTCCGGCGCAGCACCCTCCCCCGGGCCCGTGGGGTCACGCTGTGGGGCGACGACGACGCCGAGTCCTGGGTCGACGCCCACGCCGAGTCCTCGACGCCGGAGTCGGTCCGGTAGGTCGCGGTCCGGCGAGGCAGCGCCGGCACAGGGGCGCGACCCGGGCCACGGGCAGCATGGTCGGGCTCGATCGCTCGTTCCCGGGGGCACCCGGGAGGGGCCGATGCTCCCGGAGCTCGGCGTGAACGCATGTCAGCCCCCCAGCTGGGTCCCCACGAGGACGGCCACGAGGGGGAGGACCGCGGTGGCGATGAAGGCCGGGAGGAAGCACAGACCCAGCGGCAGCACGAGCATCACCGCAGCCGTGCCGCCGGCCTGCTCGAGTCGCCGGGCCTCGGTCTCACGCAGGGTGGTCGCTGCGTCGAGGAGCACCTGGGCCGACGGCGCGCCCACCGCATCGGCCACGACGAAGGCCGTCGCCGTCGGTCCCCACGCCGTCCGGGCGTAGTCCCACGCCTCCCCCATCGGTCGACCCCAGCGCAGGGCGGCGCCCACTCTCGCGAGATCCTCGGCGGCGCCCGCCGAGGCCACGCCCGCCACCTCCTCGAGCGCCTGGGTCAGGCCCCGCCCGGACTGCAGGGCGAGTGCGAGCAGGACGCTCGCGTCCGCGACCTCCTCGACGGTCAGCCCGGCGGCTGACGGGCCCCGGTCCTCGGGCGACGCCCGCTGCAACCGGATCGCCGCCTCGGCCCGCCCCGGCCAGAGCAGCACCGTGATGACGACGAGGGCAGCCACCGACACGCTCACGTGTGCACCACCGGCGCGACGGCACGAGCGAGCACCCACCGGCAGATGACCCAGCCGAGGGCGGTGAGCCCCAGCCCGATGATCGCGCTGACCATCGTCATCACGCTGTGCCCGTACACCTCCCACGGCGTCAGACCGAAGGCGAAGCCGGCGAGGAGCCCGACCACCGGGAGCAGCGTGAGCATGCGCATGGTCGCCCGGGCACCCGAGGTCGAGGCCTCCAGGCGCCGTCGGGCCTGCACCTGCGCCCTGAGCACCTGTGCGCTCGTCGTCATCGACGGGGCGAGGGCGACCCCGAGGTCCTCGCTCAGCTCCCAGGCCCCCGCGAGCGCACCGAGCTCGGGCCGCTCCCGGGCATGGCGCTGCCACACCACTCCGGCCGGAGCGCCTGCGGTGAGCTGCGCGCGCACCTCGTCGAGCACGGCCGCCCACGCCGGTGGCGCCTCGCCCGCCACAACGGTCACGGCGGTGACCGGCGTCGCGCCCGAGCGGAGGGTCATCGCCAAGAGGTCCGCCACGCGCGCCAGCGCCTCGAGGTCCTCCACCGCAGAGGTGCGACGCCGCCACCGGGGCAGCCCGAGCCCGCCACCGGCCCCGCTGGCCGCGACGGCGACTCGCCGGCCCGGCCAGCAGAGGACGGCAACGAGGACGAGCCCGGTGGCGAGCACGCTCACGGGGCGCCTCCCGGGAGGGCGCCGATGGAGTCCACCACCCGGCGGCCGCCGACCCGACGCAGGTGGATGACGACCTCGATGGCGCTCGTCAGCTGGGCGCGCACCGCCTCGCGGCTCATGCCAGCCAGCGCACCCAACGCCTCGAACCGGCTCGGCACGTCCTGCGCCCGATTGGCGTGGAGGGTGCCGCACCCCCCTTCGTGACCGGTGTTGAGCGCCAGCAGGAGGTCGCGCACCTCGGCGCCCCGGACCTCTCCGACGACGAGCCGGTCGGGTCGCATCCGCAGTGCCTGCCGCACGAGGTCGACCATCGTCACCTCCCCGGCACCCTCGGTGTTGGCCGAGCGCGCCTGGAGGCGCACGACGTGGGGGTGGCGGACCTGGATCTCCCCGACGTCCTCGACGACGAGCAGCCGCTCCGTCGCCGGGACCTCCGCCAGGAGGGCGGCCAGCAGGGTCGTCTTGCCCGTGCCGGTCCCGCCGGTGACGACATGGGCCCGACGGGCCGAGACCACCTCCCGCAGTTGCGCGGCCTGCCGAGGCGTCGCCATGCCGAGGCCGACGAGCGCGTCGAGCCCACCGCCGCGGTGCCTCGGGATGCGCAGGCTGAGATGGGGACCACCCGTGACGAGGGGCGGCAGCACGGCGTGCAGACGGATACCGCGCGGCAGCAGGCCGTCCACCCACGGCTGCGCATCGTCCAGCCGGCGACCGGCGACCGCGGAGAGCCGGGTGGCGAGCCGGCGCACCGAGGCGGCATCACCGACCTCGACGTCCACCGCCCGCTGGACACCCTCACCGCGGTCGACCCACACCGAGCCGTCGCCGTTGACGAGGACGTCGGTGACGCGCTCGTCGGCCACCACCGGCTCGAGGACGCCCAACCCCATGAGCTCGGCCTGCAGCTCACCCGAGCGTCGCTGGGCCCCGGAGGCCCCCAGACGCACCGACTCGGCCCGAGCCACGTGCGCGATGGCGGACTCATCCGGCGCCTGGCCCGCACGCACCTGCTCGTCGATCGCGCTCGACCACCTCATGACGCCAGCCCCAGCACGCCCTCACCCAGCGATGCGCGCGCCTGCGGCACGGACTCCACCAGGGCCCGAGCCACCTCCCGCACGGCCCCACGGGGGCGTGGAGCCCGGCCGTGGGCCTCGTCGCGGATCACCCCGGGCTCATCGGCCAGGTGCTCCAGCAGGGGCAGCCCCAGGTGCTCGCCGGCCCGGTCGGCCACCCGTGAGGCCCGTCGCGGCCCACGGGTGACGAGCAGCGTCCGCTCGCTCGCCTCCCCCAGCGTCGCTGCGAGGGCCTCGCCGTCACGGAGCCACCGCGGCCGCAGCCCCACGAGCACGACGACGACGTCAGCCAGCTCCAGCCACATCGGGTCCACTCGCGGACCCGACGGGACGTCGATGACGACCGGGCCCACGTGCGCCAGTCCTCGCGTCACCGACCGGGCGGTGGCCGCCTGCGGCCGCCACCTGCGAGCAGCGAGGACCGGCACCGGCCCCTCGGGCAGGCCGCGCCGCAGACGACTCGCGTCGACCTCCCCTTCGTGCTCGGCGAGGTCCTCCCACCGCAGGCCGTCCAGGTGCTCGACAGCGAGGGTCGCATCGAGCCCCCCTCCGCCGAAGTCGGCGTCGACCAGCGTCGGTGAGCACTCCCGGGAGAGCAGGGTCCCGGTGACCGCGGTGAGCGTCGAGGCGCCCAGCCCTCCGGAGGCGCCGGCGATGACGATGACGGGATGCATGCCGCGATCCTCCCGCGGCCGGTGCCTGCGCCGGGATGCTGCGGACGGCCTGTGGACGACGTCGTGGCCGGGCATCCACCTGGGGACGAGGACCGACCCCCGCACAGGGGACGGCCCCGGCGGGGGAGCGCCGGGGCCGTCAACGCGGGCTCCGGGGGGAGGGAGCCGTGCGTTGGCCGCTCAACCCTGAGGGAGCGGTTACCACCAACTCTAACGGCCACAGTCGTGAACGCAATTCCGGATGGTCCTCACACCGGTGACGCCTCGCCACATGAGCGTCGAGCGTTACTGCAGGCGACCGGCCCGCACGGAGTCGGCCACGCGCCATCCCTCCTCGGCGCCCGCGACGAGTGAGTCGCCGCAGTGCTTCAACCACAGGCCCACACCCGGCTGACCCCCGTGGACGTAGCCGTTGAGGGAGCCGAGGTAGGCCGGCCCGCCCTGGTGGCCGTGCCCGGCCTCGGGTACGGCCACACCGGTCGGGTCGAGGCCGGTCGCCGCGACGAGCGCTCGCTCGACGGCCCGTGCGACGAGACCGTTGCCGACGACGAACGGGCGCACGGTGGCGATCTCCGCGTGGACGATGGACGCGACGACCAGCGCCGGGGCCTCGCTCGCAGACTGCATGAGGTCGATGATCCCCGCGAGACGGGACTGCAGCGCGGCCCCGACGGGGGCCGCTCCGAGGTCCGCGAACTCCGCGCACCCCTCCCCCTCCCGACGAGGACGCCCGAGCTGGTCCGAGTCGTCGACGAGCTGTGCGGCGGCGGCCGTGTGCAGTCGAGCCAGCGCCTGGCCGGGTGATCGGATGATCAGCGGCCTGAGGCTCTCGGTCTCCGCGGTGGCGGCGATCGCGCCGTGGATGACGCGCTCGGCCGGGTCCGGCAGCGGGCTGCGCTCCCGGGCGCCGCGCATGAGGTCGCGCACGATCGTCGCCGTCGAGCGGGCGCCGTCGAGCTCGGCACTGGCCCAGGCGCCGCGGACCCGGGACTCGGCGGCCGCCTCCGGGATCCGGCGACGCAGGGCCTCGTGCCAACGCAGCTGGGTGCACACCTCCCGGGCGTGGTCCGACGCCGCCGCGACCTCGGGAAGGGCGGCGAGCTGGTTCAGGGCGGCGAGCTGGGGGCTGGGGGCGGACACCCGGACAGCCTAGGCCGCACTAGGGTTCGCCCATGGACGCCGGCCTGCACCTCCCCACCGCAGTGGCCGTGTCCGGCGCCTTCATCACCTGTGGACTGCTCATCGCCTTCGTCCACTGGCGCCGGCGCCGGCCCGGCTTCATCTCGGTGACCGACCAGGCGACCTACGAGACCCTGCACACCGCCTCCGTCGCCGGGCGCCACTTCGCCGACGGCTTCACCGACCAGGGCTGCGAGCGCGCCGCCCCCTACCTGCGGGCCATGCTCGCGACGCCCGCCCTCGCCGTGTGCGACACGAGCAGCGTCATCGTGTGGGACGGCGAAGGGAGGCACCACCTCCCCATGGTCGTGGACCGGGCGCAGGCGGTGATCACCTCCGGGCAGAGTCTCGTCCTCGGGCCGGACATCATCACCTGCACGTCGACGGAGTGCCCCATCCGTTCCGCGGTCATCGCCCCGGTGACGGTGGAGGGTCGCGTCATCGGGACGATCTGCGGCTTCGGGCCCGATGTCTCCGCGGGACTGGCCCGGGCCGCCGAGGAAGTCGCCTCCTGGGTCGGGGCCCAGGTCGAGCTCGCCGAGCTGTCCTACGAGCGCACCCGTGCGATGGAGGCCGAGCTGCGAGCCCTGCGCGCGCAGATCTCCCCCCACTTCATCTACAACAGCCTCGCCGCGATCGCGTCCTTCGTGCGGACCGACCCGGCTCGCGCCCGCGAGCTGCTCCTCGAGTTCGCCGACTTCACCCGGTACGCGCTGCGCCGCGAGGACGCCTTCACCACCGTGAGCGAGGAGCTGCGCAATGTCGAGCGCTACCTCGTGCTCGAGCAGGCGCGCTTCGGCGAGCGCCTCGGCATCACGCTGAAGATCGCCCCGGAGGTGCTCCCGGTGCGCGTCCCCTACCTGGCCATCCAGCCCCTCGTCGAGAACGCCGTACGGCACGGGCTGGCCCCCAAGGAGGGGCCGGGCCACGTCACCCTCACGGCCACGGACCACGGCGCCGAGGCCGAGTTCTCGGTCGACGACGACGGCGTCGGGGCCGACCCGGAGGACATCCGCAAGATCCTCGACGGGCAGTCACGCACCGACTCCATCGGCCTGGGCAACGTCGATGCTCGTCTGCGTCAGGTCTACGGCGAGGAGTTCGGCCTCGTCGTCGACACGGCACCCGGTGCGGGCATGCGCGTCTCCTTCCGGGTACCGAAGTACTCCCCCGCTCTCGAGGAACCGGCCTAGTCTGGTGCCCATGCCGCCCACGACCGCTCCCGCGTTGACGGTCCTCGTCGTCGATGACGAGGTGCCGGCCCGCACCGAGGTCGCCTGGCTCCTCGATCAGGACGACCGGGTGGCGCGGGTCCTCACCGCCGCCAGCGGCACCGCCGCCCTCGCGGCGCTCGAGCGCGAGCAGATCGACGTCGTCTTCAGCGACATCTCCATGCCCGGGCTGGACGGCATGCAGCTCGCCCGGGTCATCGCGCGTTTCGCCGAGCGCCCCCAGGTCGTCTTCGTCACCGCCCACGACAGCCACGCCGTCGACGCCTTCGACCTCGGGGCCGTCGACTACCTCATGAAGCCGGTGCGCCCGGAGCGGATCGGCGAGGCCGTGCGTCGCTGCCTCGCGGCCGCTGACCGGGAGCCACCGCAGCAGGAGGGCCCGGACGCCGACGAGACCGTCCCCGTGGAGCTCGGTGGGGTGACCCGCTTCGTCCCCCGCAGTGAGATCCGCTGGGTGCAGGCCCAGGGTGACTACGCCCGGCTGCACACGCCATCCGGCTCCCACCTCGTGCGGATCCCCCTGGCCACCCTCGAGGACCGGTGGGCGGAGGCGGGATTCGTGCGGATCCACCGCTCGACGCTCGTGTCCACCCGACACATCACCGAGGTGCACAACGAGGCCGGCCGGTGCACCGTCGTCGTCGACGACACCGAGCTGCAGGTGAGTCGGCGGCACACCCGGCAGCTGCGCAGGACCCTGCTTCGTCCGCGCACCGACCCGGGCGAAGGGTGAGCACCCCACCCCCTCGGGTGCGCATCACCAGGACTCCCCGCCAGGCGCGCACCGAGCAGCCGCGCACCGAGCACGAGGAGATCACCGGGACCTCCGGGCTGGGTGCCACCTACGTCTCCTCGCTCATGCGCGCCCAGCTTCAGCTCACGCTCGGGGTGCTCGCCCTCGGGGTCATGACGCTCGGGGCACTCCCGCTGATCTTCGCGCTGGTGCCCGCCACCCGGTCCCTGTCCATCGCCGGCCTCCCCGTGGCCTGGCTCCTCCTCGGCCTGCTCGTCTACCCCTGCGTGGTCCTCACCGCCCGCTGGTACACCCGGGCCAGCGAGCGCATCGAGACCGACTTCAGTGATGTCGTGGGTCACCGGTGACCGAGCCGCTGAGCGTCGCCGCGATCGCACTCGTCTGCTTCACCACGCTCACCCTGGGCGCCCTCGGCCTGCGCCTGGCAAAGGGGACCAGCGACTTCTACGTGGCGGGACGGGCGGTGACCCCGTGGCGGAACGCCAGCGCCATCGGTGGCGAGTACCTCTCTGCGGCAAGCTATCTGGGCGTCGCCGGCCTCGTCTACGAGAGCGGCGTCGACATGCTGTGGATGCCTGTCGGGTACACCGTCGGCTACCTCGTCCTGCTCGTCCTCATCGCGGCACCGCTGCGGCGCTCCGGCGCGTACACGTTGCCGGACTTCGCCGAGTCCCGACTGGAGTCGGCGGCGCTGCGCCGGGGGTGCGCACTGCTCGTCGTCGGCATCGGTTGGCTCTACCTCCTCCCCCAGATGCAGGGGGCGGGGCTCGCCCTTCGTCACGTCTCCGGCCTGCCGACCTGGGTCGGCGCCACCGTGCTCACCGTCATCGTCACCCTCAACGTCGCTGCCGGGGGCATGCGGTCGGTGACGCTCGTGCAGTCGGTGCAGTACTGGATCAAGCTGTCCGCCATCGCGATCCCCGCCTTCGTCCTGCTGGCGGTCTGGTCGCAGTCGGGCGCACCGGCGCCGCAGGCCGATGCCTCGTGGTGGGAACCGCTCACCTCCGACGAGCCGACGAGCCGCTCCCTCTTCACGACCTACAGCACGCTCGCCGCGTTGTGCCTCGGGACCATGGGCCTGCCGCACATCGCCGTGCGCTTCTACACCAACCCCAACGGTGTCGCGGCCCGGCGCACCACCGTCGCGGTCCTGGCCCTGCTGAGCCTGTTCTACGTCTTTCCCCCGGTCTACGGCTTCCTCGGCCGGGCCTACCTGCAGACGCCGGACCTCGCGAACGACCCCAGCCGCACGGTCGTGCTCGCCCTCCCCGGCGCGATGTTGTCCGGTCTCGACGGGCGACTGCTCACCGCACTCGTCGCCGGTGGCGCCTTCGCCGCCTTCCTCTCCACGGCCTCCGGCGTGACGATGTCCGTCGCCGGAGCCATCGACCAGGACGTCATCCGCCCACTCATGGCCCGATTGACGCACGGAGACGCCGGCCCGGCCGCCACCTTCCGCATCGCCGCCGGAGCCGGGGTCCTCACCCCCTTCGTCGTCGCCGTCTCGGCAGCCCCGATCGGCATCTCGTCCGCGGTCGGCCACGCCTTCGCGATCGCGGCCGCCACCTTCGCTCCGCTGCTCATCCTCGGCGTCTGGTGGCCACGGCTCACGGCGAAGGGAGCGGCAGCCGGCGTGGCCGTGGGCGGCCTGACCACGACCGCCGCGGCCCTCGTCTCGGTCGTCGGCCACCTCCCCGCGGGATGGATCGGCGCCCTCATCGCGGCACCCACGGCCTGGGCGACCCCGCTCGCGTTCGTCGTGACGATCCTCGTCTCCCTCGTCACGCCGGCCTCCCGGCCCCGTCGCTGGGCCCGCACGATGGCCCGCCTGCACACCCCCGAGGGCGTCTTCGCCGAGGCCGGGTAGACCGCTCGTCGTCATCCGGCGACCGCTCACCGCAGTCACCTCGCCCGCACGGCGACGCAGCGCTCCCGCCGACCGCGGCGGACCCCTCACCTCCCACCCGAGGGCTGTGTCCTGCGCCACGCTGGGTGGGTCCGGTCCATGGTGCCCGGACCCACCCACGACCCGGAGGTGAGCCATGAGCAACGACGCTCAGCCGCTCGGCGAGAGCTATATCGCCGTACAAGAGTCCAAGGAGTTCGGCGACCTGCGCCGGACCTTCCGCAGCTTCGTCTTCCCCGTGACCGCGTTCTTCCTCGCGTGGTACTTCCTCTATGTGCTCCTGTCGATCTTCGCGACCGACTTCATGGGCATCAAGGTCTTCGGCAACATCAACATCGGCCTGCTCCTCGGCCTGGGCCAGTTCGTCACGACCTTCGTCATCACCATCGTCTACGTGCGCTGGGCCGGCAGGGTCCTCGACCCGGCCGCAGAAGCGCTCTCGGAGCAGGTCACGAACTACCGGTCCCCGGAGGTGGACGGATGATCGCCGCACTGCCCGCAGCAACCACGACGGGCTCCCCCGCGCTGAACATCACGATCTTCGTCGTCTTCGTCGTCGCGACGCTGACGATCGTCATCAAGGTGGCCTCGGGTCACAAGACGGCCAGCCAGATGTACACCGGTGGCGCGTCCTTCTCCGGCCGGCAGAACGGCCTGGCCATCGCCGGTGACTACCTCTCCGCCGCCAGCTTCCTCGGGATCGCCGGCGCCATCGCCCTCCAGGGCTACGACGGCTTCCTCTACTCCATCGGCTTCCTCGTGGCCTGGCTGGTCGCCCTGCTGCTCGTGGCCGAGCTCTTCCGCAACACGGGCCGCTTCACCCTCGCCGACGTCCTGTCCTACCGGCTGCGGCAGCGTCCGATCCGCATCGCGACGGCGAGCTCGGTGCTCGCGGTCTCCTTCTTCTACCTGCTGGCGCAGATGGCCGGCGCGGGCGGGCTCGTCTCGCTGCTGCTCGGTGTGGACGGGGCCCTGGCGCAGAACATCGTCATCGCCGTCGTCGGCATCGTCATGGTCACCTACGTCATGATCGGCGGGATGAAGGGCACGACCTGGGTCCAGATGATCAAGGCCGTCCTGCTGATCTTCGCCGTGGCGGTCATGACCGTGTGGGTGCTCGGCAAGTTCGGCATGAACCTCTCCGCTCTCATGCAGGCCGCCGTCGACAAGAACCCCGAGGCGGGCGAGAAGCTGCTCGAGCCGGGGCTGAAGTACGGCGAGAGCATCACGACGAAGATCGACTTCATCTCGCTCTCGCTGGCTCTCGTCCTCGGCACCGCCGGCCTGCCCCACGTGCTCCAGCGCTTCTACACCGTGCCGACGAGCAAGCAGGCCCGCAAGTCGGTCGAGTGGGCCATCTGGCTCATCGGTGGCTTCTACCTGCTGACGCTCGTCATCGGTTACGGTGCCGGCGCCCTCGTCGGACCGGACACGATCAACTCCGCCCCGGGCAAGGCCAATGCCGCCGCCCCGCTGCTCGCCTACGAGCTCGGGGGGTCCTGGCTGCTGGGCATCGTCTCCGGGATCGCCTTCGCGACGATCCTCGCGGTCGTCGCCGGCCTGACGATCACCGCGAGCGCCAGCGTCGCGCACGACCTGTACAACCAGGTCTTCAAGCACGGGAAGGCGACCCAGGAGCAGGAGGTCAAGGTCTCTCGCATCGCGGCGATGGTCACCGGTGCCGTGGCGATCCTCGGCGGGATGCTCGCCAAGGACCAGAACATCGCCTTCCTCGTGGCCCTGGCCTTCGCCGTCGCGGCGAGCGCCAACCTGCCCACGATCCTCTACAGCCTCTTCTGGAAGCGGTTCAACACCCGGGGTGCGCTGTGGTCGATGTACGGCGGCCTCGCCGCGGCCCTCGTGCTGATCACCTTCTCCCCGGTCGTCTCCGGGTCGGAGACGGCGATGATCCAGAACGCGGACTTCAGCTGGTTCCCGCTGGCCAACCCCGGCCTCATCTCGATCCCGCTGGGCTTCATCCTCGGGTACGTCGGCACGGTGACGAGCAAGGAGTTCAACCGCGCCAAGTACGCCGAGATGGAGGTGCGCAGCCTCACCGGCCACGGTGTCGCGGAGTCGCTCGACCACTGACCGACACCACCACATGGCGAAGGGGGAGAGCCGCGGCTCTCCCCCTTCGTCGTGCCGTGGTGGTCACTGCGTCCAGACGACCTTGCCGTCGTCCGCGTAGTCGCCCTCGTAGGGGGCGAACTGCGCACCGGTGATCTTCTGGTCACCGGAGACCATCGCCACCTGGCAGGTGGTCTCGGTGTCGCCGGGACCGAAGTCGTCCGGGATGGAGTTGCGGTCGCACTTCTCGAAGGGCGAGGTGCCGATGAGGACGAGCGTGCTCGCCTTGCGGCCGTCAGCAGTGATCGGATCGACGTCGTCGAGGAGGTCTCCGCCGAGCTCGCTCGAGCTGTCCGTGCCGGTCATCGTGTACTGCACGTAGACCGGGGTGTAGTCCGCGTACTTGTCCGCGTCCTCGAGCTGCGACAGGTCGTCCGACGTTCCCCGGGTGACCTTCGAGACGGTGACGGTGACGGCAGCGTCGTCATCGCCCTGCGGGATCGTGGCCCTCGCGCCGACCTCGAGCTGCGTGCCGGGCTCGGTCAGCTCGGCAGAACCGCCGGCACCCGCCCCGTCCGAGCTCTCGGACTCCTCGACTGCAACCTCCTCGTCGACAGCGTCCTCGGACTCGGTGGCCTCATCGCTCGTCGCGGACTCGCTCGGGCTGGCCTGGCTCGTGCTCGACGTCTCCCGGGTGGTGTCCTCGTCCGATCCGCCACACGCCGAGAGACCGAGGGCGGCCACGGCGAGCAGACTGGTTGCGCGCATGGTGCCGGTCGTCTTCATGTCAGTTCCTTCGCTCGATGGGGTGCATTCCTCCCCGACTGACTCGAAAACTAACCGCTGTCTCACTGGTGCGACATGGGGAGCAGTCCCCGTCGCGTGGCCTCCTCCCGCAGGGCGGCGGCCCGGTCGTCGTCGACGGTGGCGAAGAAGTCTCCGACGACGTCCTCGAGGTGCGCCACGGAGCGCGCGGAGAAGAGCACCGGCTGGTAGGCGGTGATGTCGTAGTTGAGCGTGCCCATGTCGGCGAGGTCGAGCTCGCGGATCTCCATGTGCGAGAACTCCTGGATCTCCCCGAAGCTCGAGAGGATGCCCGCGCCGTACGCCTTGGGCTCACCGGCATCGTCCATCACGCCGAACTCGATGGAGAACCAGAAGACGTCCGCGACGAGCTTCATCGCCTCCTCGGTCTCGAGGCGCAGCGACGCCTGGCCCGCCGCCTCGACGATCGCGGCGAAGCGGGGAGAGGCCAGCTGATTGGCGTGTCCGATGACCTCGTGGATGATGTCCGGCTCCGGGGTGTACAGCGGCTGCGAGCCGTGCCGGAGGTACTGGGTGGAGTTGAAGCACCGCTGGCCGAGGTCGGCGTAGAAGTCGCGCAGGGCCACGAGGCCCGGCGCACAGACATAGCTCCAGCCGCTGAGCGGCATGAGCCGCTCGCTGACCTCTCCCAGGTGGGGGACACGATCGCTCGGCAGTGCGAGACGCTCCTTGGCCACGAGGTACTCACTGTGGGCGTGCCGCTCGTGGAGGGGCCCGAGCTCCCGGCTCACCCGCCGCCAGACCTCGTGCTCGGCCTCGGAGTAGTCGATCCTCGGGACGGGGTCGTTCGCCCGGTCCCACCCCAGGGCGGCGCCCGCGATCTCGCCCCGCCGCCGCAGGTAGTCCGGGTCATCCCGACCCGGATGCGTGTCCGCGAGGTGGACCTCGACGGTCCCGTCCTCGTGCTCGGTCACGGGTGAGTACAACTGTCCCTCGGTGAACACGTCCAACCACCTCCTTGTGGTCAGTCCACCGTGGCAGAAGCCGAGTCTCGAGGCCACAGGGCGCCTGCTGACTGGTCAGACTGCTCAGCCCGCAGGCAATTCGCGCCGTTTCGTGCTGTGCACAGTGCGCATCCCCCGAGAGCCGTTCACCGTCCAGTCCCCCGCGTCCGGCGACGCCCAGCGGTCGCCGCATTGTGCTCGTCGCCACATCGGGGGAAGGTAGGTGGGCAACCCCCATCGCGCAGCGCGCGATCACTCGACGAGGAGGACATGTGTCGGACTACGCCCCGAGCACCGAGTTCGCCGACCAGGCGGTCGGCAAGGCAGGCCTGTTTGACGAGGCCGCAGCTGACCACGAGGCATTCTGGGCCGCTCGTGCCCATGAGTACGTCACGTGGAGCAAGGACTTCGACACCACCCTCGACTGGAGCGATGCTCCCTTCGCCCAGTGGTTCGTGGGCGGCGAGCTGAACGTCGCCTACAACTGCGTCGACCGGCACGTCGACGCCGGCAACGGCGACCGGGTAGCGCTCCACTTCGTCGCGGCGAGCGGCGAGGGCCGCTCGATCTCCTACGCGGACCTCCAGCGTGAGGTGGCCAAGGCCGCCAACGCGCTCGAGTCCTTGGGCGTGGCGAAGGGCGACCGCGTCGCCGTGTACATGCCGATGATCCCCGAGGCCGTCGTCACGATGCTCGCCTGCGCGCGCATCGGCGCCCCGCACTCCGTCGTCTTCGGCGGCTTCTCCGCGGAGGCGCTCAAGGCACGCATCGAGGACGGCGAGGCCAAGGTCGTCGTGACCAGCGACGGGCAGTTCCGCAAGGGGAAGGCCATGCCGCTCAAGACGGCCGTCGACAAGGCCGTCCCCGGCACGACCGCCGAGAAGGTTCTCGTCGTGCAGCGCACCGGCATCGACGTCGACTGGGACGACAGCCGCGACGTGTGGTGGCACGACGCCGTGGACGGCGCCTCCGAGGAGCACGAGGCCCAGCCGCACGGCAGCGAGCACCCGCTCTTCATCCTCTACACCTCCGGCACGACCGGGAAGCCCAAGGGCATCCTGCACACGACGGGCGGATACCTGACCCAGTGCGCCTACACCAATTCGGTCGTCCATGACGTGCACCCCGAGAGCGATGTCTACTGGTGCACCGCCGACATCGGCTGGGTGACCGGCCACAGCTACATCGTCTACGGGCCGCTGGCCAACGGCGCGACCCAGGTCCTCTACGAGGGCACGCCGGACAGCCCGCATCAGGGGATCTTCTGGGAGATCGTCGAGAAGTACAAGGTGAGCATCCTCTACACCGCCCCCACGGCGGTGCGCACCTTCATGAAGTGGGGCCGGGAGATCCCGGACAAGTACGACCTCTCCTCCATCCGCGTCCTCGGCTCCGTCGGTGAGCCGATCAACCCCGAGGCGTGGCGGTGGTACCGCGATGTCATCGGCGGCGGAAGCGCCCCGATCGTCGATACCTGGTGGCAGACGGAGACCGGAGCGATCATGAACTCCCCCCTGCCTGGCGTCACCGCGCTCGAGCCGGGCAGCTCCCAGCGGGCGATCCCCGGCATCCACGCGGAGATCCTCGACGACGAGGGCCAGCCCCTGACCGAGCCGGAACAGGTCGGCTACCTCGTCCTCACCAAGCCGTGGCCCTCGATGCTTCGGGGGATCTGGGGTGACCCGGAACGCTACAAGGAGACGTACTGGAGCCGTTTCGGTCCGAAGTACTACTTTGCCGGGGACGGCGCCAAGTACGACGAGGACGGCAACATCTGGATCCTCGGCCGTGTGGACGATGTCATGAACATCTCCGGGCACCGACTGTCGACTGCCGAGATCGAGTCCGCGCTCGTCTCCCACAAGCAGGTCGCAGAGGCCGCGGTCGTCGGAGCGAGCGACGAGACCACCGGTCAGGCCGCCGTCGCCTTCGTCATCCTGCGTGAGCACGGTGAGTCCGCCGACGCCCAGGGCGACGAGCTGGTCACGGAGCTGCGCAACCACGTGGGCCAGGAGATCGGTCCGATCGCCAAGCCGCGCTCGATCATGGTCGTCGACGAGCTGCCCAAGACCCGCTCGGGGAAGATCATGCGTCGTCTGCTCAAGGACGTCGCGGAGAACCGTGAGGTCGGTGACGTCTCCACGCTGGCCGACTCCTCGGTCATGAGCCAGATCAAGGACGGGATCGACAAGCCGTCGTCCGACTGACCCACCCGGACCCGCACGACGAAGGGGGTCTGCTCGCCGCTCCTCGGCGGGCAGACCCCCTTCGTCGTTGCCCGGCACCGGCCGCCCCCCGGGACGCACGAAAGCCCCCAACGATGTTGGGGGCTTTCGCACAATG